>NZ_JBEYYF010000039.1:0-34449 GCF_040645415.1 Pseudonocardia sp. NPDC046786 | reverse complement strand
GGCTCGTCCAGGATCTGCGGGAACTTGCCCTTCATCTCCCAGGCCAGGAACAGGAACTGCCAGTCGATCAGCTCGCGCAGCTCGGCGATCGACGGGGCGCACTCCCGGGTGCCGGTGAACGCCGGCACCGGCAGCTCGTCGAAGGCGACCTTCTCCGGGTTGGCGCGGGCCTCCTCGATGCCGAGCAGCGGCTTCTGCTCGCGCCCGGCGTGCTGCTCGCGCAGCCGCTCCTGGTCCTCGGCGTTGGTCCTCGACAGCACCTCGGAGCGGTCGTCGTCGAGCAGGTCGGAGACCACGCCGACGACCCGGGACGCGTCGAGCACGTGCAGCACGTCGCCGTCGTAGGCGGGCGCGATCTTCACCGCGGTGTGCTGCTTGGAGGTGGTCGCGCCGCCGATCAGCAGCGGCAGCTTCAGCCCGCGCCGCTCCATCTCCGCGGCCACACCGACCATCTCGTCCAGCGACGGGGTGATCAGCCCGGACAGCCCGACGACGTCGGCGCCCTCGGCCACCGCGGTGTCCAGGATCGTCTGGGCGGGCACCATCACGCCGAGGTCGATCACCTCGTAGCTGTTGCAGCCCAGCACCACGCCGACGATGTTCTTGCCGATGTCGTGCACGTCGCCCTTGACCGTGGCCATGACGACCTTGCCGTTGCCGCGGTCGGACTGGACCTCGCCGCGGGCCCTGGCCTCCTCCTTCTCCTTCTCCATGAAGGGCTCCAGGTAGGCGACCGCGCGCTTCATCACCCGCGCGCTCTTGACGACCTGCGGCAGGAACATCTTGCCGTCGCCGAACAGGTCGCCGACGATCTTCATGCCGTCCATCAGCGGGCCCTCGATGACGTCGAGCGGCCGGGCGGCCTGCACGCGGGCCTCCTCGGTGTCCTCCTCGACGTAGTCGACGATGCCGTGCACCAGCGCGTGCGAGATGCGGTCGCGGACGTCGTTCTCCCGCCAGGTCAGGTCGACCTTGCGCTGGGTGCCCTCGCCCTTGAACCGGTCGGCCGACTCGACCAGCCGGTCGGTGGCGTCCGGCCTGCGGTTGAACAGGACGTCCTCGACCATCTCCAGCAGGTCGGCCGGGATGTCCTGGTAGACGGCGAGCTGGCCGGCGTTGACGATGCCCATGTCCAGGCCGGCCTTGATGGCGTGGAACAGGAACGCGGAGTCCATCGCCTCGCGGACGACGCTGTTGCCGCGGAAGGCGAACGACAGGTTCGACACGCCGCCGGAGATGTGCGCCCCCGGGCAGCGCTCCTTGATCCGCGGCAGCGCCTCGATGAAGTTGCGCGCGTAGTCGTTGTGCTCCTCCATGCCGGTGGCGACGGCGAGGATGTTCGGGTCGAAGATGATGTCCTCGGGCGGGAACCCGGCCTGCTCGACCAGCAGGTCGTAGGCACGCCCGCAGATCTCGACCTTACGGTCGGCGGTGTCGGCCTGCCCGGTCTCGTCGAACGCCATCACCACGACGCCCGCACCGAACGAGCGGACGATCCTGGCCTGCTCCAGGAACGGCTCCTCGCCCTCCTTGAGGCTGATCGAGTTGACCACGCCCTTGCCCTGCACGCACCGCAGGCCGGCCTCGATCACCCCCCACCGGGAGCTGTCGATCATGATCGGCAGCCGGGCGATCTCCGGCTCGGTGGCCAGCAGGTTCAGGAAGGTCGTCATCTCCTCGTCGGACTCGAGGAGGTCGGCGTCCATGTTGACGTCCAGCATGTTCGCGCCGCCGCGGACCATGTCCAGCGCGACGTCCAGCGCGCCGTTGTAGTCCTTGGACTCGATCAGCCTGCGGAACCGCTTGGAGCCGGTGACGTTGGTCCGCTCACCGATCATCACGAAGCCGGTGTCCGGGCCGATCTCGAAGCGCTCCAGGCCGGAGAACCGGGTGCTCGTCGGCGCCTCGACCGGGACCCGCGGGGGCAGGTCCTTGACCGCGTCGGCGATCGCCCGGATGTGGTCGTGCCCGGTGCCGCAGCAGCCGCCGACGATGTTGACCAGACCGGCCTCGCCGAACTCGCGCAGCAGCGCGGCGGTCTGGTCCGGCGTCTCGTCGTAGCCGCCGAACGCGTTCGGCAGCCCGGCGTTCGGGTAGGTCGCGATGAAGGTGTCGGCGATCTCGGACAGCGCCGCGGCGTGCGGGCGCATCTCGTCCGCACCCAGCGCGCAGTTCAGGCCGACGACCAGCGGCTCGGCGTGCCGCACCGAGGTCCAGAACGCGTCCACGGTCTGCCCGGACAGCGTCCGGCCGGAGCGGTCGACGATCGTCACCGAGATCCACACCGGCAGGTGCGGCGCGGTGTCGCGGGCGGCCTGCAGCGCCGCCTTGGAGTTCAGCGTGTCGAAGATGGTCTCGATCAGCAGGATGTCCACGCCGCCCGCGTCCAGCGCGGCGATCTGCGCGGCGTAGGAGTCGTAGACCTGCTGGTAGGTGACGGCGCGGTAGGCCGGGTCCTCCACCTTCGGCGACAGCGACAGGGTGACGTTGAGCGGCCCGATCGACCCGGCCACCCACTTCGGCTCGCCGGTGGCCGCCTCGGCCTCGTCGGCGGCCTGCCGGGCCAGCCGCGCGGCCTCGGTGTTCATCCGGCCGGCGTAGTCCTCCAGCGCGTAGTCGGCCTGGCCGATCGTGGTCGCGGTGAAGGTGTTGGTGGTGGTCAGGTCCGCGCCGGACTCGAAGTACCGGCGGTGCACGTCGAGGATGACGTCCGGACGGGTCAGGTTCAGCAGGTCCGGGTCGCCGTTGGTGTCCTTGGGGTGGCCGTCCAGGAAGTCCGCCGTGTAGTCCTCGGGGGACAGCCCCAGCCCCTGGATGACGGTGCCCCACGCGCCGTCGATGACCCCGATCCGCCGGCCCAGCAACTCCCTGAGCTGTTGGGTCTTCCGCTCCACCCGTTGGACCCGTTCAGGGTCCGGTTGAGCTGCCGTGTTCTCGCCGCCCGAAGAGTTGCTCACCGAGTGATCCGCTCCCGTCGTAGATGACACGATCAGTCAGGCTACCCGCCGGCCGGGTCTCACCCGGGTTCTGAGCGTCCGGGGTCGTAGGCTGGTCCGATGACCGACCGAGAGCCGAGCACCACGGGTGGCGGAGAGACCCCCGACCTGGTCGAGCCGGTCCTCATCGCCGCGTTCGAGGGCTGGAACGACGCCGGGGAGGCCGCGAGCACCGCTCTGGAGCACCTGGAGCTCAGCTGGGATGCCGAGCCGCTGACCTCGATCGATCCCGAGGAGTACTACGACTTCCAGGTCACGCGGCCGCACGTGAAGCTGGCCGGCGGGGTGACCCGGCGGATCGAGTGGCAGACCACCCGGCTGTCCTGGGCGACGCTGCCCGGCACCGGACGGCACGTCGTGCTGGTCAACGGGATCGAGCCCAACCTGCGCTGGCGCTCGTTCTGTGCCGAGCTGATCGGTCAGGCCGAACGGCTGGGAGTGACGAAGGTCATCACACTGGGTGCGCTGCTCACCGAGGTCCCGCACACCCGCCCCACCCCGGTGAACGGGACGTCCTGGGACGCGGAGTCGCTCGCCGAGATGGGCACCGAGCCGTCGAACTACGAGGGCCCGACCGGCATCGTCGCGGTGTTCCAGCAGGCCTGCGTGCAGGCCGGGATCCCGGCCGTCTCGTACTGGGCCGAGGTGCCGCACTACGTCTCGCAGGCCCAGGTGCCGAAGGCGGCGGTGGCGCTGCTGCACCGGATCGAGGAGGCGCTCGACGTCGAGGTGCCGCTCGGCTCGCTCCCGGAGAAGGCCGAGGAGTGGGAGCGGACGGTCTCCGAGATGGCCGACGCCGACGACGAGGTCCGCGAGTACGTCCGCCAGCTCGAGGAGCAGGCCAACGAGTCGGACGAGGAGGAGGCGCGGACCGAGATGCGGGAGACCTCCGGCGACGCGATCGCCGCCGACTTCGAACGCTACCTGCGCCGCCGCGGCCCGAACTCCTGATCCGCCGGGTCGCGCTGTTCGCGGGCGCCTTCCTGGGCCCGTTCGGCGGTGGCCTGACCGCGGCGATCCTGCCGGAGCTGGGTGCCGAGTTCGGTGTCCCGACGGCGGCCGCGTCGGCGTCCATCACGGCCTACCTGCTGCCGTTCGCCGCCGCGCTGCTCGTCTCCGGCACGCTCGGCGAGCGGTGGGGCCGGTCCCGGACCGTGGTCGCCGGGTACGCGCTGTACGTCGTCGCCTCGCTGGCCTGCATGCTCGCGGCGACCTGGACGGTGTTCCTGGCCGCCCGGGCGTTGCAGGGCGTCGCGAACGCCTTCACCACGCCGCTGCTGCTGGCCGCGCTGGCCGCGACGGTGGAGCCCGACCGGCTCGGCCGGGCGCTGGGCTGGTTCAGCTCGCTGCAGGCCGCAGGCCAGACGTTCGCCCCGCTGGTCGGCGGCCTGGCCGCGGAGGTCGACTGGCGGCTGGCGTTCGGCGGCGCCGCCGCGGTCGCGCTGCCGCTCGGGCTGGTCGGGCTGCCCGGCGGGGCCGCTCCGGGGCCGTCACCGGCCGGGCGGCCGCGGCTGCGCTCGGTGTGGACCGGCCCGATCCTGCGGCTCGGGCTGGCCGCCGGGCTGGGCTGGGGGCTGCTGGCCGGGCTGAACTTCCTGCTCGCGCTGCGCCTGGAGGAGGTCTTCGAGCTCGGCTCGGGCGCCCGCGGGCTGGTGCTGACCGCGCTCGGTGTCGCCGGGATCCTGTCCGCCCGGGCGGTCGGCGGCGCGATCGACCGGATCGGCGCGCGCCGCTGCGTCGCGCTCGGCGCCGTCGGCGGGGCGCTGACGGTCGCCGGGATCGGCACGGCCCCGGTGCTCGCCGCGGTCGTGACCTGCTGGGCGCTGGCCGGGGTGTGCGGCCAGTTCGTCCTGGTCGGGGTGAACACGCTCGCGCTCGGCCCGGGCGGGGCGAACGGCGGCGGGGCGGTGTCGGTCGTGCAGGCGGGCCGGTTCGCCGGGACGGCGGCGTCGCCGATGGTCATCACCCCGCTGCACCACGCCGATCCGCTGGCCGCCTTCCTGGTGCCGGCCGGGCTGCTGGCGTCGGCGGTGCCCGCGGTGCTGGCCGTGGACCGGCGCCGGGCCTGAACCGGGCGGCGGCCGGTCCCGGGTGCGTCCCGGCCGGCCGGGACGGACCGGCCCTGCCGGCCGGGACACCGGCGGCGACACGGTGGTTCCCGACCGACATCCCGTCCGGAGAGGATCCCGCCGTGCACGCCGTCCCGCCACCACTCCCCCGCACCGCACCCACCCGGCTCGTCGCCGGCCCGCCCGGCACCGGCTGGGCCTGGTGCGGCGCCGCCGCCGGGCTCGCCGGCGCGGCCGGCCTGCTCGGCACCGCGGGCATCTACACCCAGGACGCCTGGGACGCCGGCGACAGCAGCCGGATGACCGCGTCGGTGGCCGAGCACAGCAGCATCGTCTGGGCGCACCAGGCGCTGTCCGCGCTGGTCGTCACGCTGCTGATGGTGTTCGCCGCCGGCCTGTACCGGCATCTCGCGCTGCGCGAGCCGCCCGGCGGCCTGGTGCCCGCGGTGGCCGCGGGCGGGGTGGCGCTGACCGCCGTCGCGGTGTTCCTCGGCGCCGGGCTGGACACCGAGCTGTGGTGGTCGGTCGGCGACGGCGCGATCGCCGATCCGGACACCGTCGGCTCGATGGTGGTCCACTACGGGGCGGTACCGTGGCTGTGGGGCGGTCTCGGCCTCAGCGCCGCCGCCGTCGCCCGCGCCGGGTTCGCGCGGCGTTCGGTGGGCCGCGGGCTCGCGGTCACCGGCGCGGTCGCCGCCGTGCTGCTGCTCGCCACCCAGCTGGCGCCGGTGCAGTACATCGCGCTGCTGCCCGGTGCGCTGTGGCTGATCGTGTCCGGGCCGCTGCTCGCCCGCAGCGCGGCCCGCGCGGCGGCAGACTGAACCGGTGACCTCCCGATCCGGTGCCGCGGGCGCCGTCCTGCTGGTGTGCGCCGTCGCCGCGGCGCTCGCCCTGGACGCCGGCGAACCGCTGACCCAGCTCTGGGTGCTGCCGTTCGTCGCGGCCTGCGCGGTGACCGGCGGGCTGGTGCTCGAGCACCGCCCCGGGCACCGGGTCGGCCTGCTCCTGCTCGGCTCCGCGGCCTGCTTCGCGCTGCCCGAGGCCGCCGGGCGGCTGGCCCTGCGGCTGCCGGAGGGCTCGATCGCGGCGGCCGCGCTCGGCTGGCCGCAGACCTGGCTGTGGGTGCCGGCGAACCTGATGCTGGTGCTGGTGCCGCTGGTGTTCCCGCACGGGACGGTGCCCCGCCGGGGCCGGCCCGCCGTGCTCGGGCTGACCGCACTGGCCGTGCCGGCCGCGCTGCTCGCCGCGGTGCGTCCCGGCCCGGACACCCAGCTCGGCGTCGGGACCCGGCCCAATCCGCTCGGCGTCCCGGCGCTGGCCGGCCTCGCCGAACCGGTGACGACGCTGTTCACCCTGGCCTGCGGGCTGGTGATGGTGGCCGGGGTGGTGCTGCTCGTCGTCCGCTTCGGCCGGGCCGCACCGGGCAGCACCGAGCGGCGCAGGCTTGCCTGGCCGGTCTGGGCGCTCGGGATGGCGGCGCTGGTCGTGCTCGCCCGGCTCGTCGCCGGACTCACCGACGACGAGCCGGGGCCGTGGCCGTCGGCGGTGCCGTTCTGGGAGCTGCTCGGCTCCACCGCGGCGCTGCTGGTGCCGGTGTCCATCGGGATCGCGGTGGCCCGGCACCGGCTGCTCGACATCGAGCTGGTGATCGGCCGGACCGTGGTGCTGGTCGTGCTGTCCGGCAGCGTCGTCGGCATCTACCTGGGCGCCGTCGCGCTCGGCGGGCGGATGCTGGAACCGCTGCTCGGCAGCCGCGGGGACCTGCCGGCGGCGCTGCTCGGCGTCGCGGTGGCGGCGGTGCTGTTCGCACCGCTGCGCAGCCGGTTGCAGCGCCGGGTCGACCGGTTCCTCTACGGCGAGCGCGGCGACCCCTACGCGGTGCTCGCCGGCCTCGGCCACCGGCTGGAGGCGGTCGCCGATCCGTCGTCGCTGCCCGGGATCGCCGGCACCGTCCGGGACGCACTCCAGCTGTCGTCGGTGCGGATCGAGGTCGACGCGGACGCCGGGCGCCCGATCCGCGCCGCCGCCGCCGGGCCGGATCCGGCGCCCGCCGGCGAGGAGATCGTCGAGCTGACCGCGGGTGCCGAGCACGTCGGACGGCTGGTGCTGGGGCCGCGGCCCGGCGAGCGAAGCCTGTCGGCGCGCGACCGCCGGTTGCTGCGCGACCTGTCCGGGCCGATCGCGAGCACCGTCCGCGCCGTGCGGGCGACCGACCGGGCCCGGCTGCTCGCCGAGGACCTGCAGCGGTCCCGGGAGCACCTGGTACGGGCCCGCGAGGAGGAGCGCAGGCGGATGCGGCGCGACCTGCACGACGGCCTCGGCCCGACGCTGGCCGGGCTGGTCATGCGGGCCGACGCGGCCCGGGAGACCGGCGGCGGGCCGGACGAGCTCGCCGAGATCGCGGTGCAGGCCAGGACCGCGCTCGACGACGTCCGGCGGCTCGTCGACGGTCTGCGGCCGCCCGCGCTGGACACGCTCGGGCTCGCCGGGACGGTCCGGGCCCAGCTGCAGGGCAGGCCGCGCGGCGTGCCGGCCGCCGAGCTCGACCTGCCGGCGCCGCTGCCGCAGCTGCCGGCCGCCGCCGAGGTGGCGGCGCTGCGGATCGTCACCGAGGCCGTCGCCAACGCCGACCGGCACGCCCGGGCCACCCGGATCGGGGTGGCGCTGCGGATGTGCGGCGACGACCTGCACGTCACGGTCACCGACGACGGGATCGGCCCGCCGGACGGGCCCGGGACCGGGGTCGGGCTGCGGTCGATGGCCGAGCGGGCCGCGGAGCTGGGCGGCCGCGCTACGGTCGGCCCGGCCGCCGGCGGCGGCGGGACCCGGGTGCACGCCGTGCTCCCGGCCGGGAACGGAGCGGGAGGTGCGGATGGACCGGATCCGGACGCTGATCGTCGATGACCACGCCCCGTTCCGGGCCGGGCTGCGGACACTGCTCGGCACCGCCGCCGACGTCGAGGTGTGCGGCGAGGCCGGGACCGGCGAGGAGGCGCTCGCCGCGGTCGTCGCGCACCATCCGGACGTCGTGCTGCTCGACCTGACCATGCCCGGGATGGGCGGGATCACCGCGACCGAGCGGATCGTCACCGCCAGCCCGCACGCCAGGGTGCTGGTGCTCAGCATGTCCGGCGACGACGACTCGGTGCTGGCCGCGCTGCGCGCCGGCGCCCGCGGCTACCTGCTCAAGGGCGCGGCCCGGGCGGAGATCCTGCGGGCGGTGCGCACCGTCGCCGGCGGTGAGGCGATCCTCGGCCCGTCGGTGGCCGGGCGACTGCCCGCGCTGCTGGCCCCGGCGACCCCGGCGCCGCTGCCGTTCCCGCAGCTCAGCGCCCGGGAGCGGGAGGTGCTGACCGGGCTGGCCGCCGGTCTGACCAACCCGCGGATCGCGGGCCGGCTGGGGCTGAGCGAGAAAACCGTCCGCAACCTGGTGTCGTCGGTGCTCGCGAAGCTGGGCGTGGCCGACCGGGCCGACGCCGCCGACCGGGCCAGGGCGGCCGGGCTCGGGCCGTGAACCGCACCACCACGCCCTGGACCTGAAGCGGGGTTCAGGGAGAACGCTCGGTCCCGGGACGCGGGAGGAGCGGGCGATGGACGGGGAACCGGGCCGGGGTGAGGTGACGGTGTGCGTGGCGGTGTGCGTGGCGGCGCCCGGGCCGGTGGACGCTGCGGCGGGCACCGGGTCCGGGCGGCACGAGCCGGGCCGCACCGTGGCCGGGACGGTCACCGCGCTCGGCCCCGGCGTGCCGGCGTGCCTGCGCGGCCGGCCGGTGCTGACCCGGGCCGAGGACGGCGTGGTGGACCGGCAGCTCGTCGTCCCGGCCGACGACGTCGTCGTCCTGCCCGGGCGGCCCGGCCCGGAGCCCGCCGCCGGCCTCGCCGACGACGCCGGGACCGCGCTGCGGGCGCTGGCGCTGACCCCGGTCCGGCCCGGGCAGGACGTCCTGGTGCTGCCCGCCGCAACCGGGCCGGGCGCGCTGCTCGTGCGGCTGCTGACCGACGCCGGCGCGCGGGTCGTCGGCGTCGTCCGCGGGGCACGGGCGGCACGGTCGGCGCTCGGTCTCGGGGCGGTGCACGCCGTCGACCACGGCCGCCGGGGATGGGTCGCCGGGGTGCACGCGCTGCTCCCGGCCGGGCCGGCGGCGGTGTTCGACGGGGCGGGCGGCACCGTCGGCCGGGCCGCCGCCTGGCTGGTCGCCGCCGGCGGCCGCTACACCTCCTTCGGCACCGCCCTCGGTCCGGCACCGGACTTCGGGCCGTGCGAGCCGCGGGCCCGCCGGATCACCGTCGCGACGACCTCGTGACCCGGGGACGGCCCGGGAGCTCAGAGGCGGACGCCCAGCAGCGCATCCAGCGCGGTCCGGACGGTCCCGGGGGCGGCCCGGTCCGCACCGCGGCGGGTGAGCGCCTCATCGGCCCAGGCGTCGACCGCGGCGAGCGCGCCGGGGGTGTCCAGGTCGTCGGCGAGGTGGGTGCGCAGCTTCGTCACCAGCTCGGCGGCGTCCGGCCCGGCGTCGAGCCGGACCGCCTCCCGCCAGCGGGCGACCCGCCGCTCCCCCAGCGCGTGCACCTCGTCGGTCCAGGAGCGGTCGGTGCGGTAGTGGCCGGCCAGCAGCGCGACCCGGATGACGTTCGGGTCGACCCCGGAGTTGCGCAGCTTGGACACGAAGACCAGGTTCCCCTTGGACTTCGACATCTTCTCGCCGTCCAGCCCGATCATGCCGGTGTGCGTGTAGTGCCGGGCGAACGGATGCTGGCCGGTGATCGACTCGGTGTGCAGGGCGCCGCACTCGTGGTGCGGGAAGATCAGGTCCGAGCCGCCGCCGTTGAGGTCGATCTGCGGGCCGAGCCGGTTCAGCCCGATCGCCGCGCACTCCACGTGCCAGCCGGGGCGGCCGCGGCCGAGATCGGTGGACGGCCAGGACGGCTCGCCAGGGCGCTCCATCCGCCACAGCAGCGGATCGAGCGGGTTCCGCTTACCGGGCCGGTCCGGGTCGCCGCCGCGCTCGCGGGAGAAGCGCAGCATGGTCTCCTGGTCGTAGTTCGACTCGTAGCCGAACCGGCCGGTGGCGGACACGTCGTGGTAGACGTCCGGGTACTCCGGGTCGTCGATCCGGTAGGCGGCGCCGGACGCGAGCAGCTTCGCCACCAGCTCGGCGATCTCCGGGATGGCCTCGACCGCGCCGACGAACTGACGCGGCGGGAGCACCCGCAGCGCCTCCATGTCCTCGCGGAACAGCGCCGTCTCGCGCAGCCCGAGGACGACCCAGTCGTCCTGGTCGCGCTCGGCCCGCTCGAGCAGCGGCTCGTCGATGTCGGTGACGTTCTGGACGTAGTGCACGTCGTGCCCGAGATCGCGCCACAGCCGGTGCACCAGGTCGAACGCCAGGTAGGTGGCGGCGTGCCCGAGGTGGGTGGCGTCGTAGGGGGTGATCCCGCAGACGTACATCGTGGCGACCGCGCCGGGTGCGGTCGGCCGGACCCGCCCGGTCGCGGTGTCGTGCAGCCGCAGCGGCGGACCGCTGCCCTCCAGTGCCGGGACGTCGGTCGGGGCCCAGGTGTCCATACGGTCAAACCTACCTAGCTGCTCGGGTGCACTCACGCTGCCGAACGCGCGGTGCCGCCCACGGATTCCGGACGGGTGATCATCTCACCGGCCGCCCGGGCGGGCTCACCACCACTCGGCGTCGAGCTTGGACTCGATGTCGCGGACGTGCCGGCGGGCGCAGGGCGGGCAGAGCCAGCCCTCGCGGCCGCGGCCGTCGCGGTCGGACACCCAGCCCGCCACCGCCGCGGCGCCGGGCTCCCCGGGCCGGAGGGTGCCGCAGATCCGGCAGGACGGCGTCGCTCCGCTCACGCCCGCGATGGTGCCCCGGCGGGTGCGTCGTCGTCGAGGTGCGCACGACGGCGCCCGAGCCGGTTCGCGATCATCGCGCAGACGACGAGCTGGAGCTGGTGGAACACCAGCAGCGGCACGACGACCAGCGCCGCGGCCGGGCCGCCGAACAGCACCCCGGCGATCGGCAGGCCGCTGGCCAAGGACTTCTTCGAGCCGCAGAAGACGATCGTGATCCGGTCGGCGGCGTCGAACCCGAGCAGCCGGGCGCCGAGCGCGGTCGCGCCCAGCACCAGCCCCAGCAGCAGCACGCAGATGCCGAACAGCACGCCGAGCGACAGCGGGGTGATCTGCTCCCAGATCCCGGCGACCATGCCCTCGCTGAACGCGGCGTAGACGACCAGCAGGATCGCGCCCCGGTCGAGCAGGGTCAGGCGCTTCTTGTGCCGGGTGACGAAGCCGCCGATCAACGGCCGGGCGGCCTGCCCGGCCAGGAACGGCACCAGCAGGCGCAGCGCGATGTCGCCGAACGACGACGGATCGAAGCCGCCGCTGGTCGCCAGGAGCAGCGCCGCGAGCAGCGGGGTGAGGAACACGCCGAGCACGTTCGACACCGAGGCCGCGACGATCGCGCCGGGCACGTTCCCGCGGGCGATCCCGGTGAACGCGATGGACGACTGGACGGTCGAGGGCAGGCAGCACAGGAAGACGACGCCGATCGCCAGCGGCGCCGGGAGCAGCCACTCGGGCAGCAGCAGCACCGAGAGCCCGAGCAGCGGGAACAGCACGAACGTGATCGCGAGCACGGTGCCGTGCAGCTGCCAGTGCTTCAGCCCGCCGAGCGCCTGGGCCGCGGAGAGCCGGGCGCCGTAGAGGAAGAACAGCAGCGCGATGGCGACCGTCACCACGACGTCGACGACCTGCGCCATCGGGCCGCGGGCCGGCGCGAGCGCCGCGATCCCGACGGTGACGAGCAGCAGAACCAGATAGGGGTCGGGACGCACGCGCATGGTGATCGATTCTGGATCGCCGCCCGTCATTCGGAAACCCGCTGGACCCATTGACTGTCATCACACGACGCGATGACTGCGCTAGCCTCGCGGGCGTGCTGGACCCGGTGCTGCTCCGCTCCTTCACCGCCGTCGCGCGGGCCCGCAGCTTCACCCGGGCCGCCGCGCAGCTCGGGCTCGGCCAGTCCACCGTCAGCCAGCACGTGCGGCGGCTGGAGGACGCGGTCGGCCGGCCGCTGCTGGACCGCGACACACACTCGGTGTCGCTGACCGCCGACGGCGAGGCGATGGAGGAGTTCGCCGCCACCATCCTCGACGCCGGCGAACGGGCGATGGCGCACTTCCAGGCGTCCCGGGTGCACGGCCGGGTCCGGTTCGGGGTGTCCGAGGACCTGGTGATGACCCGGCTGCCGGCCATCCTCGCCGACTTCCGGCACCGGCACCCGCAGGTCGACCTGGAGCTGACCGTCGGGCTGGCCGACGACCTGGAACGACGCCTGGAGGCCGGCGAGCTCGACCTGATGGTCGCCAAACGCCTCCCCGGGCCCGACGACGGCCGCTCCGTCATCCGCCGGGACCGGTTCGTCTGGGTCGGCGCGCCCGGCCTCCGGCTCGGCCCCGGCGATCCGGTGCCGCTGCTCGCCTACCCGCCGCCGAGCCTGTCCCGCTCCGCCGCGATCGGCGCGCTGGAGGCCGTCGGGCGGCCCTGGCGGATGGCCTGCACCAGCGGCAGCCTCTCCGGGCTGCGCGCCGCCGCGCTCGCCGGGCTGGGGGTGATCGCACACGCCGCGACGCTCGTCCCGGACGGACTGGTCGAGATCCCGGGCCGCGCCGGGCTGCCTCCGCTCGGGCCGGTGCAGGTGGTGCTGGCCCACGGGCGGCGGCGGACCGACCAGGCCGGGGAGCTGGCCCGTAGCATTCGTACCGGGGCGAGCGACCTGCGCACCGAATCCTGACACCGAACGCTACGAACCCGGGCGAACGTGGGCCGGGAGCGGCAGCGCTGGCAGAGTGTCCGGATGCGCATCGTGGTGACCACCCCGACCGGCAACGTCGGGTCCCGGGTGCTCCGGCTGCTGGTGCAGGCCGGCGTCCGCCCGGTGGCCCTGCTCCGGGATCCGGGACGGCTGCCGCCGGACCTCGCGGGACACGTCGAACCGGTGCGGGCCGACCAGACCGACCGGGACGCCGTCCTGCGTGCGACTGCGGGCGCCGACCGGCTGTACTGGGTGAACCCGCCGGCGCCACCCGGATCGGACCCGATGGTGCAGCACCGCACCTGCGCCGCGGTGGTCGCCGAGGCCGCCTCCGTCCACGGGATCGGCGGCACCGTGTTCCAGAGCAGTGTCGGCGCCGAGCTGCGGACCGGGGCCGGTGACATCGACGGCCTCGCCGCCACCGAGACCGCGCTCGACGGGACCGGCACCCCGGTCCTGCACCTGCGGTGCGGCTACTTCACCACCAACCTGCTGCTGTCGGCCGACGACCTGGCGGCGGGCACGCTGCCGACCCCGTGGCCGGTGGAGCATCCGCTGCCGTGGGTGGATCCGCGCGACATCGGCGACGTCGCGGCGGCCCGGCTGCTCGGCCCGTCCTGGAGTGGCCGGCTGGTCCAGGCCGTCCACGGGCCGCAGGATCTGTCGTTCGCGCAGGTCGCGGAGCTGCTGGCGGAGCTGCACGGGCACCCGGTGGCCGCCGTGCACATCCCGGACGCCGACTTCCGCGCCGCACTGCTCGCCGCCGGGCTGGGTGCACCCGAGGTCGATGCGATCGCCGGGATGGCCACCGGCCTCACCGGGGGTTTCGTCCCCGAGCAACCCAGGGACGCGACGACCACCACCCCGACCACCCTGCGGTCCTGGGCCGCCGAGCACCTCCGGCCCTGACCGGGCGCCACCCGACGACGCCGAGCCGGACACCCCGCCCCCGACCCGGCACCGCGCAACGCCCGGCCGAGCACCACCGACCGCGCCCGGTCAGCCGGTGCGTCGCCGCAGGTAGTCCGAGACCACCTCCGCACCGAGGCCGTCCAGGTCCGGATGCACGACCCGGCCACCGGCGCGCCGGGCCAGCCGATCGGTGAACGCGGCGAGACCGGGATCGTCACCGAGCACGAAGAAGGTGAACCGGGCGTCCATCCCGATCAGGCGGTCCAGACCGTCGACGGTCGCCCGCAGCGTGTACGGGCTCGGCGGGTAGTCGAAGAACGCCTCGCCGTCGGACTCCAGGTGCGCGGTCGGCTCGCCGTCGGTGACGACGAGCACCACCGGCGTGGCATCCGGTTGCCGGGCCAGCCGCTCCCGGGCGAGCAGCAGCGCGTGGTGCAGGTTGGTGCCCTGCCGGTACACGCCCTCCATCCCGACCAGCTCGGCCAGGTCGACGGTCTGCGCGTGCCTGCCGAACGTGATCAGCGTCAGGTCGTCGCCCCGGAACCGGGTGGAGATCAGCTGGTGCAGGGCCAGCGCGGTGCGCTTCATCGGCACCCACCGGCCCTCGGCGACCATCGACCACGACGTGTCCACCAGCAGGGTGACCGCGGCCCGGGTGCGCTGCTCGGTCTCGACGATCTCGACGTCGGACACGTCGAGCCGCCGGTCGTCGCCGCCGGCGCGGCGCAGCTGGGCGTTGAGCAGGGTGCGCGGCACCGACCACGCCTCGGTGTCGCCGAACGCCCACGGCCGGGTCGCGCCGGTCGCCTCCCCCGCGGCGCCGGCACGGCGGGTCTCCCGGGCCCCCTGCCGGCCGGAGATCCGGTCCGCGACGTCGCGCAGCACGGACTGGCCGAGCGTGCGCAGGGCCTTGGGCGAGAGCATCAGCGAGCCGTCCGCGGCCCGGCGGAACAGGTCCTGGCGCTGCAGCTCGCGTTCCAGCTCGGCGAGCGTGCGGGCGGCGGCGGCCGCCTCCGGGCCGAGCATCTCGGTGAGCGCGTCGAGATCGATGTCCTCCATCCGCGCGCCCGGGTAGCTCTGCGCCAGCTGCTCGGCCAGCGCGTCGAGCTTCCCCAGCTCCTCCAGCGCCCGGGTGGCCTCGCCCATCCCCATCGGGTTGTCGCCGCGGAACTCGCCGCGCCCGGTCCAGTCCTCGCCGGGGCGCAGGCCCTGCAACTGGGCGTCGAGCCGGGACAGCGACTGCGCGAGTCGCGGATCGCCGAACGCCTGCTGGGCGAGCTCGGCGAGCTCGGCGCGCTGCTCGGCGGACATCGAGTTCAGCATCCGCTGGGCGGCCGCCGACCGGGCGGCGAGCGCGTCGATCAGCTCCTCGGTGTTGCGCGGGTTCTCCGGGAAGTGCTGCCCGTGCTCGCGCATGAACTCGGCGAACCGCTCGGTGGTGTCCTCGCCGCGGGCATGCTGCTCCAGCAGCCCGTTGAGGTCGTCGAGCATCGCGTTGATCCGCTCGACGTCCTCCGGCGTCGCACTCTGCATGGCCTGCTTCATGCCCTCGAACCGCTGGTCGAGCAGCTCCCGGCCGAGCAGGTCGCGGATCTCCTGGTACGCCTCGCGGGCGTCGGCGGAGCGCCAGTCGTACCCGGAGAGCTCCCGGACCGCACCGCCGGTGTCCGACGGCAGCGCATCGAGCTGCATCTCGCGGAACCGGGCGTCGTCGGAGTCCTCGTTGCGCAGCGACTCCTGCTCGGCGCCCAGCGCGCGGTCCAGCAGCTCGCGCACCTCCGCCAGGGTGCCGTCGACCCGGTTGTCGCGCTGCAGCTCGCGGCGCCGCTCCCAGACCCGGCGGGACAGCTCGTCCAGGCCGCGGTTGCCGTCGAGGCCGCGCCGCAGCAGCTCCTGCAGCGCCTGCCGCGGGGACGAGCCCTCCATCACGTCGCGGCCGATCCGGTCCATCGCGGACCGGATGTCGTACGGCGGGGCGAGCGGGTCCGGGCCGCCGGTGTACGGCCCGTACGCCCAGCGCCGCCGGGACCGCCGCGGATCAGCCATAGGACACCGTGTCACCGTCGTCGGTGGTGTCCTTCGCCAGCCTGCGGGTCAGGAACAGGTGTTCCAGCGCCAGCTCGGCCGCGGACGCCATCGGGCCCGGGGCCTCGGTGCCGCCGGCGCCGAGCCGGGCCGCGATCTCGGTGAGCGCCTCGACCTGCGGGAGCGCGGCGACGACGTCGCGGGCCGGGACCCGCTCGCCGGTGCGCACCGGCCGGGTGGAGACCTCCACCGCCAGCTCGTCGAGATCGACGCCGCGCAGCGCGAACCGGGCGGTGTCGGCCGTCGCCCGGCGCAGCAGGTGCTCCAGCACGTCGTCCTCGCGGCCCTCCTCGCCGGCCGCGAACTCCAGCTTGCCGCGCAGCACCGCGGGCACCGACTCCAGATCGACCGGACGGGCGTAGGCCCGCTCCTCGCCGACCAGCGCGGCCCGGCGCAGCGCCGCGGCGGCGACGGTCTCCGCGGCGGCCACCGCGAACCGGGCGGACACCCCGGAGCCCTGGTCGATCGCCGACGAGTCGCGCAGCAGCCGGGTGAACCGGGCGACGACCTCGACGAGGTGCCGCGGCACCTCGGCTGCGAGCACGGCCTCCTGCAGGACCAGGTCGATCTCCGGGGCCAGCTCGAGCGGGTAGTGGGTGCGGACCTCGGCGCCGAACCGGTCCTTGAGCGGGGTGATGATCCGCCCGCGGTTGGTGTAGTCCTCCGGGTTGGCGCTCGCGACGAGCAGCACGTCCAGCGGCAGCCGCAGCGTGTAGCCGCGGACCTGGATGTCGCGCTCCTCCATCACGTTCAGCAGCGCGACCTGGATGCGTTCGGCCAGGTCGGGCAGCTCGTTGATGGCCACGATGCCGCGGTGGGCCCGCGGGACGAGCCCGAAGTGGATGGTCTCCGGGTCCCCGAGCGAGCGGCCCTCGGCGACCTTGACCGGATCGACGTCGCCGATCAGGTCGGCGACCGCGGTGTCCGGGGTGGCCAGCTTCTCGGTGTAGCGGTGGCTGCGGTGCACCCAGCCGACCGGCAGCTCGTCACCGAGCTCGGCGGCGCGCCGGATCGACGCCGGGGTGATCGGCTCGTAGGGATGCTCGCCGATCTCGGAGCCGTCGATCACCGGCGTCCACTCGTCGAGCAGGTTGCCGATCGCGCGCAGCAGGCGGGTCTTGCCCTGGCCGCGCTCGCCCAGCAGGACGAGGTCGTGACCGGCGATCAGGGCCCGCTCCAGCTGCGGGACGACGGTGTCGCCGAACCCGACGATGCCGGGCCAAGGATCGCGGCCCGCGCGCAGGGCTGCCAGGAGGTTGTCTCGGATCTCGTGCTTCACGGCCCGCAGTTCGTGGCCGGACGCGCGCAGCGCGCCGACGGTGCGGGGAAGTTCAGGTGGTGTGACGGGCACGGATTCCACGCTACGCCCGGTTGCGACCCGCAGCGCGCCGTCGACCGGCTCCGGGGCGCCACCGCGATCGGCAGGTGACCGGGGTCACGGAGGTGCCGGCCTCAGCGCGGTGTCCGGGGGCCCCGCGGGGTGCCGTTGTCCCACCACTCCACCTCCAGGCCGGCCGCCCGGACCGCGACGCCCGCGGTCTCCTGGTGCCCGGCAGCGGTGACCAGCACCAGTCCCCCGGTGTGCCGCCGTTCCCGGGCCAGCGCCGCCGCGACCCGGGGCAGCGGCTGCCGGTGCCGGCCGCTCTCGCCCAGCTGCGGGTAGCTGTCGGCGACGGCCAGCAGAGTACCGCCGGGGCCGTCCTGTCGTCCGTAGAGCACCACGAAGTGCCCGGCCGACCAGTCCGCGCCCGGCAGCGCGTCGTCCTCACCGGTCGCGAGGTAGGCGTCCAGGGCCTCCGGGGAGACGTGCGACGAGGCGAGCCGCGCGGTGTCGAGGTTCGCCACCGGCAGCACCGGCACCCCGGTGAGCCCGTCGAGCAGCACGCGCAGCCGGTCCGGCGTCCAGGTGCCGGCGGCCGGGACCGCGGCGAGCGCGCCGCCGGACATCTCCTCGACGGCCTTGCCGACGCCGGCCGCCGAGGTGCCCGCGGACCACTCGTCGGCGGCCCGGTCGAGCCCGGACCACAGGTCCGTGCGCGGCGGCGCCCCCGGCGGCCGCGCGCCGGGCACCTCGTGCGGCCAGATCGCCGTTCCGGCGACGCGCGCGAACTCCGTGACGTCCGGGACCGGCGCCGCGGTGCGGGACCGGCCGGTCAGCGCGACGACGGCGAGCCGGGCCGCGAACGGCCCGCACAGCTGGTCGGGCTGGGGCAGGGCGGCGGCGTGCTCGGCGAGCAGCGCGTCGACGCCGGTGAAGGGGACGAACGCCATCGTCGCCGTCAGTACCGGTACCGGAAGGCGGCCAGCACGTCCTCGACGGACCTGCCGTCGGCGAACGCGGCGTCCGAGGCCCGCACCGCCCGGAACGCGGCGCCAACGTGCTCGCCCAGCACCGCGGAGATCCGCGGGTTCGCGCGCAGCGCCTCGGCCTGCGCGGCCGGGGTGGTGGGCAGCGCGGTCACGCCGCGCGCGGCGCGCTGCTCGGCGGTCCAGGTGCCCGGATCCTCCTGGATCGGGTCCGGCAGCTCCGGGCGGTCCGCGATCCCCGCCAGCCCGGCGCCGATCACCACGGCCAGCGCCAGGTAGGGGTTGGCGGCGGCGTCCGAGGCCTTCAGCTCGACGTTCGCATGCCCGGCTCCGAGCAGGCCGGTGGCCGGCACCATGCGCAGCGCCGCCTCCCGGTTCTCGATGCCCCAGAACCCGTAGGCGGCCGCGAAGTGCCCGGGCCGGCGCCGCAGCACCGACGTGACGCCCGGAGCGGTCACCGCGGCCACCGCGTGGATGTCGCGCAGCAGCCCGGCCAGCCAGGCCGCGCCGTCCGCGGTCGATCCGGCAGGCCCGTCGCCGCCGGAGAGCAGGTTGACGCCGTCGCGGGCGACCGAGGTGTGCAGGTGCCAGCCGTTGCCGGCGGAGCCGGTCGAGGGCAGCGGCGCGAAGCTCGCCCGGTAGCCGTGCGCGAGCGCGGCGGCGTGGATGGTCTGGCGGGCCAGCAGCTGCCGGTCGGCCGCGGTCAGCGGATCGGCGGCGCCGATGCTCAGCTCCAGCTGGGCGGGACCGTACTCGG
This sequence comes from Pseudonocardia sp. NPDC046786, assembly GCF_040645415.1. NCBI lineage: Bacteria > Bacillati > Actinomycetota > Actinomycetes > Pseudonocardiales > Pseudonocardiaceae > Pseudonocardia > Pseudonocardia sp. NPDC046786. The sequence goes on along the minus strand of NZ_JBEYYF010000039.1, from coordinate 15,500 downwards.
CGTGCAGCTGGCCGACCGGGACGCCGTTGTCGCGCAGGTCGGCGAGCAGCCGGGTGACGAAACCGTCCAGCCCGATCAGCACGTCCGGCCCGTAGGCGGGGCCGGTGACGGCCGGGACCGGCGGCTCGTGGTCGTCGTCGCGGTAGAGGGCGAACTCGATCTCGTACCCGGCGAGCACCGACAGGCCGGCCTCGCCGGCCGCGGCGACCTGCCGTTCCAGGACGCCGCGCTGGTCGTACGGCCAGGGACCGCCGTCGGCGGTGACGACGCGGCCGGGGCTCCAGGCCAGACCGGGCCGCCCGGCCAGCGGGACGACGCCCTCGGGGCCCGCGGCCGGGACCAGCCGCACGTCACCGGCGGGGGTCTCCAGCCCGGGCGGGCCGAACACGATGCCGTCGCGGGTGTCGAACACCGCGAACAGGGTGGTCACCCCGATCCCGCGGGTGGCCGCGTCGGGCAGTGCCTCGACCGGCACCGTCCGGGAGCGCAGCACGCCGTTGTTGTCCGGCCAGCCGATGGTCACGCCGACCACGCCCAGATCGGCCAGCGCGCGGGCGCGGGCCTCGAACCCGGCCGTGTCCGGCCCCGCGGTGTCCGAAGTGTCCCCGGTGCTCATGACGGTCAGCGTACGGCCGGAACGCACCGCCGTCAGGGGACGAGCAGGGCCCAGAGCGGCAGCGCCACGAGCGCGACGGCGACCACGCGGACCAGCCAGTGCACGACGGCCGGCAGCGGCGCCGGTGGCGCGGTGATCCGCTCGATCCGCGCCTCGAGCGCGTCGGTGAACGACGACAGCGCGGCGGCCGGGGCCGATCCGCCGACCGCCTTCAGCGCGGTGGCCAGCTCGGTCGGGTCGCACAGCCGGCGGGCGACGTCGTCGGCCCGCATCTCGATCAGCCGGGCGACGGCCAGCTGCGCGGCGACCATCCCCCGGACGAACGGCGCCGTGGCACCCCAGGCGACGAACGGGAGGACCACCAGGTCGTGCCGTTCCCGCAGGTGGGCCCGCTCGTGGGCGAGGACGGCGACCACCCCGGCGGTGTCCAGGGCGTCCAGCACGCCCGCCGACACGACCAGCCGGGAGCTGCGGCCCGGCAGGCAGTAGGCCACCGGGACGGGATGGTCGAGCACCCGGGTACCGGACGCGAACGGCCACGGCGTGGCGAGCACGTCGAGCAGGTCGCGGTGCCTGCGGCGGGTCCGCAGGGTGCGCACGGTGGTGATCACCAGGACCGACAGCAGCCGGGCGAGCACGCCGAGCGCGATCAGCAGGGCACCGACGTGCAGCGGATCGAGCGCCGCCGGGAAGTCGCCGGCGGCGAGATCGCCGGCCAGCACCGAGACCCCGGCGGGCAGGCTGTCGCCGAGCGGGGCGAGGCCGTAGGCCAGTCCGGCGCCGAACAGCGAGATGCCGCCGCCGAGGCCGACCGCCTGCCACAGCAGCAGCGCCCCGACCGGGTCGCGGGCGGGCCAGCGGGCGCACGCGAGCATGCGGCTGGCCGGCTCGGCGAGTGCCAGGCCGAGCAGGCCGAGTCCCAGCGCGGTCAGCTCCATCGCGTCACATCGTGGCCGAGGGGGCGCGATCTCGCTGAACGACCCCCCCGTTGCACGAGGTCACAACCCTGACCGGGTCAGTCCAGCAGGTCCCTGAGCCGGGACCGCTCCTCCTCGGACATCGAACCGAGGAAGCGGGCGAGGGCCGCCCCGCGGTCGGAGGCGTCGTCCAGCGCGTCGCTCATCAACTCGGCCACGTGGTCCTCGCGGCTGGCGACGGGGCGGTAGTGGTGCGCCCGGCCGTCCCGGATGCGGTGCACGAGTTGCTTGCGCTCCAGCCGCCCCAGCACGGTCAGCACCGTGGTCGTCGCCAGGTCGCGATCCGCGAGCTGATCCTGCACCTCACGTGCCGTCATGTCCCTGTCCGCTGCCCACAGGACGTTCATGACCGCCCGCTCCAGCTCCCCCAGACTCGTCACGACGACAATTGTACGCGAGCCGTTCTACCGTGCGTAGAACGGCTCCGCGGTGATCGTCACATCCGGGTCACATGGGGCCCACCCAGCGCGAGCCGGTGGGCGGCCCGGCCCAGCATCGCCCGCACGACGGTCGGATGCAGCAGACGGACGAGAGCGAAGTAGGCGCGCCCGCGGGCGCCGTGCAGGGCGACGACGGTCGTGACCACCACCCGGCCGTCCTCGCGCAGCACCGACGCCCGGAAGTCCAGGTGCCGCTCGTCGGTGCCCAGCAGCACCTCGTCCCCGGTGCGCGCGACGGTGTCGAACGACCCGACGCCACCGCGCGCGATGCCGACCATACCGACCAGGCTCTCGCGCAGGCCCAGCAGTCCCGTGACCCAGGCCGGCGGGTCCCGGAACAGCGCGTCCGCCCAGACCTGGGGATCGACCGGCAGCCCCGGGCGGACCGGGACGGCGTAGGCATCGGCGAAGTCGACCCGGGGTAGTGCCGCGGCGAGCAGCGGGGTGTCCGGCACCGGGGCCGGACGGGCCCGCCCGGCGACCGACCGGCGCACCAGCCGGGCCCGGACCGATGCGCGGGCCGGGCGGCGCGGCGGGTCCCCGGCGGCGGTCGCGGCATGATCCAGGATCCGTTCGACGACGGCGTCGTGCGCAGGCCGGACGGCGACCGGCCAGAGCAGCCGCATCACGCCGGTGGCCCGACCGCCGATCTCGTGCCGCAGCACCGTCCGGCCCGACCCGGCCGGTTCCGCGGTGAAGGTGTGGTCGCCGCGCAGGCCCTGGTCGGGATCCACGGTGAACACGATCCGACGGCCCGGGACGTGCCCGGTCACCCGGTAGCGCAGGCCACCGTGACCACCGGCAGCACCGGGCGCGACCGGCCCGTCCAGCACCATCGGCGGCCACTCCGGCGGCCACAGCACGTCGTCCGGGCCGCCGAGCCGGTCGAGCAGCGCCCCGACGCGCTCCACCGGGGCCGCGATCACGCGTTCGTGCACGTTCCGGATCCGCATCCCGCCCACCACACCTCTCCGCACCCGGCCCGCTTCGGTGCGCAGCCGATTCCGTCCGCCCGGTCCGTGCGCCTCAGGTCCGTACGCCCCCGTACGTTTTTCCGTACGGTAGCGTACGGCCATGCCTCCGCGACAGCGCCTGACCGCCCGCGACTGGGTGGCCGCGGCACTCGGCGCGCTCGCCGAGGGCGGACCGGCCGCGGTCGCCGTCGAGCCGCTCGCGATCCGCCTCGGCGCCACGAAGGGCAGCTTCTACTGGCACTTCGCGAACCGGGACGCGCTGCTGGACGCGGTGCTCGAGCACTGGGAACGCACCGAGACCGAGCACGTGATCGCCGACCTGGAGCGGGAGCCCGATGCCCGCGTCCGGCTGGAACACCTGCTGACGACGGCCATGACGCCGACCGCGGGAACGGTCGGCTCCTCGGTCGAGCTGGCCCTGCAGGCCGCGATCGGGCGGCCCGCTGTCGCCGCCACCCTGGCGCGGGTCACCCGGCGCCGGCTGGACTACCTGACCGGCCTGTTCGGCGAGCTCGGGTTCACGGCGGAGGAGGCCCGCAGCCGGGGCACCCTCGCCTACACCGCATACCTCGGGCATGCCCAGCTCGCGCACGCGGCGCCGGATCTGGTCCCGGACGGCCGGCCGTCGCCGGGCTACCTGCGGACGGTGATCGACTCCCTGACCGCACCCGCGTCCCGGTGAGCAGCCGTCAGTGCACCTGCACCTGGTCTCCGACCTGCAGGGTGTCGAAGTAGTGCCGGGCGTTCGCCTCGTCGAGCTTGACGCAGCCCGCCGACGGCGTGTCCATCGCGCCCTGGTGGAACGCCACTCCGCCCTCGGCGAAGAACACCGAGTACGGCATCTGCGTGAGGTGCTCGCGGCTGGTCCACTTCTCGGCCTTCCACTGCACGCCGTAGGTGCCGCGGGGGGTGGGGTCCCGGGCGTCGCCCGGGCGCATCGGGACCGGCCCGAAGGCGATCCGGCCGTTCTCGATCAGCCAGGTCTGCCGGGTGGAGAGCTGCACGCAGGCCCGTGCGGACGACGTGCACGGGGTCCCGGCGACCAGCGGGCCGGCCGCGGTCTGCGCCCTGGCCTCCGCCTGCGGGTCCGGCTCGGCGACGGCGACGCCGGTGGTCACCGCGCCGACCAGCGCGAGCAGCGCGAGCACGGCGGCGGGCGCTCCGGTCCACCGGATACGCCGGGTGCCTCGCTGCATTCCTCGGATCCTCCCGTCGGGACCGCCGGACCCGCCGCCCAACGCGGTCAACTGACCCCGGAGAGTAGTCGAAGCTGATCTTGGAATGGCTGGGCCGGGTCCGGCTGGCCCGTTCGGCGGTACCGGGAGGGCGACGGACGGTCGTTCACTCGGCAACATTCGGCCGGCCGGCAGTCACCCGGCACCGAGCGGCCGGATCAGCGTCCCTGGAACACCGGGGCGCGCTTCTCCAGCCGCGCCGCCCGGCCCTCGGCGATGTCGGCGGCCGACCAGCAGGCGTCGAACTCGGCCTGCAGGGCGGCGACGACGTCGCCGCAGGTATGGCCGCCCCGGCCGAAGGCGTTCGCGGTTCGCTTGTTGTAGGCCAGCGTCAGCGGGGCCATCGTCGCGATGTCGGCGGCCAGCGCGAGCGCGGCGTCCCGGTCGCCGAGGGTGTCGGCGAGCCCGCGGGCGTGCGCCGTCGCCGCGTCCACGGTCGCGCAGGCCAGCAGCAGGCTGCGCGCGGTGCCGCCGCCGGCGATCTGCACCAGCCGCTCGATCGTCCACGGATCGACGGCCAGCCCGAGCCGCGCCGTGGGCAGCGCGAACACCGCTCCGGGCGCCGCCACCCGCAGGTCGCAGGCGAGCGCGAGCTGCAAGCCGGCGCCGATCGCCGGACCGGTCACGGCGGCGACCACCGGCACCGGGAGATCGGCGACGGCGTGCAGCGCCCCGTAGAGCGCCTCCAGGAACTCCTCGCCGTAGACCTCGCCGAAGTCGGCGCCGGAGCAGAACGCGGGCCCCTCCCCCGCGACGACGACCGCGCGGGCGCCGTCCGCCCGGACCCGCTCGGTCGCCTCCACCAGCTGCCGGCAGGTCGCGATGTCGAGGGCGTTGCGGCGGTCGGGACGGTGCAGCTCGATCAGTCCGACGCCGTCGGCGGTGTTCACGGTGATCACGGCCGGAGCCTAACCCGGGCCGGGGCGGGCTCGGACCACTCACCGCCGCACAGCTCCCGGGCCAGCCCGACGGCGAGCTGGTCGATCCGGCGGAGCAGCCGGGCCGCGGCGAGCCGGCGGCGCCGGTCCCCCGGCGAGGCGCCGTCGGTGTCCCAGCCCGCGGTGTCCGCGGGGCCGGCGAGCCCGGGCAGCGCCGAGCCGCCGGCGGGCGCGGGTGCCGCGGCGGCACCGGGGCCGGAAGCAGCGCTCGACGCCGCGTCGGCCTCGGCGGCGTCGATCAGGTCCTCCGCCGAGTGCACGCCGTACTCGTCGGGCCCGGCGCCCGGGCCGAGCTCGCGGCGGTCCGGCGGGCCCCAGCCGTCGTTCAGGATCCGGCGCAGCCCGTCCAGGTTGTCCAGCACCCGCGCGGTCGCCGGCTCCAGGGTGGCCGCCCAGCCCGGCACGTGTGCGGTGGCGGCCTGCGCGGCGAGCAGCCGGGTGTAGTGGTCCAGCGCGCCGATCACCCGCACCGTGTGGTGCACCCCGCGGCGCAGCGGCCGGCGGGAGATCGGGTGCTCCAGCGGCCGGGCCCGCTCGCGGACGTCGGCCACCGCGGTGTCCACCGCGCGGGCCTTCTCCAGCGGGTCCCCGGCGCCGGGCCGGCCCAGCGCCCGGTCCACCGAGACCCGCAGCGACTCCGCCACCGCGGTCAGCGCGGCGTCCAGGGCCTCGGCGAACGCCGTCCGGGACCGGGTCGGCAGCACCAGGTAGGCGGCGAGCATCCCGAGCGCGCCGCCGACGACGGTCTCCTCGACCCGCAGCACCATCGTCTGCACGCTGAACTGGCCGATCAGGCCGTAGAGCAGGGCGAGCACCGCGGTGATCCAGAACGCCATCATCACCTGGGACACCCGCACCAGGTACAGCGCGAGGAACACGCAGACGAACAGCAGGACCAGGCTGACGACCACGTTCCCGCCGACCAGCAGCGCGAGCAGCATCCCGGCGACCACGCCGCCGGTGGTCCCGACCGCGCGGGCCCAGCCCCGGCTGAGCACGTCACCGCGGCTGACCGCGCCGACGAACACGATGAACGCCGCGATCACCGCCCAGTACCAGCGGTCCGGCGAGATCGCCTCGCCGACGACGATCGCCAGGCTGGTCGCCACGCCGACCTGCAGTGCCTGCCGGGTGTAGAGCCCGGGCCCGCCGCCCCGGGCCGCACCGTCCGGCCCGGCCACGTCATCCCGCGCATCCGCCCCGTCCGGAACATCCTGAACGTCCGGAACCTCCTGGTCGTCCGGTGCCGCCGCGCCGGCCCGGTCCCCGTCCCCCCGGCGCTCGGCGATCCGGCGCTGCGTCTGCTCGACGGTGGTCTGCATCGCGTCCGCCAGCCGGCCCACCGCGAACGCGATCCGCTGCTCGCGGGCGGCCCCACCGGTCCCGGCCGGGCGCTGCGCGATCGCGGCGACCGCGTCCCGCGCGGCGCGGTACAGGCTCGCCACCATCGGCCGCGGCGTCCCGACGGCGGTCGCCGCGGCCAGCCCGCGGACGCCGGTGACCAGCGCCTCCCGGTCGTCCTCCGGGATCGGGTCGTGGTGCTCGACGGAGCGCCGCACCGACATCGCGACCCGCTCGGCGGCCAGCTCCGAGTCCACGATCCACTGGCGCAGCGCGGCCAGCTCGGTCTCGGCGCCCTCCGGGCCGCCGGGGCGGGCGCCGCCGGGCAGCCGTCCCGGCGGGTGCGCCATCGGGTCGTCGTCGGCCTCGTCGAGCCGGTCCGCGACCAGCAGCGCGGTCTCGTTGAGCCGGGCCTGGGCACGCAGCAGCGGCCACAGGTCGGCCTCGGCGGGCGCCGCCCGGAGCACCTCCGCCGCGGCGAGCAGCAGGGCGTGCAGCCGGGCCTCGAAGGCGCGCACCAGCGCGTCGATCACGTTCTCCACCCGCCGGGTGAACAGCACGCAGCGCAGCAGGAACGTGCTGCCGATCCCGATCACCACACCGGAGAGCAGGAACGGCAGGTCGGCCGGGACCGCCTGCAGGAACAGCACGAAGAAGTACGGCATGAACGCGGCCATACCGAGCGCGGTGCCGCGCGGCCCGTACCGGCGCACCGCGACGGCGACGACCATCACCAGCACGAACACCACGTCGCCGACCACCGGCAACGGGCTGAGCATCACCGCCAGTGTCGCCGATCCGGCGGCCGGCAGGGCCATCAGGGCGGTGGTGACCCGGCGCCGGGCCAGGGTCGGCTCGTTCACCGCCAGGTTGCTGACCATCGCCAGCACGACGGCGAACAGCAGGGTCGTCACCGGGCGGCCGGTGAACGCGCGCAGCACCTCCGCGGCCAGCGCGGCGACGATCATCGCGGCGGTCGCGACCGCCGCCATGTGCAACCGGGTCCGCCCCGGATCGACGGCGGCCGCCCACGACCTCAGCTCACCCCACCACGTCCTCACGCGGCGAGTCTGGCACGCACCCCGACGGCACGGCGCCGGGGTGAAACGATCACCCGTTCGTGGTCGCCGCGGTCTCCGCAGGCGCCGGCTCGGCCACCGGCTCGGCCACCGGAACGCCGATCACGGCGCCGGTCGCCGCGGCCATCGCCCGCATGCCCTGCGAGTTCGGGTGCACCGGCGCGGCCGGCGAGGTCGGGACCAGGCCCTCCACCCACTTCACACCCGGCAGCTGGCAGATGTCGTGGCCGATGGTCGGCGTGTAGGTGTCGACGTAGTCGACGCCGGCATCCGCGGCCTGCTCGGCCAGCATCGCGTTCAGCGCCTTCTGGGTGTCCCGCAGGTACGCGGTGTCGCCCGCGCTGAACGGCGCGACCGGATAGCAGCCGGGACCGGTGTCCGGCAGGATCGAGGGGTACCCGACCAGCGCGACCCGCGCCGCGGGCGACCGCTCGCGGATCTCGGCGAGGACATCCTCGACCTTGTCCGCGGCGTCGTCGATCCGCTCCGCCAGCTCGTCCTCGCCGCCCGCGGTGAAGAAGTCCTTGCAGGCGGCGCCGAGCAGGTTCGCCGACGACCGGGTCGTGCACTCGGTGATGATCGAGGCGAAGCCGATGTCGTTGCCGCCGATGGTCAGCGTGACCAGCGACTCGGTGCCGTCCAGCGCGTCGAGCTGCGGCGGGTTCGGGCCGGGCCGGACGGCCTGCGGCCCGGTCATGTCCTCGGTCGTCGCACCGCTGCAGGAGACGTCGGTGAAGTTCGTGAAGCCCGCCGAACGGGCCAGCACCGCCGGGTAGTTCCGGCTGGAGCGCAGGCAGCCGGCCGGCTGCCCCGACTGCACCGGCACCAGCGGCCCCGCCGCGTAGGAGTCGCCCAGCGCGACGTAGCGGCCGATCGGCGCGCTGTCGAGGTTGCGCGCGGACAGCGTCGTCTCCGCGAACGTCGTCGGCGCGTCGGCCTGGGCCGGCGCGAGGGCGCTCATGCCCGCCGTGGTCAGCAGGGTCATGCTCGCGACGGCGAGCCACCGGGCGGGACGGGGACGGCGCACGGGCTCTGGGACCTCCGGTCGAGCGGCGACCGGCGACGATCACCGGTCCTGACCCGACCAACGACCCCGGCCACCGGCGGTTACGACCCGATCGGCGGTGCGTGACGGGCGGTGCGACCCGGCGCCGTCACGCACCGTCACCGGGGTTTCAGCCGGTGACCCGGCGCAGCGCGAGCGGTGCGACCAGCCGGTGCCGCAGCGACACCTCGTCCCACAGCTCGGGACGGGCCGGCATCTGCGCCAGCCGGGCCGCGGCGGTCCCGCCCGGATCGGCCATCGGCTCCCGGACCCCGGCCAGGAACGCCCACTCGTGCTCCTCGCAGCCGATGTAGACGCCGCGGCCGCCGGTCGCCCCGAACACCGCGTGGAAGCGCTGCCAGGCCGAGCGCAGGGTCGCGTCCCGCCACACCGCCGGGCTGCCCGCCTGGAACACCAGCACGCCGCCCTCGGTCAGCCGGTCCGCGCAGGCCTGCACGAACGACTCCTCGTAGAGCCGGTTGATCTGCGCGTCCGGCTCGTCGGGCCGCTCGTCGGGCAGGTCGACCAGGATCAGGTCCCACTGCTCGGTGGAGTCGAGGACGAACCGGCGGCCGTCACCATAGGTCAGGTGCACCGGGCCGTCCCCGCGCTCGGCCGCGGCCAGGCTCTCCGGGGTGTAGCCGTAGGGCAGGTGCTCGGCGCAGATCCGGACGGCCTCGGTGTCGATGTCGACGTGATCGACCCGGGTCGCGCCTGCGGCGACCGCGAGCTCGGACGCGACCCCCTCCGAGGAGCCGACGACCAGCACCCGCTCCAGCTTCCGGGCGAGCAGCGCACCCGGCCAGAACAGCGCCTCGTGGTAGGTGAGCTGGGTGTGCTCGGTGGACTGCCGCTCGTCGTCGCAGAACAGGGTGACGCCCTGCGCGGTCTGGGCGACCACGACCTTCTGGAACCCGGTGTGCGCGACGTGGTGCACCCGGCCGAGCTCCCAACGCCGGGTCAGGCCCTCGGCGATCGGCTCGGTGACGGTGCGCGGCGCCCCGCCCCGGTCGACGACCTGCAGCGCGGTGTCCCCGGCGCCGACCCGCTCGGCCAGCCGCTGCACGGCCGCGACCGGATCAGCGCTCTCCCCGCAGGTGAACACGTCGACGTGCATGCCGCCGTGCTCGGGCCAGGTGTGGATGGAGGCGTGCGACTCGGCCAGCACCGCGACCACGGTCGCGCCCTGCGGCTCGAACCGCTCGGTGACGATCTGCCGGACCTGGGCGCCGGACTCGGTCAGCGCGGCGGCCAGATCGGTGCGGAGCCGGTCGGCGTCGTCGAGCACGGACGGGTCGATCCCGCCCAGCTCGGCCAGCACGTGCCTGCCCACCGGGGAGGCCGTGCTCGGCAGCGCGGGATCGCCGGAGCCGTCGAGGACGGCGCTCGGATGCAGCTCCCCGGCCGGGATGGACGGCACGGGCGGGGTCAGCGAGGTGGAGAGTGACACGTCCGGACACGCTAACCGCCATGCCGGGCCGATGCCCCCTCCGCGCGCCGGGTGGTGGCGTGCCTCATGGCGTGCCGGGCTCCCGGCCGGCCACGACCACCCGCAGCGGGCCGAACCCGTTGAACCCGACGGAGGCGTAGCTGGAGGTGTACGCCCCGGTGCCGAGCAGGTCCAGCACGTCGCCCGCGGCCAGGTCCATCGGCAGCGCGACCGGGGTCCGCCGGTAGATCACGTCGTCGCCGTCGCAGGTCGGCCCGGCCAGCACGGCCGGTCCCGGCGGCCCGGACCGGTCCGGCGCCCGGACCGGGTAGGCGAGCGCCTCCCCCTCGGTCTCGGCGAGCCCCTGGTAGCGGCCGACGTCGAGATAGACCCAGCGGCGGTGGTCGACGCCCGGCCGCCGGGACACCCGCAGCACGGTCGTCCGCAGCACCCCGGCCGGTGCCGCCAGCGCCCGGCCGGGTTCCAGCAGCAGGGTGACGTCGTCGACCCGGCCCGCGGCGACCGCGGCGGCCACCGCGGCGCGGACCGCCGCGGCGAACACCTCCGGGCCGGGGACCGCCGACCGGTAGGCGACCGGCCAGCCGCCGCCCAGGTCCAGCTCGGGACGGCGCAGCCCGACCCGCCCGGCGACGGTCAGCGCCGTCCCGATCGCGTGCGCGTAGGTCTGCGGCCGGGTCTGCTGGGACCCGGCGTGGAAGGTGACCCCGGCGGCCACCAGCCCCCGCTCGCGGATCCGGTGCAGCAGCGCGACGGCCTCGCCGGGGAGCGCCCCGAACTTGCCGTGGAACGGCGTCGCCGATCCGCTGTCGTCGACGATCAGCCGGACCTGCACCCGGGCGCCGGGCACCTCGGCGGCGAGCGCGTCGACGTCCTCGGCGCTGTCGGTGACGAACCGGCGGATCCCGGCGGCGGCGGCGCGGGCCGCCGCGCCGGGGCCGCGGACCGGGTTGCCGTGCTGCAGGACCGTCGGATCGGCGCCGGCGGCCAGGCACAGCTCGATCTCCTGCTGGGACGCGACGTCGAAGCCGGCCCCCTCGGCGACCAGCGCACGCAGCACGGCGGGCTCCGGGCACGCCTTGACCGCGTAGAGGATCGCGGCGTCGCCGAACGCGGCGCGCAGCGTGCGGAGGCGGTCCCGCGCGACGGCGGGATCGAGCGCGAGGTACGGCGTCGGATGGTGCCCGGCGAGCACCGCCTGCAGTCCGGGTGAGAGCACGCCGTGATGCTGCCCCACCGTAGGTTGGGACCCGTGACCGCACCGAAGCAGCAGCGCCGCGCCCGGAAGATCGCGATGTCCCCGGAGGAGGTCACCGCGTTCCTGCAGGAGCAGCGGACCTGCCGGGTGGCGACGAACGGCACGAACGGGCCGCACGCCACCCCGCTCTGGTACCTGTGGGACGGCGATGCGCTGTGGCTGACGTCGCTGTCGAGGTCGCAGCGCTGGACCGACCTGATGGCCGATCCGCGGATCGCGGCCGTCGTCGACGCCGGGCACGACTACGGCGAGCTGCGCGGCGTGGAGCTGCGCGGCTCGGTCGAGGTGGTCGGCGAGGTGCCGCGCACCGGCGAGCCGCATCCGGAGCTGGAGCGGGTGGAGCAGGCGTTCGCCGACCGCTACACCGGCGGCCACGTCGTGGTCGACGGCCGGCACGCCTGGCTCCGGCTCCGCCCGGAGAAGATCACCAGCTGGGACTTCCGCAAGCTCGGGTCGGCCTGACCCGGGTCAGGGCCGCCCGGTCACCAGCGGCCACAGGCCGTCGGCGCCCGCCTCCAGGGCCAGCTCGCCGACCCGGTCGTTCCACCGGGACTCGTTGCCGTCCTCGTCCCGCCAGGCCCACAGCCGGGTGGTGACCAGCCGCAGGTCGTGCTCGCGGGTGAAGCCGATCGCGCCGTGCACCTGGTGCGTGATCCGGGCGACGGCGGTCGCCGTCTCCCCGCAGCGGGCCTTGGCGGCGGCGACCGCGAACTCCGTCGCCGGGTCGCCGAAGCCGGCGGTCCGCGCGGTCCGGGCCGCCGCGGCGGAGGCGGCCGCGGCCGCGGCGACCTCCGAGCCCGCCTCGGCGAGCATCTGCTGGACGGCCTGGAAGCGCGCGATCGGGCGGCCGAACTGCTGCCGCTCCCCCGCGTAGCCGATCGACCGGGCCAGCGCCCCGCGGGCCGCCCCGGCCAGCAGCAGCGACCGGCCGAGCGCGGCCCGCAGCTCCAGCTCGGCGGCCGCACCGGCCGGTGCGGCCGCGGCGGCGACCGGCGTGACGCCGGTGAAGCGCAGCGTGTCCCGGGGCTCCTCGGCGACGTTGGCGCCCTCGGTGACGGCGGCGCCCGCGGTGTCGAGCACCAGCACCCGGTCGCCGTCGAGCACGACGACGGCGGCCAGCGACCGGCCCCACGGCACCCGGTGCAGCTCCGCCGAGACGGCGCCCGGACCGTCCCCGGCGACCGATCCGGTCACCGCGACCGACGGCCCGTCCGGCACCGCCAGGCCGGCCGCCCGGACCAGCCAGCCGCCGAGCAGGTCGGTCTCGGCGAGCGGCACCCGGGCCGCCCAGGCGCCGGCCGCCTCCAGCAGCACCGCCGAGTCCTCCAGGGTGCCGCCGACCTCGGGATCGGTGAGGGTGGTCAGCCCGGACTCGGCGCAGGCCTTCCAGGCGGCGGCGTCCAGGCCGGTCGCGTCCTTGTCGTAGGACGCGGCGAAGATCGACTCGGCGAGCTCGGCCAGCTCGGCGTTGCGGGCCATCAGCGCAGTCCCATCCCCCGCGCGACGATGCCGCGCAGGACCTCGTTGGTACCGCCGCGCAGCGTGAAGCCGGGGGCGTGCAGCACGGCGTCGGCGAGCAGCCGGGCGAACCCGCTCTCCGCGCCCGGGTCCGGCGGGATGTCCACCAGCAGCCGGGCGGCGTCGACGATCTCGTTCTCGAAGCGGGTCCCGAGGTCCTTCACCAGGGCGGCGGCCAGCTCCGGCGCGGCGCCGGACTCCAGCGCCCCGGCGACGGCCAGCGACATCCCGCGCAGCGTCCACACCCGGGAGACCAGCGAGCCGATCCGGCGCCGGGTGCCCGGGTCCACCGCGCCGCCCGCGGTCAGCTCGCCGACCAGCGCGGCGAGCAGCGGATAGGTCGACAGGAACCGCTCCGGGCCGGACCGCTCGAACGCGAGCTCGCCGGTCACCTGGGCCCAGCCGTTGCCCAGCTCGCCGAACACCCGCGAGTCCGGGATGAAGACCTCGTCGAAGACGACCTCGTTGAAGTGGTGCGCGCCGGTGAGCAGCGGGATCGGCCGGATCTCGACGCCGGGCCGGTCCAGCTCGACGAGGAACTGGGACAGCCCGGCGTGCCGGTGCGCGTCGTCCCGGGGCTCGGTGCGGACCAGCGCGAAGAAGGCGTGCGCGTGGTGCGCGCCGGAGGTCCACACCTTCGTTCCGGACAGCTCCCAGCCGCCGTCCACCCGGGTCGCCCGGGTGCGCACCGACGCCAGGTCCGACCCGGAGTCCGGTTCGGACATCCCGATCCCGAAGTAGATCTCGCCGCGGGCGATGCCGGGCAGGAACGCCCGGCGCTGCTCCTCGGTGCCGTGCCGCAGCAGCGACGGCCCGATCTGCCGGTCGGCGATCCAGTGCGCGGCGACCGGCGCGCCGGCCGCCAGCAGCTCCTCGGTGACCACGTAGCGCTCCAGCGCGCCGCGGCCGTGCCCGCCGTACTCCGGCGGGATGGTCATCCCCAGCCAGCCGCGCTCACCCAGCCGTCGCGAGAATCCCTCGTCCCAGCCGGAGAGCCACACGTCGGCCCGCGGGGTCCACGCCCCGGCCGCCCGCTCGGCGGCCAGGAACTCCCGGACCTCGGCCCGCAGCTCCGCCAGGCTCTCCGGTAGGTCGACCGGTTCGGGGACGAGTTCGGGTAACCGGGTCAGCGTCGTCGATGCTCCTGCCACCGGATCATCATGGCCCTCCGGCCATCCCGCCGCGCCTGTCTATGGGGCGGCTCACCGGGGTACGTTGCGGCCATGACCACCAATGCTGACGAGCGCAAGGTCCTGGAGGCCGTCCCGACCGGGCTCTTCATCGGCGGGGCGTGGCGACCGGCGGAGAACGGGGCCACCACGACGGTCGAGGACCCGGCCACCGGCGAGGTGCTCACCGAGGTCGCCGACGCCTCCCCGGCCGACGGGATGGACGCACTCGCGGCCGCGCACGCCGCGCAGCCCGGCATCGCCGCGCTCCCGCCGCGGCAGCGCAGCGAGATCCTCTACCGCGCCTACCAGCTGCTGCACGAGCGGGTCGACGACCTGGCCATGCTGATGACGCTGGAGATGGGCAAGCCGCTCGCCGAGGCGAAGGGCGAGGTGGTCTACGCCTCGGAGTTCCTGCGCTGGTTCGCCGAGGAGGCCGTCCGGATCGACGGCGGCTACCAGGTCGCGCCGAACGGGCAGACCCGGTTCCTGACGATCCGCCAGCCGGTCGGCGTGTGCGTGTTCGTGACGCCGTGGAACTTCCCGCTCGCGATGGGCACCCGCAAGATCGCACCGGCGATCGCCGCCGGCTGCGCGTCGGTCATCAAGCCCGCGCCGCAGACGCCGCTGACCATGCTGGCGTTCGCCCAGGTGCTCGCCGACGCCGGGCTGCCCGGCGGTGCTCTGAACGTCATCAACGCGACCGACGCCGGCGCGGTGATCGAGCCGATCATCCGGGACGGGCGGGCCCGCAAGATCTCCTTCACCGGCTCGACGCCGGTCGGGAAGAAGCTCCTGGAGCAGGCCGCGGACAAGGTGCTGCGCAGCTCGCTGGAGCTCGGCGGGAACGCGTCGTTCATCGTGCTCGACGACGCCGACGTGGACGCCGCGATCGAGGGCGCGATGGTCGCCAAGATGCGGAACATGGGCGAGGCGTGCACCGCCGCGAACCGCTTCTACGTGCAGCGCGGCGTCGTCGAGGAGTTCACCGCGAAGCTGGCCGAGCGGATGGGCGCGCTGAAGGTCGGCCGGGGCACCGAGGAGGGCGTGAACGTCGGCCCGCTGATCGACGCCAAGGGCCGGGACAAGGTCACCGACCTGGTCGCCGACGCGGTCGCGAACGGCGCGAGCATCGCCATCGGCGGCACCGCGCACGACGGCCCGGGCTACTTCTACCCGCCGACCGTGCTCACCGACGTCCCGGCGGACTCCCGGCTCAACCACGAGGAGATCTTCGGGCCGGTCGCGCCGATCACCGTGGTGGACAGCGAGACCGAGGCGCTCGACGCGGCCAACGCGACCGAGTTCGGCCTGGTCAACTACGTCTACACCCGGGACCTGAACCGGGCGCTGCGGATCGCCGAGAACCTGGAGAGCGGCATGATCGGGCTGAACACCGGGCTGGTGTCCAACCCGGCCGCCCCGTTCGGCGGGGTGAAGCAGTCCGGGCTGGGCCGCGAGCG
>NZ_JBEYYF010000038.1:0-37798 GCF_040645415.1 Pseudonocardia sp. NPDC046786 | reverse complement strand
TTCCTAGACAGCTCCACTCCACACCCGGGAGGCCTTCGCCCGTCTACAGATCAGACCGTGTCGTCACACGATCTCGACCAACGTGCCTGGGCATCTCATCTAGCTGGCCGACGTCCTGAGGTTCGCGGAGGCGGCACTCGGCGAGCAACCGGTGGTCCGCGACTTCGGGCTCCTGGAGTCGGCGCTCGCCCGCCCCGCGACGACCGTGCTCGGGCAGGAGGCCTATCCGACGGTGCACCTCGAGGCCGCGGCGCTGCCGCACAGCGTCTGCACGAACCACGCGCCGGTCGACGGGAACGAGCGGTTGGCGTGGGTGGTGACCGCCGTCTGCCTCGTGCTGAACGGGGAGCGCATCCGCACCGACCAGGACGCCGTGTTCGATCTGGTGATCGCGGTCTCCGAGGCCCGGCTGCGGGAGCTCGACCTGATCGCGGCGGCGCTGCGTGGCCTGACCGACGGTGCGTGACACCGGGTCCGGGGCCGGCACCGGCCGTCGTTACCCTGGCGGGCGTGACTGAACGCACTCTCGTCCTGGTCAAGCCCGACGGGGTCCAGCGCAAGCTCGTCGGTGAGGTCGTCTCCCGGATCGAGCGCAAGGGCCTCGATCTCGTCGCGCTCGATCTGCGCACCGTCGACCGCGAGCTGGCCACCCAGCACTACGCCGAGCACGACGGCAAGCCCTTCTTCGAGGAGCTGATCTCCTTCATCACCTCCGGCCCGGTGCTCGCCGCGGTCGTCGAGGGCCCGCGGGCGATCGCCGCCTGGCGGCAGGTCGCCGGCGGCACCGACCCGGTCGAGAAGGCGGCACCGGGCAGCATCCGGGGCGATCTGGCGCTGGAGACCGGATCGAACCTGGTGCACGGCTCGGACTCGCCGTCCTCGGCCGACCGGGAGATCAAGCTCTGGTTCCCGAACCTGTGACGGCGCAGGTCGGCGTCCCGCGCAGGGTCGTCGACCCGCACCCGGACGCGGCCCGCGCGCTCGGGGAGCTCTGGATCGCCGTCACCGAGACCGGTGGCGCGGTCGACTTCGTGCCCGGCTGGGATCCCGCCGAGATCCGGGACCTGGCCGCGGCCACGATCGACGACGTCCGGTCGGGGGCGCTGCGGATGATCGTCCTCGGCGACCCGGCCGCCCCCGACGGCACCGTCTTCCTCGCCCGGGGCAGCGGCATCGCCGCACACCGGGCGGACGTGCAGCGGCTGATGGTCCGGCCGGAGCTGCAGGGCCGTGGGCTCGGCACCGTCCTGCTGGACGCGGCCGTCGCGCTCGGCCGGGAGATGGGCGTCGAGATGCTGACGCTCGGCGCCCGCGGCGGGACGGCGCTGCCCGGCTTCTACGCCGCCCGCGGCTTCGTCGAGTACGGGCGGCTCCCGCGCGGCGTCCGGCTCGCCCCGGACGACGCCCGCGACGTCCATCTCTTCGTGCTGCCGCTGACCTCCTGACGACCTGATGATCGTGTGACGCCCGTTGGCCGGATGGCAGACGGGCCGGTTGAGGTTCACCATGTGCGGATGACGGTGCTCACCCCCCGCCCGACCACCGCGGACCTGGTCCGCGGCGTGGTCGTGGCGGCACTGGCGATCGTGCAGGTGCTGGTCTCCGCGTTCGGCGGTACCGGCGTCGGGGAGGTCGCCCGTGCCTACGACACGCCCTTGCTCGCGGCCGGCTGGGCGTTCTCCATCTGGGGCCTGATCTACCTGGGGTTCCTCTGTTACGCGGGGTACGCGCTGCTGCCCGGCCAGCGCGGGCGGGCGGTGCACCGGCGGGTCGGCTGGTGGCTCGCCGCGTCGGCGGTGCTGAACCCGCTGTGGATCCTGGCGTTCTCGAACGGCTGGGTGATCACCGCGCAGGTGGTGCTGATCGTGCTGGTCGTCGTCCTGGCGGTGACCTACGGGCGGCTGTCCCGGGAGACCGCGCAGGGCTGGGCGGAGCGGCTGGCGTTCCGGCTGCCGGTGGCGCTCTACCTGGGCTGGACGTCCGGGGCGCTGCTGCTCGGGCTGATGGCGGCCGGGGTCGCGGTCGGCCTGCCGGGCGAGGGCGCCCTCCCGCAGACGGCGGCGGTGCTGCTGCTGGTGATGCTGACCGCGGTGGTGCTGTCGGTGATCGGCACGACGGCCGGGTTCGCCGGCTTCGCCGCGGCCGTGGTGTGGGCGCTCGCCGGGATCGCGGCGAACGACCGGCCGATCGCGGTGGTGCTGGTCGCGGTGGTGGCGGCGGTGCTGGTCGCGGTGCAGGCCGCGCGCCGCATCCGGCGGTCGGTCGAACCGGCCCGGCTCGCGTTCGGCTGAGCCCCGCCGGAGCGGCCGTTACCCGCTGGAACTCTCCCGGCCACTTGCTACGGTCGGCCGCGACGACAGAGGTACCAGGAGGTTCGGCATGATCACCGGAAGCATCGTCGCGATCGTGACCCCCATGCACGAGGACGGCGAGGTCGACCACTCCGCGCTCGGTGAGCTCGTCGAACGGCAGATCGACGCCGGCACGTCCGCCATCGTGTCGGTCGGCACGACCGGCGAGTCGTCGACGCTGTCGGTGCTCGAGCACACCGAGGTGATGCGCCGCACGATCGAGGTGGCGAACGGCCGGGTCCCGGTGATCGCCGGGACCGGTGCGAACTCGACCGACGAGGCGATCCACCTGACCCGGGCCGCGCGCGCCGCGGGCGCCGACGGCGCCCTGCTGGTCACGCCGTACTACAACAAGCCGCCGCAGGAGGGCCTCTACCAGCACTTCAAGCGGATCGCGGAGACCGTCGCGATCCCGCAGTACCTGTACAACGTGCCCGGCCGGACCGCCTGCGACATGCTGCCGTCGACGGTCGCGCGGCTGGCCGAGATCCCGAACATCGTCGGGCTCAAGGAGGCCAAGGGCGATCTGGACCGGGTGCGCGAGCTGGTCGCGCTCGGGTTGGACGACTTCGCCCTCTACTCCGGCGACGACGGCACCGCACGCGCGTCGATGCTGGCCGGTTTCCACGGCGACATCTCGGTCACGGCGAACGTCGCGCCCGAGCCGATGGCCCGGATGTGCAAGGCCGCCGTCGCCGGGGACGCCGAGACCTCGGCCGCGCTGGACGCCGACCTGGCCGGCCTGCACTCGGCGCTGTTCTCCGAGCCGAACCCGATCCCGGTCAAGTGGGCGCTCGCCGAGCTGGGCCTGATGCCGGGCGGCATCCGGCTGCCGCTGGTGCCGCTGGACGAGTGGCACCACGAGGACGTCCGGGCGGCGCTGCGGGCCGCGGGCCTGCTGAACTGATCGGCGGTCAGGCCGGGTCGGGCCCCCCCGGCCCGGCCGCCGGGTCCGCGGCGTCCGGCCCGCTGGTCGGCCCGGCGCTGCTGGTGCGCACGTTGCGCACGATGTCCCGGCCGAACGTCACGTCGACCCGCTCGGCGACGGCCAGCTCCAGCACCGCGATCATGACCTCGCCGGAGATCCGGCGCAGCCGCTCGATCGTCTCGTAGACCCGCGGCCACTGGTCGTCCGGCCGCCCGGACGCGTCGAACGGCTGCCAGATCTCGCCGAGGAACAGATCGACGTAGAGCTTCGCGACGGCGTCGGCGTGCTTGCGGACCTGCTCGACGACGTCGAGCGAGCGGTTGATCGGGATGCCCAGGCCGGTGAGCTCGGCGGCGGCGGTCATCAGACGCGGGCTGATCTCCTCGTAGGTGTCGTCGCCGACCTCGCGCAGCAGGCCCATCTTCACCCCGCGCTTCGCGAGGCCGGTGTCGGTCGACTCGTAGCGCTGGGCGAGCTCGGCGAGGTGCACCATCTGCCGGGTCTCGGGGGCGAACAGCTCGCGGACGGTCCGGATGAACTGCACCACCTGCTCGGTGGAGCCGCCGGTGGTGTCGAGCAGCTTCTTGATGGTGTCGAGCTTGACGCCCTCGTCCTGCAGGTCCTTGATCAGTTCGAGCCGGGCGGCGTGCCCCGGGCCGTAGTAGCCGGTCCGGGCCCGCACCTCGGGCGGCGGGAGCAGCCCGCGGGACTGGTAGGCACGGATGTTGCGCACCGTGACTCCGCTGGCGTGGGCCAGCTCGTCGATGGTGCGCCAGCCCTCCAGATCGGCGTGCTCGTCCACCATGACATGAACCATAGCAGCGCATCATGTGACACAGACGATCGACCATTGCGCCTTGCTATGTGACATCAAGTTGTGCAGAGTTGATGTCATGTTCCGTTCCGCTGCTCCGGCGCCCGGTCGGTCCGGGCGTCTGCTGGCCGCTGCGAGCGCACTCACGACGCCGCTGCTGCCCGAGGACTTCCTGACCCTGTTCGACCCGCTGTGGTCGACGACGTCGCTGCGCGGCCGGGTCGTCGCCCGGCGCAGGGAGACCGGCCGGGCCGTGTCGGTCACGATCGAGCCCGGGCGGGCCTGGGCCGGGCACCGGGCAGGTCAGTACGTCGGCGTCGGGATCGACGTCGACGGGGTGCGGCACCGCCGCAGCTACTCGCTGTCCTCCCCGGAGGGGGCCCGCTACCTCACCGTCACCGTGCAGGAGGTGCCGGGCGGGGTGGTCTCCACGAAGCTCGTCCGCGATCTCCCGATCGGCACCGTGGTCGACCTGGAGCAGGCCGACGGCGGGTTCACCCTGCCCGATCCGCCGCCGGCCGGGCTGCTGTTCGTGACCGCGGGCAGCGGGATCACCCCGGTGATGAGCATGCTCCGCACGCTCGATGCGGGCGCCGCGCCGATGCCCGACACGGTGCTGGTGCACAGTGCCCGCACCCCCGAGGACACGATCTTCGCCGCCGAGCTGGCCGGGCTCGCCGCCCGGCACCCCGGACTGCGCGTGGTGCAGCGGCACAGCGGGGTCACCGGCCGGCTCGATCCGGCGAGCCTGGACGCGGCGGTCCCGGACCGGGCCGATCGCACGGTGTACGCCTGCGGCCCGGACGGGCTGCTCGACGCCCTCACCGACGCCTGGGACGACGTCGTCGTCGAGCGGTTCACCCCGCCCGCACGGGCGAGCGAGGGGACCGGCGGCACCGTCGAGTTCGGTACGGGCACCGTCGAGGTGCAGCCGGGCCAGAGCCTGCTGGAGGCGGGCGAGTCCGCCGGGCGGATCATGCCCAGCGGCTGCCGGATGGGCATCTGCTTCGGCTGCGTGCTGCCGCTGCGCGAGGGCCGGGTCCGCGACCTGCGGACCGGGCAGGCGCACGGCGAGCCCGGCGATCTCGTCCAGACCTGCGTCAACTCCGCCTGCGGGCCGGCCAGCATCGACCTGCCCTGACCGCGGGGCCCGTCCCGGCCCGCAGCACCGTCACCGGGGTCCGGATCGTCCGGCCCGGCGCCACATCGACCCGAGGAGGTCCGCCATGACCGCCACGCTCGACACGTCCGTCACCGGCCGGGAGCCCGGCCCGGACGAGACGACCGCCGTCCGGCAACCGCAGCGCCCGGTGCTGGAGCTCGTGCCCTCCAGCCGGCGCGAGGACGTGCAGGCCACCACCCGGCTGACCGCCGAGCAGATCGAGGAGCTGGGCCGCCGGCTGGACGCGATCCGGGACCGCATCCTCGCCGAGCGCGGCGCGTCCGACGCCGCCTACATCCGGGACGTCATCCGCAAGCAGCGGGCGCTGGAGATCGGCGGCCGGGCGCTGCTGTTCGCCGGTGTCCTGCCCCCGGCCTGGATCGCCGGCACGGCCATGCTCTCGATCGCCAAGATCCTGGAGAACATGGAGATCGGGCACAACGTCATGCACGGCCAGTGGGACTGGATGCGCGACCCCAAGATCCACTCGTCGAGCTGGGAGTGGGACAACGTCTCGTCGTCGACGGAGTGGAAGCACTCGCACAACTACCTGCACCACACCTACACCAACGTGGTCGGCAAGGACCGCGACGTCGGCTACGGGATCCTGCGGCTCTCGGAGGAGCAGCGCTGGACGCCCTACCACCTGGGCAATCCGCTCTACAACTTCCTGCTGAGCCTGTTCTTCGAGTACGGCGTCGCGCTGCACGACCTGGAGGTCGAGAAGGTCCTCGCCGGGCAGAAGCCCTGGTCGCGGGTGTGGCAGCAGGTGAAGTCGATCGGCCGCAAGACCGGCAGGCAGGTGTTCAAGGACTACCTGGCGTTCCCGGCGCTGGCCGGCCCGTTCTTCCTGCCGGTGCTGGCCGGGAACCTGACCGCGAACGTGGTGCGCAACATCTGGTCGCACGCGGTGATCTTCTGCGGGCACTTCCCGGCGGGCGCGGTGCAGTTCTCCGAGGAGCAGCTGGCGGACGAGAGCCGTGGCGAGTGGTACGTCCGTCAGCTGCTCGGCTCGGCGAACCTCGACGGCGGCCGGTTCTTCCACCTGATGACCGGCCAGCTCAGCTTCCAGATCGAGCACCACCTGTTCCCGGACCTGCCGAGCAACCGCTACGCCGAGATCGCGCCCGAGGTGCGGGCGCTCTGCGAGGAGTACGGCCTGGAGTACACCTCCGGCCCGCTCTGGACGCAGTACCTGCAGGTGCTCGGCACCATCAACCGGCTGGCGCTGCCCAACGGGAAGCGCTGAGCACGGCTCCGGTGCGCAGGCCCGGTGCGCAGGCTCAGTGCGCCGGCACCCGGTCGAGGAACCCGTGCACCTGGCCGATCCGGCCGTCGGCGTCCACCACGACCACGTCGAACCCGATCACCGGTGGTTCGGCGCCGGTCGCGTACACCTCCGGCGGCGCGGCCTGCCAGCGGAACCGGGCCCGGTCGTGGTGCGCGTCGACGGTGTCGAGGAGCCGGAACTCGAATCCCGGCAGCCGGTCCTGGGCGACGCCGAGGAAGCCGTCGACGCCGTCGTGCCCGGTGACGTCGGCGAGCGGATCGACGTAGCGGCAGTCCGCGGTGAACAGGCCGGCGACCAGCTGCCTGCGGGCGGCCGGGTCGGTCTCGTTGAAGGCGTCGACGTAGCGCTGGGCGAGTGCGGCGAAGTCGGTCGTCGGGTCGGTCGTCGGGTCGGTCACGGTGCGCTCCCTGCTGGTCGGTGTCGTGCCGGTCGCTGCCCAGCGTGCGGTGCACCGGCGGGCGTGGCGATGACCCGCGAGGTAGTCGTCGCCGGGCCGGGGCGCGGCTAGCGTGGACCCGGTGACCAGCGCGAACGTCCGGCCGTCCCGGAACGCCGGGCCGGGGGAGATGCTCCGGTTCTGGCGGGCCCGGCGGCGCCGCAGCCAGCTGGACCTGGCGCTCGCCGCCGGCGTCTCCACCCGGCACCTGAGCTTCGTCGAGACCGGCCGCTCCGGTGCGAGCCGGGAGCTGCTGGGCGCGCTGGCCGCGGAGCTGGAGATCCCGCTGCGTGAGCGCAACGCGCTGCTGCTGGCCGCCGGGTTCGCGCCCGCCTACGCCGAGCGCCCGCTCGACGACCCGGATCTCGCACCGGTCCGGGAGGCGCTGGACCGGCTGGTCGCCGCGCACGACCCGTATCCGGCGCTGGTCGTCGACCGCTGGGGCGACGTGCAGCTGGCCGGCCGGTCGGTCGCCGCTCTGCTCGACGGGCTGGATCCGGCCGCGCTCGGGCCGCCGGTGAACGTCTACCGGGCCTGCCTGCACCCGGGCGGCCTCGCGCCGCGGATCCGGAACCTCGCGCAGTGGCGCGAGCACCTGCTGCACCGGCTGGAACGGCAGGTCCGGGTCACCGCGGACGCGCGGCTCGGCGCGCTGCTCGCCGAGTGCCGCGGCTACCCGGCACCGCCGGCGACCGCGCTGCCCTCGCCCGGATCCGACGTGCTCCTCCCGATGGCGCTCGACTCACCGGTGGGGCCGCTGACGTTCCACTCGACGATGACGACCTTCGGCGCCCCGCACGACGTCACACTCGCCGAGCTGGCGCTGGAGACCTTCCTGCCCGCCGACGACGCGACCCGCGCGGCACTGCACGCGATATCAGGGGAGTTGTCCTGAACGCGTCCGGAGCGGGGTACCGGTTGGTTAGTGTCCGTTCCGTCCTGGGGGAACGCCGGTGGGGGAGTCGCGATGCGGACGGTCAACGGGGTGGTCGGCGGGCTCGTCGGGGTGGGGATCGGGATCGCGCTGCTCGGCCACGGCCTGGAGTCGACCCGCCGGGCGATGATGATGATGCGCCTGGAGGATCTGCCGGTCGGCGCACTGGCCGTGCTGCTCGGCGGTGCGGTGCTCGGGGTGCTCGCCGGGGCCGCGCACCGGCTGCCCGCCGCGCCGGTGACCGCGGGCGCCGCCCTGCTGGCCCTCGGCGCGCTGTCGATGCTGGACCCGCGCACGGCGTACGGCCTGCTCGGTTCCGGCGGGATCGCCGATCTCGTGCTGATGCAGGTGGGGACGGGGATCGGGGCGGTGCTGCTGGTCGCGGCGCTGGTGGCCCGGCCGGGTGCGGCCGCCGCCCGGCCCGCACCCCGCAGCGGTGCCGCCGGGCCCGGCCCGGCGCCGGGCAGCGGGCCGATCGTGCACTGAGCCGGCGACCGCGCCGACCCGCCGGGTCGTCCGGTTCGGACGGGGCTACCCTGGTTCAGCGTGGCACCCACCTCCGTCTTCCCCGCCCTCGAGTCGATCCTGCCCCGTGTCTCGAAGCCGGTGCAGTACGTCGGCGGTGAGGGGAACTCGCAGGTCAAGCCGTGGGACTCGGTGCACGTCCGGTGGGCGCTGCTCTACCCGGACGCCTACGAGGTCGGCCTGCCCAACCAGGGCGTGCAGATCCTCTACGAGGTGCTCAACGAGCGGGACGACGCGCTCGCCGAGCGCTGCTACGCGGTCTGGCCCGATCTCGAGGCGCTGATGCGCGAGCACGGGGTCCCGGCGTTCACCGTCGACGCGCACCATGCGATCGGCGACTTCGACCTGCTGGGCGTCTCGTTCTCCACCGAGCTCGGGTACACGAACCTGCTCACCACGCTGGATCTCGCCGGGACCCCGCTGCACGCGGCGGACCGGGACGAGACCCATCCGGTCGTCGTCGCGGGCGGGCACGCCGCGTTCAACCCGGAGCCGGTGGCGGACTTCGTCGACGTGGCCGCGATCGGCGACGGCGAGGAGGTCGTCGGGGACATCACCGACGTCGTCAGGGACTGGAAGGCCCAGGGCCGCCCCGGCGGGCGCCGCGAGCTGCTGGTCCGGCTGGCCGGGACGCCCGGCTGCTACGTGCCGTCGCTCTACGACGTCGGCTACCGCGCCGACGGCGCCATCGCCTCGGTCACCCCGGCCGACGAGCGGGTCCCGGCGTCGGTGCAGAAGCGCACCACCGTCGAGCTCGACGACTGGCCGTACCCGAAGAAGCCGCTGGTCCCGCTGGCCGAGACGGTGCACGAGCGGGCGTCGGTGGAGATCTTCCGCGGCTGCACCCGCGGCTGCCGGTTCTGCCAGGCCGGGATGATCACCCGGCCGGTCCGGGAGCGCTCGCTGCAGGGCATCGGCGAGATGGTCGACAACGCCGTGCGCGCGTCCGGGTTCGACGAGGTCGGCCTGCTCTCGCTGTCCTCGGCCGACCACTCCGAGATCGCCGAGGTCACCAAGGGCCTGGCCGACCGCTACGAGGGCACCAACACCTCGCTGTCGCTGCCGAGCACCCGGGTGGACGCGTTCAACATCGACCTGGCCAACGAGATCTCCCGCAACGGCCGCCGCTCCGGGCTCACCTTCGCCCCCGAGGGCGGCTCCGAGCGGATCCGCCGGGTGATCAACAAGATGGTGTCCGAGGACGACCTGATCCGCACCTGTGCCGAGGCGTTCTCGCAGGGCTGGCGGCAGGTCAAGCTGTACTTCATGTGCGGCCTGCCGACCGAGACCGACGAGGACGTGCTGGAGATCGCCGGCATGGCGCACCGCGTCATCAAGGCGGGCCGGGAGGCGTCCGGCCGCAACGACGTCCGCTGCACCATCTCGATCGGCGGGTTCGTACCGAAGCCGCACACCCCGTTCCAGTGGGCGTCGCAGTGCCATCCCGAGGTCGTCGACGCCCGGCTGCGCAAGCTGCGCGAGGCGGTCAACGCCGACCGGAAGATCGGCCGCAACATCGGCATGCGCTACCACGACGGCGAGCCCTCGCTGATCGAGGGACTGCTCGCCCGCGGCGACCGCCGGGTCGGCGCGGTGATCGAGCGCGTCTGGCGCGACGGCGGCCGGTTCGACGGCTGGTCCGAGCACTTCTCCTACCGGCGCTGGGTGGACTCGGCGGCCGAGGCGCTGGAGCCGATGGGCGTCGACCTGGACTGGTACACCACCCGCGAGCGGGAGGCCGACGAGATCCTGCCGTGGGACCACCTCGACTCCGGCCTGGAGCGGGACTGGCTCTGGGAGGACTGGCAGGACGCGCTGGCCGGCCGCGAGCAGGACGACTGCCGCTGGACGCCGTGCTTCGACTGCGGCGTGTGCCCGTCCACCGGCACCGACATCGAGGTGGGCCCGAGCGGCACCACGCTGCTGCCGCTGACCGTGGTGAACCCGACGGCGTCGGCGGGCGCGATGGCGCCGGGGTCTCGGCAGGGATCGGGTGACTGAGACGACCGGAGCGGCGAACGGCCTGTCCTCCATCCCCGATCCGGGCTCGGGCGCCCGCGGTTCCGAGTGGGAGCACGGCGGCAGGCGCCTGCGGGTGCGGGTCGCCGACGAGCGCGACGTCGCCGGGCTGGCCCGGCTGCGCAGGCAGTGGCTGGAGGAGCGGGCCGGCCGGGCGGTGGCCGATCCCGGGTTCGAGGAGGCGTTCGCCGCCTGGTGGCGGGTCGAGCAGCCGCGCCGGGCGTTCTGGATCGCCGAGGCGGGCAGCGAGCGCGCCGGGTACACCCCGATCGGCTCGATCAACGTGCTGGAGACCGTGCAGATGCCACGTCCGGGCGGCCGCGGCACGCGGACCGGCCAGGTCGGCAACGCGTTCGTGCTCGGCGCGTTCGCCGAGGCGGGGGTGCCGCGCGCGCTGCTCGCGGCGGTCGTCGCGCACGCCCGCGACCGCGGCTACCGGCGGCTGATGCTGGCCCCGACGGCGGGCAGCACGGCGTTCTACCGGCGGGCCGGGTTCCGGCCCGCCGGCGACACGCTGCTCGTGCTGGAGCAGTAGCGCTCAGGCCGGTGCGGTGGTGCTGACCGGCGTCGGGTTGCGGAACAGGTCGAGCACCGGGCAGTGTGCGTCCACCGTCTCGCGCAGCCGCCGGTAGTCCTCGTCGGAGGCGGGGCCGCGCAGGTCGACGACCAGGCGGACCTCGCCGAAGCCGGGCCGGACCCCGTCGTCGAGGCCGAAGAAGCCGCGGACGTCGAGATCGCCCTCGACGTCGACCTGCACGTCGTCGAGCGGGATGCCCAGCTTCGCCGCCCAGAACCGGTAGGTCACGACCTGGCAGGACAGCAGCCCGGCGAGCGCGAACTCGACCGGGTTCGGGGCGGCGTCGTCGCCGCCGAGCGCGGGCGGCTCGTCGACGACCACGTCGTGGCGGCCGATCCGGATCTCGGATCGGACCCCGTCGCCGCCGGAGCCGGTGGCCCGGAACAGCGCGTGCGCGTTGTCCGGGTCGGCGTCGACGGCGTGGGTGGTGGCGGTGACGATCGCGCTCAGCGCGGCGTCACGCGGGGTCTGGGTGCTGGTCACGGGAGGTCCTCTCGGAAGGGTGCGACGGGTCGGGGCTGCGGCGGGCGCGACAGGTCGCGCTCGCGGTGCGGAGCAGGTCCACGTGGCGCCGTCGCACGCCGACGAACATCGGGTCTCCTCGAGAGGGGGATCGTTGCGTCGGTGACCGTACGACGTCCCGGGACCGGGTGCGACGCGATGTCCGCCGGCCGGGACACCCGTCCGGACAGCGATGTGATCGCCGTGCCGGTGCGCAGGGCCGCGATCCGCGTGGCCGGACGCACCACGTCGGCGATCATGGACGTGGTCGTGAGGACCAGGACCGCTACCGCGCGGCGCCCGCGGCCGGCTGGGGCTCCTAGACTCCCGGACATGGCGCGCGTGAAGGCGGGAGCGGCGGCGAACCCGGCACCACCGACGGTGCAGCGGGTGCGGCTGCGCTTCGCCAAGCGGGGCCGGCTGCGCTTCCTGTCGCACCGCGACATCGCCCGCAGCTTCGAGCGGGCGGTGCGCCGGGCCGGCGTCCCGGTGTCGCATTCGCACGGGTTCAGTCCGCATCCGCGGCTGTCCTGGGTGGGGGCGGCGCCGACCGGTGCGGCCAGCGAGGCCGAGTACGTCGAGATGGGCCTGACCCGCGAGATCGATCCCGAGCTGGTCCGCGCGGCGCTGGACCGGGCGCTGCCGGACGGGCTGGATGTGCTGGCGATCGCGGTCGCCGAACCACCGGCGCTGGCCGACCGGATCGATGCGGCCCGGTGGCGGCTGGAGATCCGCGGCGTGCCGCACGACGAGATCGCCTCCGCGGCGGCCGCGCTCCTGGAGCGGGACTCGGTCGTCGTGACCCGGGTCACACCGTCCGGGCGCAAGGAGATCGACGTCCGGGCGGCGCTCGTGGCACTGGCGGTCGAACCGCAGGTGAACGGCGAGCCGGCCGATCATGCCGCGGCCGAGGCGGCGGGTTCCCCGGAGGCGGCCACCGGCTGTGCGATACTGACGACGGTCGTTCGGCAGACCACACCGACCGTTCGACCCGATGACGTGCTGGGTGCGCTCAGCGTTGTCGCAGACCTGACGCCACCGGTTCCGGTGACGGCCACCCGGTTGGCGCAGGGCCTGCTCGACGACGGGGGCGACCTGGTGGATCCGCTCGGATCGGCACCGGCGACCCGGGGCCGGCCCGGAACGTCCTGACACGGGCGGCGAGGAGCTGCCGGCGCGTCGTCGAGCAACCACCCCGGAGATCCGGGGCAGCGACACCAGATGTGCCGCACCGCGCACCCGCGCGAGCTGCGGAACGAGTACGCGCAAGGTCCCTGCGTGGCCGCCTCCGACGTGAGGCGCCCGGGGGCGAAGGAGCTGAATGTCCGTGAACGACGCGCCCGCCGGTGGCACCGGCGGGCCCTCCGGTGTGTCGGAGCCCGCGCCCATCCAGGACCTGCCGGACAAGATGCGGGTCCACGCACTGGCCAAGCTGCTCGGCCGGGCCAGCCGGGACGTCCTGGGCGCCCTGAGCGGACTGGGCCACGAGATCCGCAGCGCCCAGTCCAGCATCACCCGGGCGACTGCCGAGCAGGTCGCCGCCGCGCTGGCCCCGGCGGTGGACCCGGCGCCGGAGGCCGTGCAGCCTGCGGAGCCGGATGCCCCTTCGGTCGCCGCCGCGCCGGAGCCGGTTGCCGAGGAGGCCCCCGGGACACCCGAGCCGTCCGGGCTGTCCGGCGACCGGCCGGAGCCGGCCGCGGCGCCGCTCGCCCCGGTGTTCGCGATGCCGATGTTCCAGGCGCCCACCACGCCGGCGCCGGCTCCCGCGGAGCCGGAGGCCCCCGCCGCCGAGGAGGAGACCGGCGGCAGGAAGCGCCGGGGCCGCAAGAGCAAGCGGGACGACGACCGGGCCGGCGCGCCGTCCGCCGACGAGCAGGACACCCCGGCCGCCGGCGACACGACCACCGGTGAGCCCGACCCGGGTCCCGACGCGGGCACCGATGACGACGACGACGAGGGCGCCCGCCGCAGGCGCCGGCGCGGCCGCCGCGGCCGTGGCCGCGGCAAGGGCGGCGACGACCTGGGCGAGAACGACGGCGACGGCGAGTCCGGCGACGACGACGGCGCAGCCGACGAGGCCGGGCGGTCCGCCGGCGACGACGACCCCGACGACGGCTCCGACGGCTCCGACGGCTCCGACGGCTCCGACGGCGGGAGCGACGATCAGCCGTCCGGCTCGCGGCGCCGCCGCCGGCGCCGCCGGCGTGGCGGTTCCGAGGTCGAGGACCGCTCCGAGGACGACCCGCCGAACACCGTGACGAAGGTCCGCGAGGCGCGGCAGGAGCAGTCCGGCGGCGGTTCGGCCGCCGATGACGGCGTGCAGAGCGTCCGCGGCTCCACCCGGCTCGAGGCCAAGCGCCAGCGCCGCCGGGACGGCCGCGACGCCGGCCGGCGCCGCCCGCCGATCCTGTCCGAGGCGGAGTTCCTGGCCCGCCGCGAGTCGGTCGACCGGCAGATGGTCATCCGGCAGCTCGCCGACCGCACCGAGATCGGCGTGCTGGAGGACGACGTCCTCGTCGAGCACTTCATCACCGGCGGCGGTTCGACCGGCGCGGGCATGGTCGGCAACATCTACCTCGGCCGCGTGCAGAACGTGCTGCCCTCGATGGAGGCGGCGTTCGTCGACATCGGCCGCGGCCGCAACGCGGTGCTCTACGCCGGCGAGGTGAACTGGGACGCGGCCGGCCTGAACGGCAAGGCCCGCAAGATCGAGCAGGCGCTGTCCTCCGGCGACCAGGTGCTCGTCCAGGTCACCAAGGACCCGGTCGGCCACAAGGGCGCCCGGCTGACCACCCAGATCTCGCTGGCCGGCCGCTTCCTGGTCTACGTGCCCTCCGGCGGTGCCGCGGGCATCTCCCGCAAGCTGCCCGACACCGAGCGCAAGCGGCTCAAGGACATGCTGAAGGAGATCGTCCCGGCCGAGGCCGGCGTGATCATCCGGACGGCGTCCGAGGGCGTCTCGCACGAGGCCCTGGAGCGCGACGTGCGCCGGCTGCAGGCGCAGTGGGAGATCGTCAAGGAGAAGTCCGAGCGGACCGGCAAGGGTGCGCCGAAGGCGCCGACGCTCCTCTACGAGGAGCCGGACATGCTGGTCAAGGTTGTCCGCGACCAGTTCAACGAGGACTTCTCGAAGCTGATCATCTCCGGTGACGACGCCTGGGAGACCGTCTCCGGCTACGTCCGGCACGTCGCACCGGAACTGGCGGAACGCATGCACCGGCACACCGGCCCGTCCGACGTGTTCACCGAGCACCGGATCGACGAGCAACTGCTCAAGGCGCTGGACCGCAAGGTCTGGCTGCCCTCCGGCGGCACCCTGGTGATCGACCGGACCGAGGCGATGACCGTCGTCGACGTCAACACCGGCAAGTTCACCGGCTCCGGCGGCAATCTCGAGGAGACCGTCACCCGGAACAACCTGGAGGCGGCCGAGGAGATCGTCCGCCAGCTGCGGCTGCGCGACATCGGCGGGATCATCGTCGTCGACTTCATCGACATGGTGCTCGAGGCCAACCGGGACCTGGTGCTGCGCCGGCTCACCGAGTGCCTGGCCCGCGACCGCACCCGCCACCAGGTGGCGGAGGTGACCTCGCTCGGGCTCGTCCAGATGACCCGCAAACGGGTCGGCGGGGGCCTGCTGGAGCACTTCTCCACCCCGTGCGAGCACTGCCGCGGGCGCGGCGTGATCGTCTCCACCGACCCCGTCGAGCACGGCAGCGGCAACGGCAACGGCCGCGGGTCCGGCGGTGGCGGCAACGGCTCCCAGGGCAACGGCTCCCAGGGCAACGGGAGCAGCAACGGCAACGGCCGCGACAGT
This sequence comes from Pseudonocardia sp. NPDC046786, assembly GCF_040645415.1. Classification (NCBI taxonomy): domain Bacteria; kingdom Bacillati; phylum Actinomycetota; class Actinomycetes; order Pseudonocardiales; family Pseudonocardiaceae; genus Pseudonocardia; species Pseudonocardia sp. NPDC046786. The sequence continues at coordinate 22,443 of NZ_JBEYYF010000038.1, read as the reverse complement.
GCCAACGGCCGGGACAGCGGCAGCAGCAGTGGCCGGGACAGTGGCAGCGGTGAGGACGGCGGCGGTCGCCGCCGGCGCCGCCGGGGCGGCGGCGGGAACGGTGAGCCCGGGAACGGGCAGCCGGACGAGTCGCAGGAGACCACCGCGGACCGCAACGGCGCCGAGCGCAACGGCTCCGACCGCAACGGCAACGGTGACCGGACCGTCGACACCAGCTCGGCCGTCGCCGGGGTGGCGGCGGTCGCCGCCGGTCTCGGTGTGCGCGGCGACGACGAGCCCGGCACCGACGGCCTGGGGGCCGAGGATGTCCCGGCCGGCCCGGGTGCCGGGGGAGTCTCCGCCGGACCGGCTGCCGGGGGTGGCGCGGCCGCGACGGTGACCGACCCGGCGCCGGCGCCCGCGCCTGCCACCGATCCGGACGACGCCTCCGTGGCCGAGCCGGTCGGCGAGCTGACCGGCTCGGCGCCGAGGACCGGGCGGGCCGGTGGGCGCCGCCGCGCCGCGACCCGATCCGCGGGTGCGCCCGCTGCCGCGGGTACGGCCGCCGACGGAACCACGGCCGGTGCGACCGGCACCGCCGGCTCCGGTGCGGCTGGGTCCGGCACTGCCGGGTCCGGTGCGGCTGACGCTCCCGTCGGTGTTGTCGGCGCTGTCGGCGCGCCCGGCTCCGCCGCGGCCGACGCCGGTACCGCCGGCCCCGCAGCGGCCGTGACCGGCACCGCGGCCGCGGCCGCCCCGGCCGATCCCGCTGTGCCCCCCGCGGCTCCCGCAGCGGAGCAGGCGTCCGCCGCCCCGCCTGCGGGGCCCACGACCGGCGACACCGGCGGGAGCGCGGCCGAGCCCGCCCCGCGCCGTCGCCGGGTCAGCCGGACGGCGGGCGCCCCGGCGGCGACCGTCGAACCGGTCGTCATCACGACCCCCACCCCGGGCCCGGACGCGTCGGAGCGACAGGACGGCCCCGCCGCACCTGCCGTCCCCGACCAGCCGGAGCCGCCGGCGGTGGTGTCCCGTCCGCGTCGTGCACGCAGGGCGGCCTCCCGTCCCGCGGGTCCGCCCCAGGACGGGGGGTGAGTGTGGCCCCGGCGACGGGGTCGCGTACCCTTGACCGACAGAAGCCACGCCTCTGTGTCCCGGCCTGCCTGGCCGGGATCGACACAGTCCAGTGGCGTGCGCGCCGGGTTCGGCGCGAGCTGTGAAGACCGAGCGCAAGCAAGCGCCCCCGAATTTCAGGAGTCGTGCGTCAGCGATGTACGCGATCGTCAAGACCGGCGGAAAGCAGTACAAGGTGGCCGTCGACGACGTGGTCACCGTCGAGAAGCTCGACGGTGAGCCCGGTGCGGAGATCAGCCTGCCCGCCGTGCTGCTCGTCGACGGCGACCAGGTGACCACGGACGTGTCGGGCCTCACCTCTGCGGTGACCGCCACGGTCGTCGAGCACACCAAGGGTCCCAAGATCCGGATCCACAAGTTCAAGAACAAGACCGGGTACCACAAGCGTCAGGGCCACCGTCAGCCCCTGACGAAGGTCCAGGTCACCGCGATCGGCAAGTAAGGAGCCTGCGTCATGGCACACAAGAAGGGTGCGTCCAGCTCCCGCAACGGTCGCGACTCGAACCCGCAGTTCCTGGGTGTGAAGCGCTTCGGCGGCCAGACCGTCAAGGCCGGCGAGATCCTGATCCGCCAGCGCGGCACCAGCACCCACCCGGGTGTGAACGTGGGTCGCGGCAAGGACGACACGCTGTTCGCCCTCGCGGCCGGCACCGTGGAGTTCGGTTCCAAGCGCGGCCGCAAGACCGTCAACATCGTGCCGGCCGAGGTCTGAGCGACCCGCCCAGCACGTCCACGACGCCGACGGCGGGTCACCCCGGTTACCGGGGGACCCGCCGTTCGTCGTGTCATCACCGCAACGAGGAGGCACCCATGTCCCGCTTCGTGGACCGCGTCGTGCTGCACGCGACCGCGGGCGCCGGGGGCAACGGCTGCGCCTCGGTGCACCGCGAGAAGTTCAAGCCGCTCGGCGGGCCGGACGGCGGCAACGGCGGCCGCGGCGGCTCGGTCGTGCTGGTCGTCGATCCCGGCGTGCACACGCTGCTCGACTACCACCACCGCCCGCACGCCACCGCCCGCAGCGGCACCCAGGGGCAGGGCTCGTTCAAGAACGGCGCCAACGCCCCCGATCTGGAGCTGCGGGTCCCGGACGGCACGGTGATCCTCGATCCCGACGGCGAGATCGTCGCCGACCTGGTCGGCCCGGGCACCCGGTTCGTCGCCGCAGAGGGCGGCCGCGGCGGGCTCGGCAACGCCGCGCTGGCCTCCACCGCGCGCAAGGCGCCCGGGTTCGCCCTGCTCGGCGAGCCCGGCGAGGAGGTCAGCTTCACCCTGGAGCTGCGCTCGCTGGCCGACGTCGGGCTGGTCGGGTTCCCCAGCGCGGGCAAGTCCTCGCTGGTCGCCGCGTTGTCCGCGGCCCGGCCGAAGATCGCCGACTACCCGTTCACCACGCTCGTCCCGCAGCTCGGCGTGGTCAGCGCCGGTGACGCGACGTTCACCGTCGCAGACGTCCCCGGGCTGATCCCGGGCGCCGCCGACGGGCGCGGGCTCGGCCTGGAGTTCCTCCGGCACATCGAGCGCTGCTCGGTCCTGGTGCACGTCGTCGACTGCGCGACGTTCGAGACCGAGCGCGATCCGGTCTCCGACATCGAGGCCCTGGAGGCCGAGCTCGCGCACTACGCCGACCAGCTCGGCACCAGCGCGCTCGGCGAGCGGCTCGACCAGCGGCCCCGGATGATCGCGCTGAACAAGATCGACGTGCCGGACGCCGCCGATCTCGTCGAGATGGTCCGCGCCGATCTCGCCGAGCGGTTCGGCTGGCCGATCTTCGCGATCTCCACGGCCTCCCGGTCCGGGCTGCGCGAGCTCAGCTTCGCCATGGCGGAGCGGGTCGCGGCGGCCCGTGCCGCGCAGCCCGACGCCGAGCCCACCCGCACCGTGATCCGGCCGAGGGCGGTCGACGACTCCGGATTCACGATCGAGCCGGACACCGGGCTCGACGGCGGGTTCGTGGTGCGCGGCGAGCGGCCCGAGCGCTGGATCCGCCAGACCAACTTCGAGAACGACGAGGCCGTCGGCTACCTCGCGGACCGGCTCGCCCGGCTCGGCGTCGAGGAGGAACTGGCGAAGGCGGGAGCGGTGCCCGGCTGCCCGGTCACCATCGGTGACATGACGTTCGACTGGGAGCCCTCGACGCCGGCCGGGGTCGCGGCGCTGCTCACCGGGCGGGGCACCGACGTGCGGCTGGAGAACACCGAACGGGTCGGCGCCTCCGAGCGCAAGCAGGCCCGCGCGGCGCGCCGCGCGCACCTGTCCGACGCCGAGCTCGCGGCCGGCGCCCGCTACGCATCGGACCACGAGATCGAACGGTGAAGGTGGCATGAGCACGACCAGGTCCGCGATCGGCGCGGCCCGCCGGATCGTCGTCAAGGTCGGGTCGTCGTCGCTCACCAGCCTCACCGGCGGTCTCGACCCGGCCCGGCTGGACGCCCTGGTCGACGCCCTGATGGCCCGTCGCGACGCCGGCAGCCAGGTGGTGCTGGTGTCGTCCGGGGCCATCGCGGCCGGGCTCGCACCGCTGCAGCTGCGCCGCAGGCCCCGCGATCTCGCCACCCAGCAGGCCGCCGCCTCGGTCGGGCAGCTCCTGCTGGCGCACGCCTACTCGGCGTCGTTCGCCCGGCACGGCCAGGGCATCGGGCAGGTGCTGCTCACCGCCGACGACATGATCCGCCGGGCCAGCTACCGCAACGCCCAGCGCACCCTGGAACGCCTGCTCCAGCTCGGCTCGCTGCCGGTCGTCAACGAGAACGACACCGTCGCGACCGCCGAGATCCGGGTCGGCGACAACGACCGGCTCGCGGCGCTGGTCGCGCACATCGTCGGCGCCGACGCGCTGGTGCTGCTCTCCGACGTCGACGGGCTCTACGACGGCGACCCGCGGGCCGCCGGATCGTCGCTGGTCAGCGAGGTCGAGGAGCCGGCCGAGCTGGCCGGGATCAGCGTGACCCGGCCCGGTTCCGGCCTGGGCACCGGCGGGATGGCGACCAAGGTGACCGCCGCGGCGACCGCCTCCGCCGCCGGGATCCCGGTGCTGCTGACCTCGGCCGAGGAGGCCGCCGCCGCCGTCGACACCGGCCCGGACGGCCCGAAGGTCGGCACCGCGTTCCGCGCCTCCGGCCGCCGGATGAGCGCGCGGCGGTTCTGGCTGCGGCACGCCGCCGACGTCCGGGGCGCCCTCGATCTCGACGACGGCGCCGTCGAGGCCGTCCGGACCCGGCGCCGCTCGCTGCTGGCCGCCGGGGTGCACGGCGTCTCCGGGGACTTCGTCGCCGGTGACGTCGTCGAGCTGCTCGCGCCGCACGGCCGGCCGATCGCCCGCGGCGTCGTCTCCTACGACGCCGCCGAGCTGCCGTCGATGATCGGCCGCCGGACCCGGGAGCTGCCGCCCGAGCAGCGCCGCGAGCTGGTGCACGCCGACGATCTCGTGCTGGTCCAGTAGCGGCCGCTCAGCCGCCGCCGAACAGCAGCGCCTCGGCCCGGTCGACGATCTCCCCGCGGGTGTTCCCGGGATGCCGGGCCAGGATCAGGTCCGAGGCGATGGCGGTGCAGAACGCGAGCAGGCAGCGCGCCTCCAGCTCGACCGGATCGGGGAACCGGTCGGCGAACTGGGTCCGCAGGAAGCCCAGCCGCTGGTCGTCGACCCGGCGCAGCCGCTCGGCCACCGCCGCGTCCCGGCGGGCCCAGTCGCGCACCGCCAGATCGAGGGTCAGCAGCTCGGGGGAGAAGGTCAGCTCACCGGCCCGGCGGGCGCGGGTCCGCGTGTCGCCGCCCTCCCGCTCGACCCGGTCGAGGACGTCGCCGATGCTCCGCCGCTCCCAGGTGTCGAGCATCTCGGCCAGCAGCGCCGGGCGGTCGTCGAAGTAGCCGTAGAAGCCGCCCTTCGTGACGCCCAGCTGCTGGGCCAGTGCCTCGACCCGCACCGCGTCCGGCCCGCGCGCCGCCAGCACGGCCAGGCCGGCGTCGATCCACGCCGTCCGCGGGGTCCGGGCCCTCGCCATCGCACTCTCCTCGCCGTCGGATCTGTACGGCAGCGTATATCGGCGCTACGGTGCGAAATATACGCAGCCGTATAGATGGGAGTGGTCATGGGCAGGCGACTGACGACGACGGCGGGATGGATCGGGGTGGGGCTCGGCGCGGTCCACATGGTCGTCGCCCCGCTGGAGGACCGGAGGACGCTGGCCGGGGCGTGGGCGGACGGCTGGTGGGACACCGTCCGCCTCGCGGAACCGGAGACGCCGCTGGAGGCCGAGCGGACCGTCGTGCTGTGGCGGACGCTGGGCAGCTTCGGCGGCCCGATGGTGGCCCTCGGGGTGCACCTGCTCCGGTCCGCCCGCCGCCGGGAGCGGGTCCCGGCCGCGGTCGGCTGGACCATGCTGGCCTGGGGGATCCCGTTCGCCGCGATGCTGCCGCGCTCGCCGGCCTGGCTGGTCCCGGTGACCGGCACCCTGCTCGTCGCGGGGGACCGGGAGCCGCGGTCGTGAGCGAACGCATCGAGCGGGTGAACGGCGTGGACCTGTGCACCGAGACGTTCGGCGACCCGGCCGACCCGGCGGTGCTGCTGGTGATGGGGGCGGCGGCGTCGATGCTGTACTGGGACGCGGAGTTCTGCGCCCGGCTGGCCGCGGCCGGGCGGTGCGTGCTCCGCTACGACCACCGCGACACCGGCCGGTCCACCAGCACGCCCGCCGGGGCGCCGGACTACGTGCTGCGCGACCTGGTCGCCGATGCGGCCGGGCTGGTCGAGCGGCTCGGGCCGGGTCCCGCGCACGTCGTCGGGATGTCGATGGGCAGCGCGATCGGCCAGCTGCTGGCACTCGACCACCCCGACCGGGTGCGGACGCTGACCCTGATGTCCGGCACCCCCGGCGGGCCCGGGCACGACGCGCCGGACCTGCCGCCGATGTCGGCGGCGCTCGCGGCGATGTTCACCGGGGAGCAGGCCGAGCCGGACTGGTCCGACCGCGACGCCGTCGTCGAGTACCACGTCGCGGGCGAACGTGCCTACACCGGCAGCCTGCCGTTCGACGAGCAGGGATGGCGCGCGCTCGCCGGGCGGACCTTCGACCGGACCGCGGACAGCGCGGCGAGCTTCACCAACCACTTCGTGCTCGACGCCGGCGAGCCTGGCGGCACCGGCTCGCCCGCATCACCGCACCGACGCTGGTGCTGCACGGCACCGACGACCCGTTCCTGCCGCCGGGCCACGGCGAGGCCCTCGCCGCGGAGATACCCGGGGCACGGCTGGTCCCGGTGCCGGGGGCGGGCCACGAGCCGCCCCCGCGGTCGCGGTGGGACGTGGTGCTCCCGGCGATCGTGGAGCACACGCGGCCGTGACCGGCCGGGTTCGCACCCCGTCGCCGCGGTCCACACCTGCTGCAACGGGTGCGAACCACGGTGACGGGGTGCGAACCGGTCAGGCCCGGCCAGCCCGGTCGCTGCCCTGGGTGAACGTGGTGATCAGTCCAGGTCGAGAGCTGCCTTGAGGGCCGATCCGACGGCCGTGAGCTCGTCGGGCGTTGCCTCTCCCAGCTGTTCCCCGAGCCGGCTCACGAGCACACGCTCGAGCGTGAGGCGGGCGCCCAGTAGTCGCCCACCGCCGGTGCGAGCAGCGTGCTGGGGTCCGAGTCCACGAGGTGGATGCCGAGGACCACCGGCACACCTTCGACGTGCAGGGCATCCGAGCTGATGATGAGGCGACGAACGCTCTGGCCAGGTCTCGGGACCACCGGGTTGTACGAGTAGATCTCGCCACGGCGCATGGCCGGGACAGTACGGAGCCCCGGGCTAGTGGGCCTCTGCCAGGGCAGTCTCGGCTTCGAGCACCTGGTGGTCGGCGTATCCCTCGTGCTCGGCGTACCAGGTGGCCATCTTCTCGGCCTCGGCACGAAGAGCATGGTGGCGGGCGAGCTTGGCCAGGTAGGCGGCCGGCGACGGCACGCCGGCCCGGGCGGCACAGGTGCAGAGATGCTCGTACGTCGAGGCGTCCAGCTCCACGACCACGTGCTCCATGCGGGCAGACTACCTGACGGGTGTCATGGTCATGGTCTGGTCGGCCCCGGGTTCGGTGGAGGTCGGGCGGCGGAAGATCGCTGGTCACGCACCCTGAGTGGTCCGCCGGTTCGACGCCACGTTCACGTCGACCTCGACCTCGAACTCGGGCAACGGATTCAGACCGGCGTGATCACGGCGGCGCAGAGGCTGATGAGCTCGCCGTTGGGGCGGTGGGCCTTGCGGTGGTGGCGAACGCTGCTCAGCCAAGAGCGCAGCGTTCTCGATGTCGTCCCACACCGGGCCGTGTGTGGTGAACTCCTACCTTTCGCCGATCTCGAGATGGGTGAAGGTGGGCAGGCCTCGTTGGCGCGGCGCAGCTCGACAGGTTCCTTTCGGAGTCGGCGCTTCTCCTCGGTCTCGGCGGTAGTCGGGAGGTCGTGGCATCCGCCTCGGACTACCCCGGCTTGCCGATCCGGCCCCGAAGCGCTTCGTGGTGGACGCCGAGCTGCTCGGCCAGCTGCCGGATCACCTACTTGCGGTCGGACTCCAGGTAGAGGCGGACGGCGGGCCCATGCAGCCACTTGTCGCTGGGTGCTGTGGACCGTTAACGAGCAGCTCCCGTCATCGTGGGGACTGCGGTGGAGGCTTGATCAAGAACCGTTCCATAGACCAGTGGCTGCAGGTTCGGCTACCGTTGTTGAGACGGGCCTAGCTGTATCGCCGAGGCCGTTGCCAGCACTTCAGATCCTCGCGGACCCAACCCGAAGGAGCATGTCGTGTCTGAAACAGTCGGTTCGATCGAGTCGTCGATAACGGGCCAGCCCGCTTCCGTGTGGGACGCGCGGTTGCGCACTAGTACGTACTCTATCGCCCGGTGCGGCGAAAATCGAAGATATGGGCGACGCGATGTGCCGCTGCAGCAGGGTCTTCGTCTCCCGATTCAGCGTGTTGCGTTCGCTCCGGGGTGAGGGCTGGCGCTAAAGACTGCCAGCGTGAACGAAACTGTCTCATCGCCATAGGCAGTGTTGCCGTGTTCGTGTTCGAACGGATCGTGCTGAGTCAGATGTATGGCATCTGTCCGAGCTGCGTTAAATGTCGCTCCCCGAGTGCATTCGCCCGGGCAGGACGGTTCGTGTGAACACGGATCGGCACTCCGGGAGAGCGAGGGGATGTTTCGGAGGACATCCCTGAGCTGGCCTCTACTGTTGAGGGCTGCCGGCCAACGGCAACGTTGTCCGCTCGTTCGTGAGGCGACCCTGAGACTGGTCCGCCAAATCTGTGCGGAGTCAGTCCACTCGTTCACTCATTCGGATCAGATGGGGGGCCCTTGACTGCTGTTATCCTAAGTGGACCGTGAAGCGGGTTTCCTGGCACGGCTGGCTCATTTCAGGTCTGCAGATCTCAGCGACACTGTCGTCGGTCCAGGATGTATCAAGCACCTTCATTCAGCAAAGATCAGCTTGCCGGGAGGCATGAATGAGCGATTCGACTACTTCAGTATGCAAGGGTGCGATGGACGCTGGGATCGACGGCCTGTATTTCCAACCGACCCTGTTTATTAGCTCGCCCGGAGCGACTTACTATACTGTGGTTTCCAGTAAAGGTCCGGGAGTCGCGGACGTGGTTACGCACAGTCCTGATTTCACCTATCAGCACTACGGTATACATGTCGGTCAAACAGATCGACTTACCTTCTTCGGCGATCCACGGCAAGTCGTCACGGGGCATTTCGTGGACTGCAGGTCGGGTTCGCCGACTCTGCACGAGAAGGTGTCATTTGATTTTCATCCCGACCCTACGAGGATGCTCTATATTAGTCGTGGTATTGCACACACTTTTGACGGCCTTCAGAATGTCGTGACCCGCGATGAACCAGAGTGGTATATCAGTGATGACAATCCCGATTACAGCATGGCAAACGACGTGGTGAATGTCGGTCGAGAAACCGAGCTCTCGGAATTTCCCGTCGTGCAAGTCAATAGGTATCCGATTCCTCGGCCAGCGTACGAGTTCATGCTCCAGTTGCAGCACATTTCCCTGAGAGAGCTGAGGCGATACCCCTCTCGGTTTCCGGTAATCATTGACGGGCAGACTAGGTATGTCACTCTGCGGCCGAAGTCAGCGACGGAAAGTTCAGCGAGGACAGCGTGAACGACAGCGAGACGGTCGGAATTTCAGGACTGCGCTGGGAAAGCAACTACTGCGCAGAGACTGGACCTGCGAGTTACACGCTCGTCGCAAATCCAGGGCCACTGGTCACTGACTTCCATCTGTGGCTTCGCGATTCATACGAGGCGTATGTCCTGCACGTTGGCCAAGAGGATCGGCTCACATTCATCGGACCACCTGACCGCACGATCGCGGCGAGATTCGTTGACTGCAGGCGCTCCTTGATCGATAGCGGTCAGCGCAGCCTGATCGCGTTCTCCTTCGTGCCGGATCCGCGGCGAGTGCTGCATGTCCCGCAAGGCATAGCCATGCACTTTGCGGGTCTGTGCAACGTTACGGTGCGCTCAGAGCCAGTATTGTTCGCGCCTTCGAAGCAGACCGCGTACGAACCCGGTAACGACCAGATCCGCATCTCGACGGCAACATCACCCAAGGACTTCCCGTCCATTGAGGTTAATGATCTGCCACTACCCGCGGCGGTGCTACAAAGCATCTGTCGGCGTGAGCAGGACATGCTTGCGTCGGGTGCACACTACGACACCACCTTTGGGATCCCCGTCGGCAACGAGATCCACAGAATCCGCGCCGATCGATGACCACCTGCTGTCGACCGGTGGCAGGTTGTGTGTGAAGCACAGAGGAGATCAAGAATGGCTGAGACGATGAGTAAGGTACACGACTCGCTCGACGAGCTGCGCTCGCTCGTTGCCACCACGGCCGATCCGGCAGAACGACGCGGGCTCGAAGCATTTATCAAGTGTGTCGCCCCGCAGTTGGTGGACGGTGCCCAGTTGACCTACCTGGGCAAGATCGCGGCTCTCGTGCACGGTGACTTCGGCATCGAAGGATCGAGCACTGCCGAGGCGCTCGACGCGCTGAGCGCGCACTTCGATGTCGAGATCGAGCCCGTGTAATAGGGATCGAGTTGGCACAGCACTGATCAGGGGCGGGGTCGTCCGCGATCCCGCCCCTCGTGTCGCTACCGCAGGAGAGCGTCGTGGCCGCAGCGAGAGAACGCCTGTCCGCGCCAGCGAGGTGGCTCGTCGCTGGCGCAACGACCCACACGCTCGCAGAGACGTTCTACGACCTGGCCATGCCCTTACTTGTACTGGCGCTGACCGGGTCACCCCTGCTGATGGCCACGATGTTCGCGGTGGGGTACGGCGCTGAATTCTTCGTGGCAATCCTAGGCGGCAGTCTGGTCGACCGATTCCGGCGACGAACTCTGCTGGCATCGGTGGTGCTGGTCGAGATCGTCATCATGGCGGCATTCTGTGTGATTTCTGTCATTGGCGAGCCGCCCATCTGGGTGCTGATCGCAGGCGCCGGAGTATTCGACTTCATGGTGCGGCTCTATGGTGTCGCCGACATTGCGGCGCTCCCGGAAGTGGTCGCGGTGCACAATCTTCCGCAGGTTAACGGAATCATGCAGAGCTTCGCTTCGACTGCGCAGACGCTCGGACCACTACTGGCAGGGTGGACGATCTTCCTGGGGAGCTTCGGAAGTGTCTTTCTCGTCAGTGCTGTACTCCTGCTGATTCTGCTGGCGTCCATCCGATACGCGAGGTGGGAAGAAGCTCCGATCGAAGAATGTGGGCGATCGCCCGGTCGGATAGTCGGGCATATGTGGGCCGGTGTCCGCTTTACGTTTGACGACCCGCTTTATCGATGGATCGCAATCTGGCGAGGCGTGCTCGACTTCGCGCTCGGGGCGTCAGTGTTGATGGTCGTCTTCTTTATGAGCGAGGTGCTCAGATTTCAGAGTTGGGAAATCGGTGCCGCATCGGCACTGATGGCATCCGGCGGAATACTCGGCGGAGCGGTCTTCGTCAGTGTCGAACGCATCGTCGCCTCAAACGTCCTGGTCGCTGGTTCCACCATTTTCATGGCCGTGGGTTTCGGACTCCTGACCGTCTCGGTCAACTGGGTCACCGTCGGTCTGGTGCTGGCGCTGGTAATGCTGATGCTGTCGATACTCAGCCGCTGCCTCCGGGTTCTGCTTCAAACCACCGTGCCATCGCAGTATCTGGGTCGAGTATCGGCGACGTCCCAGCTGATCACTACGCTATTCGGGCCCCTCGGGGTAGTGATCGCGGCCTGGGCGAGCGCTACCGGTGATGTACGAATCGTCTTCGCCGTGTCAGGGGTTGCCTTGCTCATCCTGGCGGCCGCCTCGCGGTTCGGCGCCATGCGCACGGCCGACTGGCGAGTGCCTGGGCAGGCATCCCAGCCTGGCTCTTCACGATCTTGAACGCTGATCGGACCTCGAACGCAGATGGCACCTGTGACCAGGTCGGACAGAGTGGTCCTTCGCGGGTCCGGTGGAGTCAGGCAGCTGGAATCGCTGGTCACCCTCCCTGGAGCGGCCCGCCGGCTCGGGGCCGCGGTCCGTTCAGCCGTGGGGCAGTGTCCGCAGGACGTGCCCGGGGCCGTCGAGCCACAGCCGGGCGGGGTGTTGTCCGTGCGCTTACGGCTCGGTTCGCTGGCAGAGTTCGGGCCACTGGCCGAACCGTACGTTCCGGCTCGTCGCGCGGCGATCGAACGGCACTCCTGGACGGTGCCCGCCCACATGTCGACAGGCTACGTCGTGGACGACCGGCGATGGTCGCACGGCCGCCGGGCCCACACCGGTTCCCGTGTCGTCTATCGGATCACCGCGGGAGCCTCCCGGGCCGCCATGATCGTCGGTGGTTCTCCGGCGAGGATCTTCCGCAGTGCGGGCGAGCGCGCCTACACCGGCAGCCTGCCGTTCGACGAGCAGCGATGGCGCCCTCGCCGGGCGGACCTTCGACCGGACCGCGGACAGCGCGGCGAGCTTCACCAACCACTTCGTGCTCGACGCCGGCGAGCCCTGGCGGCACCGGCTCGCCCGCATCACCGCACCGACGCTGGTGCTGCACGGCACCGACGACCCGTTCGTCCCGCTCGGCCACGGCCGGGCCCTCGCCGGGGAGATCCCGGGTGCGCGGCTCGTCCCGATGCCGGGGGTCGGGCACGAGCCGCCCCCACGGGCACGGTGGGAGCTGGTCGTCGCGGCGATCGTGGAGCACACCGCATCGTGACCGCCGGGCACCGCGCGCCGCGGCTCGTTCAGCCGTGGGGCAGCCGGCGCAGGACGTGGGCGGGGTCGTCGAGCCACAGCAGGTGCTCTCCGGCCGGGGTGACGGTGAGCCCGAGCCGGGTCCGGGACGGCCGGCCGAGCCGCAGCCAGGTGCGGTAGGCGGTCTCGATGTCGTCCCACAGCGGGCCGTGCGCCGCGACCCTCGACCGGCCGTCGGTCCCGACGTGGACGAACGTCGACCCGTCGAGCCCATGACCCCAGGTCTGCGGGCCGGTCGCGGCGTCGGACGGGGTGAACCCCAGACGGCTGAACGTGGGGGTGAGCAGCGCGAGGAAGAACGCGGCGGGATGCGGGCCACCGAGTGCCTGCGCCGGGACGTCGGTGGAGCGGGTGTGGTCGAGCATCGCGTCCCGGATCGTCGGTGGAGCGGGGAGCGGGGTCGACCGGGTGGCCATGAACCCGCCGTACTGGGCCAGGACGCGGCCGTGCGCGCCGTCGTCGTCGCGGTCCAGTGCGACCATGACACCGCTGTGCCCGGCCAGGACCAGGGGGACGACGAGCCGGGCACCGGCACGGGTCTGGGCGAGCCAGGCAGGGGGCACGGCCGGGACGGCGACGGTGGAGACGATCCGGTCGAACGGGCCGCGGTCGGGACACCCGAGGGTCGCGTCGCCGGCGATGACGGTGGGCCGGTGGCCGAGGTCGTGCAGCGCGGAGCGGGCCCGCTCCGCGACGGCGGTGTCGACCTCGACGCTGGTGACCAGCTCGTACCCGAGCCGATGCGAGAGCAGGGCTGCGTTGTAGCCGGTGCCGGTCGCGGCTTCGAACACCCGGTGTCCGGGCCCGACGTGCAGCGCGTCGAGCATGGCGGCCATCAGCGACGGCGCCGAGCTCGACGAGGTCGGCACCCCCTGCACGGCCTCACCCGCCCGGGCCCGACCGACGATGGTGTCGTCGCCGTCGAGCTGGGTGACCAGCGCGTCGTCGCGGTAGACGCCGTCGAGCCAGGCGTCGTCGTGCTCCAGCAGGCGCCAGCCGGGCTGATCCCGGTTCGGGACGAAGAACCAGGGCACGAAACCCTCGCGGGGGACCTCGGCGAACGCGGCGTGCCACGCGCGATCGGGCAGTCGCCCTGCCATGTCGAGCTGCTCGATCAGGGCGGTGCGCCGGTCACCGGCGGTGCGGATCATGAGGCATGTCCTTTCTGGTGAGCGCGTCGGCGAGCGACTCCGCGATGCTGGCGCACGCGGGGTGGTCCCAGGCCCACTGTCCGGCTGGATTGAGATCGAGATGGTGCCAGCGGCCGTCTCTGTCCAGGGCGAAGTCGGCCGCGCAGAATCGCAGTCCGAGGTCGTTCATCAGTGAGGCCACGGCATCCCGGACGTCGTCGGGGACGGTGACGGTGGACCAGTCGTTCGCCCCGTGGTCGTCGCGCCAGTCCAGCGGAATAGTGCCCGCGCGGTGGGGTGTCACGCCGAAGACCTCGTCATCGACGCAGGTCACCCGAACGTCGCAGATCTTGTCGATGCGTTCCTGCAGCGTGATCGGTGCAGCCCGCACCGAGTCGCCGATGTCGGCCGAGGTGATCTCGGTGGCGTAGGTCAGCAGCGAAGTGCTCCGGATGGAGACCCCGCCGCCGCGGAAGGACTTGTAGAGCGTGGGCTGTGGGCCGCCGGTGAAGACACGGGCAGGATCCGGATCGTTGGTGATCATCGTTCGTGGCACGGTCAGGCCCGCATCCGCGGCTCGGGCGAGCGCATGGGGCTTGTGCTCGGCCGCGTGCACCGCCGGTGGCCAGGAGAGCCACCGGCGTCGGGGGAGTGCGAACAGCAGGCCGCGTAGGCCCCAGTGGCGTTCCTCGCGAATCCAACGCGCCACCTCCGGCGCGTAGCCCTCCGGAGCGCTGACGGGGCTGGGGCGCCGGTAGTAGATCCCGGTCAACTCCTGAAGGTCCGCGGTGCGGCCCCGTGCGCTGATCCAGCCTTCCCACGTACTGCCCGACAGCTCCGCGGCCACGGTCAGCTCATCGATGTCGGCGCGGATCACCGAGTTCCGGCGCCGGTTGAGGACGTCGATGGCCACGTCGGCGGTCGCGTCCATTCGGTTGGTCAGCACGAGAACCGTCATCAGAGTGTTCAGTCCTCGCGGTGGTCGGTGTCCTGTTCGTTGCCTCCGTTGCCGTCGGTGTTGGAGTTGGTGCTGGTCTGGCCGTCGGTATGCCGTGCCCACGGCACGAGTACGCCGTCCTGGCGCACGAGGGTGACCTGCTGGGTCTCGTCCCAGACGAGTGCGGTGAGGTCGACGTGGTCGGCCGGGATCGGAGTGCGTCCGGCGACGGCGAGTCCGAAGGGCAGTCGGCTGTGGGCGGCGTTCGTCACGGTTGGTCTCCTGTGGCCGGGATTCACTCGTGCAACGGTGCGGGCGTCACGGTCTTAATGGCATATGCCATCTGTCTATGAAGGACCTTGATGCCGACTGACTCGCACGTCATCCGCGTCGGAAGGTTCTCGCGGTGATGCAGGTCGCGCGCCGTTGTCCGTCGTCGTCGACGGCCGGACCGAACCGGTGATGTGACCGAGAGGCAGACTGTCGGCATGTCGAGTCCGACGGTGCACAGGCTCCAGCTCGGGCGTGAGCTCCGGCGGCTGCGCGAGCGCGCCGGAGTGAACCGAGAGGCGGCCGCGGCCGCGCTGGGCTGCGACCTGTCCAAGATCGGCCGGATCGAACAGGGGAAGCGGGCGGCAAGGGCTGCCGAGATCACGCAGTTGGCCGCCCTCTACGGAGCCGACGACATCGAGACGGAGAAGGCGCTGGGGCTCGGTCGAGAGGCGCGAAAGCGGAACAACGCGGGGGTGTCGGACTGGGCCAGGACATTCGTCGGGCTCGAAACGGACGCCGCGGTGATAAAGACCTATCAGCCCGAACTCGTCCCCGGTCTGCTCCAGACGGAAGCCTACACCCGCGCGGTCACCCGGGCATTCAGGCCGACCGCGGGCCCGGAGGAGGTCGAGCGAATGGTCGCCTCGCGCCAGGATCGCCAGGCTCGGCTCGCCTCGGCGAATCCTCCGATGCTGTGGGTGGTCATCAACGAAGCCGTGCTGCATCGGGTCGTCGGCCGTCGTGAGGTGATGGCCGAGCAGCTCAGACGGCTCCTGGAACTGAGTGAGCCGGCGACCGTCTCGATCCAAGTGCTGCCCTTCTCGGTCGGGGCACATGCGGCGATGGGAACCAGGTTCGTCATTCTTGAGCTCTGCGACCCGCCGGATGCACAGATGGTCTACCTCGAAGAGCCGTGGAGCGCGGATTACATTGACCGGGAGCAGGCAGTGCTGGCCTACGCCGGGCTGTTCGATCGAGTCGCAGCGATGGCGATGGACATGGACAACAGCGCCCGCGTGATCAAGCAGGTACTGAAAGGAATGACGTGATCCCCGTGACTGACCTCAGCGACCTGAACTGGCGAAAGAGCAGCTTCTCGAACGGCAACAACGGTGAATGCGTCGAGGTCGCCGACATCCCTGGGGGTGGCCGCGCCGTGCGTGACACGAAGGACCACGGCCGCGGCCCGGTGCTCACCTTCACCCCCGGAGAGTGGACGGCTTTCGTCAACGGCGCGAAGGCCGGTGAGTTCGACTGATCGTCCGATTCCGCCGCGGTGTCGACGGCTCGCGGTAGCTTCGCGCGCGGGACGACGGCTCGAAACTCGCTGATCGGGTCCGTTCGGCCGGACCGGGACGCGGTCAGCCGCCGCCATGCCGGCCAGCTCCCGGGCCCCGGCGAGTTCGATCTTGCCGGTGGGGGTGCGCGGCAGCTCGTCGACGACGACCACGACACGCGGCACCTCGTGGCCGGCCAGCACCGCGCGGTAGGCGGTCTTGATGTCGTCCCACAGCGGGCCGTGCACCGCGACCCTCGACGGGCCACCGAGGGCCCGGGGTGGGGATTCGCCCGCCGGCTCGGCTCGATTCACAGCTACGCGGTGCGCGTCAGCCCACTCGTTCGAACCATGTGTCGATCGACCGCTTGTACCCGTCCGGCATGTTCAGGCCGTTGACCTCGGACCGTGGGAAGAGGCCGATCTCCTTGTGTTCGTGACCCTCCAGCAGGTCTCTTCGGCGATCTCCCTGGCAACGCACTCCTCGGGGGACTCGCCGATCTCGATGCGCCCGCCCGGCAGTTCCCACTCGTCGCGCTCGTTCTTCACGAGCAGTACCCGCTGTCGGGAGTCGAGGACCACACCTTTGATCGAGACGGAGAACGTGGACGGCGGTGGCATGGATGTCCTCTCGGCGACGTACCCGTCCTCGGCGAAGCCAGCAGCCACGGTCAGCCGCCCGCCGGTACCGCCCCGGCCAGCTCCCGGGCCCTGGCGAGCTCGATCTTGCCGGTCGGAGTCCGCGGCAGCTCGTCGACCACGACCACGACGCGGGGCATCTTGTAGCCGGCCAGCACCGCGCGGACCCGCTCGCGCAGCCGTCCGGGCAGCTCGGGACCGGCGCCGGGGGAGGCGACGACCGCGGTCACCCGCTCGCCCCACAGTGGGTCCGGGACGCCGACGACCACGCAGTCGGCCACCGCCGGATCGGCGAGCAGCACGTCCTCGACCTCCTGCGGGTGCACCTTCTCGCCACCGGTGTTGATCACCCCGGCGCCGCGGCCGAGAAACCGGAGCACGCCGTCGGCGCCCAGCTCGGCCAGGTCGCCGGGGACGGCGTAGCGCACCCCGTCGATGAACCGGAACGTGGCGGCGGTGCGCTCGGCGTCGCGGTGGTAGCCCAGCGGCAGCGGTCCGCGGTAGGCGAGCATCCCGGTCCCGGGCTCGCCCGGGGCGAGCACCCGGCCGTCGTCGGTGATCAGCCGGGTCGCGGGCACCGGCCGGAACCGGGCCGGCAGGTCGTGCACCGAGCGGGTCACGGCGAAGGCGAACGGGCCGCCCTCGCTGGCCGCGATCGCGTCGGTGATCGTGAGCTCGGCGCGTTCGTGCAGCGCCTGCTTGGTCCGGTCGCCGAGCGCGGTCCCCGAGCTCAGCACCACCCGCAGCGACGACAGGTCGTGCGGGGTGCCTGCACGTTCGGCGCGGACCAGCTCGTCGACCAGCGGCACGGTGACGGCGTTGCCCGCCACCACGATCGTCCCGGCCCGTTCGGCGGCGACCGTCTCCCAGACGTGCCGCGGATCGAGCCGGCCCGGCCGGGTGAGCACCGCCCGGCCGCCGACGAGCAGCGCCCCGAGGGTGTTGAACAGTCCGGTGCCGTGCATCAGCGGCACCACCGGCAGGGTGACCGGCGACCGGTCGCCGGTGCGGGCGGCGACCGCGAGCTGCACGGCGTCGTCGAGATCGGCGGGCGGGGCGTCGCGGCCCAGCGGGCCGAACACCGCGACCGCGATGCTGTGCAGCAGGTCGGCCTGCTGCCAGACAACGCCCTTGGGCCGGCCGGTCGTCCCGCCGGTGTACATGAACAGCTGGTCCGACCCGGGACGTGGCTCGTGCGGCCGGGGTGGGGTGTCGCGACGGACCGTCGCCAGGTCGACGGCGTCCGGGCCGGGGTCGTCGGCCGGGGCGTCGCCGTCGCGGACCATCAGCCGCAGCGACCGCAGGTGCGCGGCGGCGTGCGTGACGTTCGGGGCGAGCACTCCGCTGAACACGATCGCGGCCGCCCCCGCGTCGTCCAGCAACGAGGTCAGCTCGGCGGCGGTGTAGCGGTAGTTCGCGTTCACCGGGACCGCACCGATCTTGAACGCTGCGAACACGGTCTCCAGGTAGGCCGAGCCGTTGTACAGGTAGCAGGCGACGGTGTCGCCGGCCCGCACCCCGGCCGACTCCAGCGCGCCGGCCAGCCGGGCGGCCCGGTCGTCGAACTCGGCGTAGCTCCACCGGGCCCCTGGCTCGACGATCGCGACGGCATCCGGGAGCCGGTCGGCGACGGCCTCCCAGACGGTGGCGAAGGCGACCTCCATCCCGCCACGGTAGGGGCCGCCCGAGCGGCCCACGATCGGCCGATGACCGTCGCGACGGTGGTCGTCCGGCAGCGGACGACCGCGACGGATGACGTAGATCGGGTGCGCCGCCCGATCCGGCTGCCATGCTGGGAGTCCGGGCACCGCGGCCCGGACGGACGAGTGGAGGCGCCGGGAGTGAACACAGCGACCGAGTCCCCGGCGCACACGACGCCGGTACGGGTGCTGGTCGCCGACGACCACGCCGTCGTCCGGCGCGGGATCCGGGCCTACCTGGAGGCGCTCGACGACGTCGAGGTCGTCGCCGAGGCCGGGGACGGCCAGGAGGCGCTGGACCGGCTCGGCGCGATGGCCGTGCACCGGGAACTGCCCGACGTGGTCCTGATCGACCTGATGATGCCGCGCCTGGACGGTGCCGCGACGACCGCGCTGATCGCCGAGCGCTTCCCCGGCGTGCGGGTCGTGGTGCTGACCAGCTTCGGTGAGATGGAGCGGGTGCACACCGCGCTGGGCAACGGCGCCTCCGGCTACCTGCTCAAGAACGCCGACCCGGGCGAGGTGGTGGCCGCGATCCGGGCCGCCGCCCGCGGTGACGTGTTCCTCGACCCGAGCGTCGCCCGGCAGCTCACCAAGGAGATGATCTCCCCGCCGAGCGGGCTCGGTGCGCTCACCCACCGCGAGCGGGACGTGCTGATCCTGGTCGCCCAGGGCCGGTCCAACCAGGAGATCGCCGACCAGCTGGTGATCAGCGAGCGGACCGCGCGCACGCACGTCAGCAACGTGCTGCGCAAGCTGCAGCTCACCTCCCGCACCCAGGCGGCGCTGGTCGCCGTCCGGCAGGGGCTGGTCCCGCCACCCGGCTGACCGGGACGGATGACGTAGCGCGGCCGGGACGGCCGACCGCCGCCCCGGCCACCGCGAGATCCCTAGCGTCGGACGCCGGGGGCGGACCACGCCCACGATCGGAGACGCGCCCGCCGGGCGCCGGGGCCGGTGCCGCACGGCGCCGGAGCCGGGGACCCGCAGCGGTGGCGCCGGGTCCGGGTGCCCACGTGCGGCGCCAGGACGCCGGTGCCCGCACGGTGGCGCCGGGTTCGGGTGCCCGCCACGGCGGCGCCGGTGAGGAGATACCGATGCTCGACGGCAGGGTCGCCGTGGTGACCGGAGCGGGCCGGGGACTGGGCCGCGCGTACGCCCGGGCGATGGCCGCGTCCGGCGCCGCCGTGGTGGTGAACGACCTCGACGCGGGCGTCGCGCAGCAGACCGCCGACCTGATCACCGACGCCGGCGGGCGCGCCGTCGCCGAGCCCGGCGCCGTCGGCCCGGCCGAGGTCGCCGACGCGCTGGTCGACCGGGCCGTGCGCGAGTACGGCCGGCTGGACGCGATGGTCACCAACGCCGGCGCGCTGCGCGATCGGACGCTGCGCCGGACCACCGACGAGGACTTCGATCTCGTCGTCGGCAGCCACCTGCGGGGCACCTTCACCTGCGGCCGGGCCGCCGCGGCCCGGTTCCGCGAGCAGGGCGACGGCGGCCGGCTGATCCTCGTCGGGTCCCCGGCCGGGCAGCGCGCCAGCTTCGGGCAGACGGCCTACTCAGCGTCCAAGGGCGCGATCGTCGCGATGATGCGGACCTGGGCGGTGGAGCACGCGAAACTGGGCGTCACGGTGAACGCGATCGTGCCGACCGCGCTGACCCGGATGGTCGCGACGATCCCCGGGCTCGGTGAGCTCGTCGAGACGGTGGACCGGGGCGAACCGGTGCCACCGGAGGTCCGGCGCACCGGGCTGGGCACCCCGGACGACGCGGCACCGGTCGTGGTGTGGCTGGCGTCGGCGGTGTCCGCGCACGTCACCGGGCAGGCGATCGCCGCGGGCGGCGACCGGATCGCGCTGTGGACGCACCCGGAGGCGGTCGCCGAACGGTTCCGCGACGGCGGCTGGAGCCCGGAGGCGGTGGCCGCGGAGCTCGCCGACGCACCGCTGCAGGACTTCACCCAGGCGCTGCCCGCGGCGGCCACCGGCGGCACCCGGTGAGCGCGCCGACGGTCGTGACCGGCATCGACGGCGTCCGCGCGCTGCCGCTCGGCGAGATGCTCGGCGAGAGCGGCCCGGTGACGGTGACCCAGCGCGACGTCGACCTGTTCGCCGAGGCCACCGGCGACCACCAGTGGATCCACGTCGATCCGGAGCGGGCCGCCGGGACACCGTTCGGCGGCACGATCGCGCACGGCTACCTGACGTTGTCGCTGGTGCCGCGGCTGCTGCCGGAGATCCTGCGGCTGGACGGCTTCTCGATGGTCGTGAACTACGGCTGCGAGAAGGTGCGGTTCCCGTCGCCGGTGCCGACCGCCTCCACGCTGCGGGCGACCGCGGTGCTCGACGACGTCACCGAGGTGCCCGGCGGGGTGCAGGTCACGATCACCATGACGATCACCGTGGAGGGTGCGGCGAAACCAGCGTGCGTGGTCACCTTCCTCACCCGGCACCTGGTGTGAGAGCGGGCGGGCGCGCCGGACCGCGCGCCCGCCCGCCGGTCAGGACGCCGCGGTGCGCCAGCCGGGCCGGTAGTCGGCGCGGGCCATCTCGCTGTACGGCGCGGGGCTGACGATCGCACGCACGGAGAACTGCTCGTGCGGCTCGACGGTGGTCTTGCGGCTGCCGCCGTCCGGCTCGCCCCAGACCACCCGCACCTCGGCGCCGAGCGGGACACCGGGATCGACGGTGGCCAGCGACAGCGCCTTGCGCTCGTTCGCGCTGTACCCGGTGAACATCGACAGGCCGATCACGTTGTCGTCGGCGTCGAGGACCGAGTCGAAGTTGGACGAGCCGAAGTTCGCGTTCGGCAGGTCGAAGAACTGGTACTCGGGCCCGTCGGAGACGGGGGAGGCGAGCAGGGTCGCGACGTCCTCGGCGTTCCAGGCGAGGGTGACCTTGCGCCGCTCGGTCGCCGGGTCGATCTTCTCCAGCGCGGAACGGCCGACGAAGTCATGGTCGAACTTCACGAAGCCGCCGTAGCCGAGCTCCCACGGGTTGGTGTAGTAGTCCTCGACGTCGGCGGAGACGAAGCTGCCGGCGAGCGCGTTGTTCGCCTCGTAGGAGTCGGCGCCCAGCCACTCCCGGTAGCCCTTCAGCTCGTCGCCGGTGTAGATCGCGGGCAGCGGCGACGGGATCCAGCCGGACTCCAGGGTGTTGCACGAGTAGGCCCGCGCCCCGGCCGGCTCCAGGCCGAACTCGCGGCCCGCCTCCAGGATCGTCTCGCGCACGGCGCCGTAGCCCTCGTACGGTCCCCAGATCTCCAGTCCGGGCGCGCCGGCCATCCCGTGCCGCAGGGTCCGGACCGGCTGCCCGCCGATCGTCATGTGCCCCATCCGGAAGAACTTCACCTTCTCCAGCGGGCCGCCGTTGACCTTCTCGATGACCTCCCAGGCGTGCGGGCCCTGGATCTGGAACCGCCAGACGTCCCGGATCACTTCGCGGCCGTACGGGCGGGACGGGGAGCGCTCGTCGCGCCGGATGTCGACGTCGTAGCCCTGACCCTGGAAGGTCAGCCAGTTCGCGACCGGGGCGCGCCCGACGAAGACGAACCGGTCCTCGGCGAGCCGGAACAGGATGCCGTCGCCGATCACCCCGCCGCCGGGCGCGACCGGCACGAACTGCTTGGCGGAGTCGACCGGGAAGTTCGCGGTGCTGTTGATGCCGGTGTCGGTGAACAGCTGCAGCGCGCCCGCACCGGACACCCACAGGTTGACCATGTGGTGGGTCTGGTCGAACAGCACCGCGGTGCGCTGCCAGGCGCGCACCTCGCGCCGGAAGTTGCTGAACTCCGACGGGACGACCGGGTAGATGTAGGCGCCGAGCTGGGCGTTCCGCAGCAGGTCGACGGTGTCGCCCGCCCGGTCCAGCACGTCCTGCAGGTTCCTCGCGCTCATGGTGCTCCAGTCCTCGACGACGATCGGACCAACGCTAGGAACGCCGGGCTCGGTGATGGCAGCGCGGAACGACGGCAGCGGGCCTGCCACGGCGGCCGCACCGGGCGCGACGGATGACGTAGCGGGCGCCCGGCGCGCCGCCAGGCCAGCACGTAGACGACCAGCGAGCTGGTCAGCCCGCCGGCCAGCGCGGCCAGCGGGATGCCGAGCGAGGCGAACATCC
>NZ_JBEYYF010000037.1:0-40990 GCF_040645415.1 Pseudonocardia sp. NPDC046786 | reverse complement strand
AACGCCGCGCCGACATCCACCTCGGCTTCCTCCAGCTCGCCTGCGCGCTGATCTGTCACCGCGAACTCATGAAGCCATTCTGAAACCATCTCTAAGCCACGTCCTGACCGCGGACCATCCGGACGTAGACGGTGTCGATCGACGGCGAGGACTAGCGGACCCGCAGGACGCGGGGGACGAGCTGGTCTCCGGTGTGGCGGTGCTCGCGGGTCAGCCCCGTGTCGGACATGAGCTGGGCCCAGCGTCGGCCGCGGTAGACCGTCCAACGCCGCCAGGTCGAGCGCAGGCGTGGGGCGGCGAACCGGTCGAAGGTCGCCGGGTGGACGCGCCACCAGACGAGCACGGCGCCGACCGCGGCAGCGACGGTGAGCCCGGCGCCGAGCGGGCCGAGTGCCCGCCACGACATGGGCGCGGGGTGCTCGGTGAAGACGAGGAGCTGGGCCCAGGCGGTGATCTGCCCGGTGAATCCGTAGTCGGCGACCAACCGCTCATGGATGACCGTCGCCCGCAGCCGCGGGTCGTCGGCGAGCCAGGCGTCGATCACGTCGGTGAACGGGTCCACCAGCCTGGGCGCCGTCCCGGCCCGCGAGCTCGCCCGCGGCGGCGCCGTCGGGGCGCCCGGCGACAGGTACTTCTTCGCCGTTCTCCAGTCACAGCCCGCTTGAGCTGCGATGTCCTTCCACGACGCCCCTGCCGCGCGCAGCGGGGCGTACCTCCTGATGTCCATCCATGCCTCCACAGGCAGGATCACGGGTGACCCCCTCCGGGCTCGTCTGCTTGGCCGCTGACAAGCCCGGAGGGTGGTCCCTCCCTGAGCCGATCTTGAATCCGACGCGCCGGACCAACAACAGATCAGCTCGTACCTACAGCGACATCAGAACCGTACGCGGACACGCGGGTGAACTCGGCCCTGCGGCTGATCGAAACCCTCGACTTCGAGATCGAGGTGTTCACCCGGCTCGCGGCCGGGCGGCCGCGCGAGGACGCCGGCTACCGGGCGATCCAGGCCATCCCCGGGATCGGGGCGGTACTGGCCGCGGTGTTCGTCGCCGAGATCGGCGACATCGGCCGCTTTCCCGGGCCGGCGCAGCTGGCGTCCTGGGCCGGGCTGACCCCGACCCACCGCGAGTCCGACACCAGCGTCCACCGGGGCCGGATCACCAAACAGGGGTCCCGGTTGGTGCGCTGGGCCGCGGTCGAGGCCGTGCAACGCCTGCCCGCGCACACCCGCCTGGGCGGGATCCGGGACCGGATCGGCGCCCGCCGCGGCCGCAACATCGGCGTGGTCGCCGCCGCCCGCGAGCTGACCGAACTCGTGTGCTATGGCCTACGGGATCACCACATCCGCTGCCTCCCACCACCGGACCGCGCGCCGGACACCGCCCCGATGCCGGCGTGAGCAGGCGCCCGAAGACGTGGTGGGTGCAGGTCGTGCAAGTCATGACCCCCGGAACATGCCCAGATCGACCGTGGCATGCCCGGCGTGGTCGACCCCACTGATTGACCTCGCCCACCACCAGGACGTGTCGCAGCACTCCATGCCCGAACTCCTCGGGCGAAGGGATGACCGACAGCCCCTCAACCAGGGGGCCTGTCCACAGCCGGGCCACCGGTGATGGAGCAGCCACCGAACCCTGTGAACCAATCCCCAGGACGTGGTGTCCCGAGAGCGATCTCCACCGTGAACAGCGTGCGCCGCACGACGTCGCCGTCAAGGACCTCCGGCCGCTACGCGGTCGACCCTGCGGGCCGATCCCTGACCGCGACGCCGCGACCCAGCGCGCCCAGAACCACGCGGAGCACAGAACGAAAGAAGATCAACCACACAGTCGAGGCTTGACCGGCCCCGCTCCTTCAGGGATGACCTGCCCGTCCAGCAGGTTGGCAAGGGCCCACTCCCAGAATTCGCCACGGAGCGAGCAGGCTCGGACGCAGAGGCCGCCGCGTCAGAATACGGCGATCAGCCCGAATACCCCGACGGCGATGATGGCGAGGCTGGAGATCATCAGGTAGGCCGCGCCCGTCTTCTCGGCACGGATGCGTGGATCGGTCTGCGTGTAGGTCAGGTAGACGGTCGCGACCGCGACCGCGATCAGATAGAAGGCATTGGCGATACCGCCGAAGATGACCAGAGCCAGTGGCGAATTGGTCAGCACTCCGACGACGCCGAAGAGGATCGGCTGCGCAATGATCAGGGCACGAACCCAGCGCCTGCGAACGCCGGTCAGTGCCCAGTCGAAGACACCGAACACGGCGATGCACGCGGTGATCATGCGGCTGAACGACGGGATGTTGGAGAGGATCGTCTTGTACAGGGTGACGACCGCGAGGACCATGAACGCGACGCCGGCCCAGCTGCCGAGAGAGTCGGTGAAGATGCGCGAGAGCGTGGTCAGTACGTCGTTGCCCTTCGGGACGAGGCCCTGAGGGTGCAGGACGGCTGCGCCGAGCATGTAGAAGGCCGCCGTAGCGGCGGTGTAGACGCCCCAGGAGACCCAGGCGTCCTTCTTCATCACCGCGATCCAGCCACTGGCCCGCCGGGCCCACTCCTCAGAGCCGTCGTTGGGGCCGGTCCACGCGGCATAGCCCTTCTCCAGGCACCAGAAGCTGTAACCGGTGATCTCGAGCGCACCGGTGCCGGTGATACCGAACATCGATATCGCCACGCCCACGGCGCCCATGGCGATCTGGAACTGCAGCCCGCCGCCGATGTCGGCGGCCGACCACGCGAACGGCGTCCACTGCACGACGACGACCAGAGAGACGACAGACACCACCACGAGCACGACGAGGGCGGTCGAGACCTTCTCGACGATCTCGTAGCGGTTGGCGACGTGGATGCCGATCGCGCCGACGACGAGAATCGCCACCCAGAACACGACGGACACCATGGAACCGGGTTCGCCGTTCACCGGCAGGATGAGCGCGAGTGCGAGCCCGCTCGCCGTGATGAGTCCGGACTGCGTCAGCAGTTGGGGCACGAACTGGATGGCGGTCAGATAGCTGACCCAGCTGTGTCGGCCGATCTTGGGCGGTACCTCGTCGTAGCCGAAGATCGATGCCTTACCGGTGGAGATCGACCAGCGCGCGAGCTCGATCTGTACCGCGACCTTGACGAAGGTTGAGACGAACACCAGCCACAGCAGAACGAAGCCGACCTGTGCGCCGAGTGTCGTGGTGGTGATGAGCTCGCCACTGCCGACGATGGCGGCGCTGGTGATCATGCCCGGGCCGAGGAAGCGTAGACTCGCTTTCCAGCCCCGCGGCGGCTCCTGGATATTCGCAGGATTGAGCCGATAGGGGTCGTCGATAATCCCTTCAGGGGCCGGGTCGGCGGGACGTGTCGTATCGGACATGGATGGCTCCTTTACCTTCTGTCCGTAGTCGTACACTCGATCAGCAACGCCGACGAAAGATCGAACATTACGGTCAACAGCAACGTCGACGACGCGCGCGACCCGAAAGGCCGAGCGACGGGTAAGGCAGAATTGCTGCTCGCACAATCCGAGATTAGCAGTTTCTGAATCTGCGGGGGTCGTGACTGGTGCCGTTCATATGGGTCCGGACCTGCGGCCGAATCTCGGACCCGACTCCTGCCGGAACAGCGTTCAGAATGATTCAGATCATCGGCATCGATCCCGACATCGGCTTCCAGATGGGTCTGTGCGTAGCCGATGTTGGAACGGTTCAGCTGGATGCAGACCAGCATCACCACCAACAGAGGGACCCCCCTGCGAATCCCTTTGTAGACCGCACTGTCGAGGATCTCGCGGGGAGTCCCGAGTTGTGCGTTCGAGGACATCTGCGGCCTCCCGTGACGGGCACCGTCGGCGGTGCGTCGCGTCGGCTCACATTCGGCCGGCGGCGGCCCGAGCCGCTCGGCAGACGCTAAGGCGAGCAACCATGCACAGCAAACACCTTCTAGGTATCAGCCAATACTGTGAGAGTATGACTGGGAGCGCGCTGCTCGGACGGGTGGACGATTTCGGCTCACGACGTTCGGCGAGCAGACCCAGCACCGACCGGATTGCCAGGGCGAGGAGCAAAGTCGTTTCTGCTGGTCACGTGCGGGTTCCGGGGTGTTGCGGCAGGCCGAGGACGGTGAGTAGCAGGGGTGGGTTGTTGCGGATCTTCCGTATGGTGGCGGCGATGCGGGTGTAGCCTGCTTGTCGGATCAGCCCGTCGTCAGGTTACGGAGAGTGGCCATGATCCGGAACTTGTGGGCTTTCCGGACGGGGGAGGCGTCCTCACGGAACGTGACATCACGGACCCAGTGGATCTTGTTTTCGATGGACCAGTGCCCGCGGATGTAGCCGGCCAGGTGCTCGGGCGCGGCCTCGCGCTCGGACAGGCTGGTCACCCCGAGCACGGCCACCGCGGTGCGGATGGTCACCTTCTTGTAGCGGCGGGAGCCTTTCCGGCGTTTGCGGACGGTGCGGGTGCTGTACCGCTCGATCAGGAACACCTGTTTCGCGCCGGGGAACCCGAGGTCGTCGGGGGCGTCGCGGACTCGGATGGTGCGCCGGTCGTGTCGGCCGTGGCCGATGTCGAGGGTTTCGTGGGTGATCGGGGTGTTCGCCCAGTCCAGGGCGTCGATGGTGGCGTAGACC
The DNA here is from genome assembly GCF_040645415.1 of Pseudonocardia sp. NPDC046786. Lineage (NCBI taxonomy): Bacteria > Bacillati > Actinomycetota > Actinomycetes > Pseudonocardiales > Pseudonocardiaceae > Pseudonocardia > Pseudonocardia sp. NPDC046786. The sequence goes on along the minus strand of NZ_JBEYYF010000037.1, from coordinate 36,380 downwards.
TTGGGGGTGTTCTGCTTCACGGTCATCACGTAGTGCGCGCCGAGTTCTTCGGTGAGTAGTCGGGCGTGCGTTCTCACGGTGTGCGCGGCGTCCACGGTGACCACGCAGCCGCCGAGCCCGCCGACCCTGTGGTCCAGCCCGCGTAGCAGCGGCGCGAACTCGGGCACCTCGTTCGTCTTGGCGCCGATCAGCCGTTCGGTCAGCACCACCGACCTCTCGTGGGTGGCCAGGTTGGTGTGGGTGGCTGCGGCCAGCAGGTAGGGCACCTGCCCGTCGGGGTCGACCGCGCCGCGTACGGCTTTGCCGTCGACCGCGATCGCCGGTAGCCACCCCGGCCCGTCGATCGGTGCGCCGACCGGGCCGATCCCGGCCCGCCGCGCCAGCCAGACCCCCACCTGATCGGCCACCTGCTGGGCCTGTAGCAGCGCGAACAGCCGCTGCACGGTGTCCTCGTGCGGCGGGATGAAGCCACCCGCGGTGTCGCGGCGGCACTCGAACGCGGCCAACACGAGCGGGTCGGCGGCGGTGATCCACGCGGTGATGTCGTCCAACAGCTGTTGCCCCGAAACCACCGCGGCGGTGGCCAGCCCCAGGATCGAGGGAAGCGAATGGCGGATTCCGCGCCGGTCACGCGGATCGGTGATCGCCGCGAAACACTCCAACAACCCGCCCGCCGACCCGTCCACGCCGGCCCCGCCCAACATCGTGCCCAGCGCCCCGACCTGCCCGACCAGTGCCGACAACGCCGCATCCGGCCCAGCCGCCAGCTCGGCGGCAGCACCCGCCGGCACGAGGGACCCAACAGGAATGACACACTGCACACGCAACGGAGCCACCGACCAGACGAAGATCTTCAGAACGTCCTCGTCCTACCGGGGCTCCGTTGCCCATCTCCCCGGGAACACACCGACCGCGACCACATCGTGATCACTACCGACAGTGTCGAACCGGGCGGACCAGACCCTGGCCGCCAACCCAGACCCGGCGCCACCCAAGAGCCCAGCGACTACTGAAAGTCACCAACCGGGACCGAGCGGTCGGCCCCAACGCAGCCTGCTCGCCCACACCCCCGGACCGGCCGCGATACCGTCAAACAGCTGCTGACCAGCAAGAACGACTTTGCGCGTCACCCTGCCGGATTGCAGGGTTCTTCGATGCTCGCGGTCACACGAGGAAGGCGGTCCCCCACGGCGGTCAGCTCGACCGACCGCGAAATCGCGCTCGACCAGCTGCGCACCGATGGCCCCTTTCCAGCTTCTGGCCCTGGCGGCTCAGCGGCGGCTGAGTCATCCGCAGCCGCTCAGCGGGGCGACCGAAGTGCAGCTCCTCGGCGAACGGCGACGCCAACGTGTCGTGGTGACCATCTCGGCGCGCCCTGGTCGCAGATCGACGTCATCCGAGCCCAGCCGTCTGATCCGGCCGGTGATGGGGCGGCGGAGGCCGTCACCGTGCCGGCGCCGCCGGCGGCCTGCAACTCCGTGTGGGACGGCAGATCCGGCTGGGCGCGCCGGACCCGGATCGCCCGTCCGCCACCGCCTCGCGCAGCGTGTAGTGCACCGCGTCGGTCACGCGCTCGGTCGTACGGACCGGGTCGAGCTTGCCCACTGCTGCGGCTTCTTCCCACCGGGCGACAGGCTCATCTTCCGGGGCACCGGCTCGAACAGCGGCACCGGCATCCCGCGACAGCCAGGGCGGACCGCGAAAATCCCGCCGGCGTGCGGTTGGGCCTGCGGCCCCTGCGCAGTGGTGACGTAGAGGGTTCCGCCATCGTCGCCGAACGCACAGCTGGTCACCTTGGTGACCGGCAGCGGTAAGACCGTGTCCAGGCGCCCGTCGGGAGTGTAGCGGTGCACCGCGGAGCCGCCGGAGAGCGCCACCCACAGACATCCCGTATCGTCCATGGCTAGGCCGTCCGGCCTGCCGGCCTGGCCGACGTCGACGACTACGCGTCGATTGAGCAGCCGCCCGGCTCCGACGCCGTCAGGATCCACGTCGAACAGATCGACCCGTAGCGTAGGGGTGTCGGTGTAGTAGAGCCGGGTCCCGTCCGGGGTGAACGCCAGCCCGTTGGAGACGGTGACGAGGTCAAGTACGGTCTCGGTGGCGCCGTCGGAGGCCACCCGGTACAGGCGCCCGGCGCCCGGCACCGGCGGATCGGCCATGCTGCCTACCCACAGCGCGCCGTCCGGCCCGACGGTGCCGTCGTTGAGCCGCACGCCCGGCACCTCCAGATCGGCCAGCATCCCCACCGCGCCGTCGGCGTCGCGCACTGCTATTCCGGTGCGCAGCGCCAGCGCCAGTTCAGTGGCGCCGCTGGGAAGCACCGCGCTCACCGCGGTCCCGACGTTGATGTGCTCGTCGGTCTCGGTGACCGGGTCGTAGCGGTGCACCAGCCCGGCGCACACGTCGACCCACAGCAGGTGTCCGGTCCGGGGGTCCCAAGCGGGCCCCTCGCCGAGTTCGGCGTGGGCGTCGAGCACCAGCTCGGCGGCGAGTGTGCGGGTCACGAGAGCGCCGCGAGGTCGGCGGCGCATGAGTCGGTCGGCGACGGCCAGTCCCCGGCCGCCGCGGCGTCCCGGTCGATCAGGCCCAGCCCGGCCGCGACCCCGTCACAACCGAGGCCCGGGCACTGCGCCGCCAGCTCCGCGGTCAACCTGCCGCAGACCAGCAACGGGATATCGGACAGCGGACCGCCGATCGTGGCCAACGGCGCACGCTCCGCAGGCTGCACCAGGAACACCTTCGCCAGGTCCGCGCCCGCGGTCCAGGCTGAGTAGATCTCCGTCGGGGCGCATCCGCCAGGAACCGACAGCTGCCCACGTTCAGAGGTGTCGGCGACGATCGCGGGATTCTGGTGCGGGGACCGCAGGCACTGCACGCTCTCCTGCCCGGTTCGCTCGGCATCGGCCATGCGTGGACAGTACCCGCCCACCCGCAGCGCGGGATCGAGCCTCGCGGGATCTCCAGCAGCGCCGGCTGGCCGGCCGGCTGCCCCCACGGGCGGGCCCGGCCGCGACGAGCTGGGATGCCAGGAACGCCTCCCGTCCATGCCGGCCGCCTCCCAGCCGAGCCGCTGCGAACGAGCCTGCCGACCGCGTCCGCGGCGGTTCCACCTCGCAGAGCTAGGCTGCCCACCACAGTGGCGTCCACCAAGGTGGTGTGCGACCCGGTCCCGGTCAGGGCCGTGGCGTCGAGGTGTGGGGCGGCCACCGCGTGATCTTCTGGAGACCTTCCACAGTGCTTCAGGAGTTCCACGCGATGACCGCACCCTCCAGTATCGACCCCTCCGAGTTCCTGCACGAGCAGCTGTCCCAGGCGAGTCCCGATCTGCTGCGCCAGATGCTCACCACGTTCATCAACACACTCATGTCCGCCGATGCCGACGCAGTGTGCGGGGCAGCGTGGGGCGAGCGCAGCGAGGCCCGCACGAACATCCGCAACGGCTACCGACACCGTGACTTCGACACCCGCGCGGGCACCATCGACGTAGCGATCCCGAAGCTGCGCAACGGTTCCTACTTCCCCGACTGGTTGCTGGAACGTCGCCGCCGGGCGGAGCGGGCGCTGACCACGGTGGTCGCGACCTGCTATCTGCTCGGGGTGTCGACGCGGCGGATGGAGAAGCTCGTCGAGTCCCTCGGGATCACCAGACTGTCGAAGTCGCAAGTCTCGGAGATGGCCCGAGACCTCGACGGCCAGGTCGAGCAATTCCGGACCCGCCCGCTCGACCAGGGCCCCTACACCTTCATCGCCGCCGACGCCCTGGTCTTGAAGATGCGTGAGGGCGGGCGGGTGGTCAACGTGCACGCCCTGCTGGCCACCGGCGTCAACGCCGACGGACACCGGGAGATCCTCGGCCTGCAGGTCACCTCCGCCGAGGACGGAGCCGGCTGGCTCGGGTTCTTTCGCGACCTGACCGCCCGCGGCCTGTCCGGGGTCCGGCTGGTCACCAGCGACGCTCATGCCGGGCTCGTCCACGCGATCAGCGCCACCCTGCCCGGCGCAGCCTGGCAGCGCTGCAGGACGCACTGCAATTGTAAGGAAACAAGTTGGCGCTTTCTGTTCGGATGTCGGAGGATGCGGTATGCCCGTCGACGCCGAGGTCCGCGGTCAGCTTGCTCGCAGGTTCGCGGTGCTGCTGCCGTATCTGAACGAGCGTCAGCAGCGGTTGGCGTTGGCAACGGAGGCCCGGTTGCTCGGGCACGGAGGAGTCCGAGCCGTTGCCGAGGCGAGCGGAGTCAGCGCGACGACGGTGCGCCGGGGTGTCACCGAGCTGGAATCGGGTGAAGCTCCGTTGCCGGTCGGGCGAGCACGTCGCGCCGGAGGGGGACGCAAGTGTGCCGACGAACAGGATCCCGAGTTGGCGGCGGCCCTTTTGCGATTGGTCGAGCCCGATGAACGCGGGGATCCGATGTCGCCGTTGCGGTGGACAACCAAGTCGTTGCGCCACCTCGCCGACGAGTTGGAGAGGCAAGGACGTCCGGTCTCGGCGCCCACCGTCGGGCGGCTGTTGCGGGACAACGGATTCAGCCTGCAGGGGACGGCCAAGACGTTGGAAGATGTCCAGCATCCTGATCGGGATTCCCAGTTCGCCTATATCAATGAGCAGGTCAAGGCCCATCAGGCTGTCGGCGAACCGGTGATCAGTGTTGATGCGAAGAAGAAGGAACAGCTTGGGCAACTCCCAGCGGCCGGGCGGGAATGGCGCCCGAAGGGCGACCCGGTCCAGGTCGAAGACCACAGCTTTTCACCGCGGGACCGGACCTGCCACTGGCTGTCCCGTACGGGGTCTATGACCTCACCGCCGATGCCGGCTGGGTGAACGTCGGCGTCGATCACGACACCTCCGCGTTCGCGGTGGCCTCGATTCGGCGCTGGTGGCAGGCGCGCGGCACCACTGACTATCCCGGTGCGCGCCGGCTGCTGATCAACGCCGATGCGGGTGGGTCCAACAGCTACCGCTACCGGCTCTGGAAGGCCGAACTCGCAGTGCTGGCGGCCGAGACCGGTCTGGAGATCACTGTCTGCCATTTCCCGCCCGGCACCAGCAAATGGAACAAGATCGAGCACCGAGTGTTCTCCCAGATCACCATGAACTGGCGCGGCCGACCCTTGTCCAGCCACGAAGTCGTCGTCGCCACGATCGCCTCGACCCGCACGCGCACCGGGCTGCAGGTGCGCGCCGAGCTCGACACCGGCACCTATCCGCTCGGTATCGCTGTCACCCGCCAGCAGTTGGCGGAGCTACCGATCGCCGCACACACCCAGCACGGACAGTGGAACTACACCATCGCGCCCAGCGGTGGACCGGTCGCGCCCGTCGATGTGGCCGACCGCGCCCGCGCCCGAGTCGCCGCCCTGCACCTGCTGGCCGATCAACGGCTGACCGGGATGGACCGCGCCCAGCTGGCCCAGCTTGCCGCCCAGCTCGCCCCGGCCCAAGACGCCCAATCCGCGCAACGGCGTTTCGAACAACGTGGCGGGCCACGCCGGCGAGCCCGCGGCGCGGGGAGCAAGGGGCTGCTCTCCGACGCCGACCGTGTGTTGATCACGGTGATCTACCAGCGCCAGATCTGCTCGCAGAACGTGCTGTCGGACCTGCTCGGGGTCAACACGAACACCATCGGTCAAGTGATCGCCGAGACCCGCCAGCTATTCGCCGAACACCACCACTCGTTCCCGGCGACCACACTGCGGTTCCCCACCGCGAACGCCCTGACCGAGTTCGTCTCCAGCAGCCGACCCGTCCCGCAGCGCCCGCGCCGGCCGGATCGGCTCGCCGATCCGAGCCTGACCGGGATGACCCGAGCCGACCTGGACGCCATGACCGAGCGGGTCACACACCTGCAGCAGGCCCGCAACGAGCGACACCGCCACCGTCGCCGCGGAGGTGAACGCCTACCCGGCGCCCGCGGCGGCGTGTTCCAACAGAAGATCACCGACGCCGAACGTGTCCTCGCAACCGTGCTCTACCAGCGCAAACTGTGCACCCAGGACACCCTGGCTGAGCTGTTCGAGGTCAGCCGACGCACCATCGGCGACGTCGTCCGGGAGATCGGCCCGATCCTGGCCCAGCACGGCTTCACCCCCACCCCCGCACCCACCAGGTTCGCCACCGCAACCGAACTCCTGGCATCGATCCCACCGGTCAGGGTCGACACGACACGCGAACGTTGATTCTTTACAGATCCACAAGATCGCGAACGTGCTCGGTGCGCTGCCGAGGTCGGCCCATCCCGGGGCGAAGAAGGCCCTGGCCGAGATCTGGAACGCCGAGGACCGCCGCCGCGCCCTGGCCGCGGTGACCGCGTTCGAGGCCGCCTACGGGGCGAAGTTCCCCAAGGCCGTCGCGAAGATCACCGACGACGTCGAGGTACTGTTGGCAGTCTACGACTTCCCCGCCGAGCACTGGATCCACCTGCGCACCACGAACCCGATCGAGAGCACGTTCGCGACCGTCCGGCACCGCACGAAGATCACCCGCGGCCCCGGCTCTCGGGCAGCAGGGCTGGCGATGGCGTTCAAGCTCATCGAGGCAGCCCAGGACCGCTGGCGCTCCGTGAACGGCCCGCACCTGGTCGCGCTCGTCCGCGCCGGCGCGAGGTTCGAGGGCGGCAAGCTCGTGGAACGCCCCGACGACAACCACCTACCGGAAGCCGCCTAAAAGATCTTCGTCCACAGGTCTTGACGATTGCTCGACAGGGCTTGTCGAGGGCCATGTCCGCCGGGGTCGAGGAGGCACTTTCCACGTGCAGGCTACAACCACCCGTCCGAAGATCATCGTGACCGCCGACGGGGTCGGAGTCGTGTCCCACGCCGGGTCGCGTCTGCTGGCCGACGTCGCCGATCGGACCACGCTGACCGCCGAGTTGTCCCAGGCCCTCGACGCGTTGCGGCGGCCGGGGATACGGCATGATCCGGGCCGGGTGTTGGTGGACCTCGCGGTCGCCGTCGCCGACGGCGCGAGGACGGTTTCCGAGATCGACGTGCTGCGTGATCAGCGAGAGTTGTTCGGTCAGGTGGCGTCGGACTCGACGTGCTGGCGGCTGCTCGACCGCCTCGACGACACCGCGCTCGCCCAGCTGGCGGCGGCGCGGGCGAGGGCTCGGGAGGTGGTCTGGGACCAGCGCGCCGAACGCCACGGCCGGGCGTTCCCGCCCGCGCGAGTGGCCGGCCGAGACCTCGACGTGCTGATCATCGACCTCGACGCCTCGATCGTGATCTGCCACTCGGAGAAGGAACTCGCTGCGCCGACGTTCAAGCGGACCTTCGGCTACCACCCGCTGATGGCGTTCTGCGACAACACCTCTGAGTTCCTGGCAGGGGTGCTGCGCCGCGGCAACGCGGGCGCGAACACCGCCGCGGACCACATCAGCGTGCTCGACCAGGCCCTGGCCCAGATCCCCGACCCACACCGTCACGGCCGCACGGTCCTGGTCCGCGCGGACACCGCGGGCTGCACGTAAGCGTTCCTGACCCACCTCCGCGACCAGCGCGAGGAAGCCGTGAGCTGCGAGTTCTCGGTCGGCTGGGCGATCACCGACAGGTCGTTGTCGGCGAATCGGCCCGCGACGGCGGCGACTCCGAGGGCGCGGTCGACCTCGCCGGCCGGGTGGAGCTTGGCCAGCGTCACGGCCTCGGTCATCTTGCGCCGGAGTCCGCGGGCGCCGGAGCCGGCGGCCTCGACCAGCCAGGCCGCCGCCCCGGGCCCGAGCGCCAGGAACGCCTTCTCCTCGGCGGTGGCCGCGCGGGGCGGGCGCTGCCCGTCCGCGGCCGCAGCAGCGCTCGGGGGCGGGTAGTGCTCGGCGGCGATCACCGGGCTGCCCGGGCGTGAGCGCGGGTGGCGGGCGACCTCGGTCGGCCCGTTGTCGGGATCGACGGCGGTCACCACCAGCTCGTCGCCGGCCATGCGCGCCCAGACCCGGGTGTCGATCAGCTGGTGCGGCACCGAGTAGCGCACCCCTTCGACCGAGATCGTGGCGTTCCAGTTGACCCGCCGGGTCGTGCCGAACGCGACGGTGAACGCCCGTTCCGGCAGCCGGTGCAGCCGGGCCTGTTCCTCGGCGAGCATCTCCACCGGCGGGCGGCGGGTCTCGCGGTGGACCCGGGCGTTGACCTCGTCGCAGAACACCCGGCAGGCGGTCTCGAGCTGGCCGAAGGTCCGATACTCCGCCAGGAGGTTCGCCGCGGTTCGTGTACCACATCGGCGCGGACCCGGCCGTTCGAGCGAGCCACCAGCTCCTCGATCTTGTCCAGGTAGTCGTCGATCGGCCGGGCCCGGTGCTCGCGGGCCACCGGCGGCTGCCCGGACTCGCGCAACAGCACATAACGCCGCACCGTGTGGTGATCACACCCGGCCAACTCGGCGGCAGCGCGGTAACTGCCGGTGAGGTCGTATGCCTCCACGATCTCCACGATCTCCTCGTTCCGCTTTACCCACAGACCCGGGCCTGTCAGAAAGATCGTGTGTGGGCCGGTGATCCGGCAGGCTGAAGCGGCAGCTTCGGCCGGGAAGGATCATCGTTGACCGACAACGACACGACGGCGGAGACCGCTGGCGATGACCAGCACCCGACGCAGGCGGCGGGCTTGGACGTGCAACTGGCCCAGGAGTTGATCGAGAAAGCCCGGCGGTCGGGGGTCTCACTGGTCGGCCCGGACGGCCTGTTGGCCGGGGTGACCCGCACGGTCTTGCAGACCGCACTGGACACCGAGATGACTGAGCACGACAACGGTGTGGCTGCGCTTGTGTGCGTCGATCCCGAGAACCACCATAGGTCGGTCTCCCTGTCTTCCGAGGTCGGGGTGACAGGACCGGCCGGCGGGCATAGCTCAGTGGGGGCAGTGCCACGCTCCTATCAAGCCACGCCGGTCGGTCCAGCTGGCTCGTCCGGCCGCACAAGGGGACCAGGCCACGAACGGCACAAAGTGGTAGAGCGAGCCGGACGAACCAAGATCACTCTTACCCTGACCGAGGGGACGTCACCCGGTTGGACCGTCGGGAGCCGGCCTCGCCGCCCCGGCGGGGCCCGAACCCGCGCTGTGTCGCTGGGGGGATTCGGACAGGTTCTGCCGGCTGCGCAGGAGCGGAAGCTGCTGCTTTCGGCGGTCGTCGGTGTCGTGCGGGGCCGTCGGCGGGATGCTGACAGGCCCCTATCGGGAACACGCCCGTGCCGAGTGAATCAGATATGCGCGGCTCTGTGGGTCAGGGCCAGGTCCACGCCGCGGCACGCGCGAACGCGGCTCCGAGTTCCGTGGCGACGGTTCGCCTCGGTGCGCGCTCGATCGCCCCGATCCGGTGCAGCACCGTGCGGGTCCCGAGCGACGCGCCGATGGCCTCGGACGGGGTGACCGGACGACCGTCGATCTTCCAGCCCAGGGCGTCGAGCCCGCGCGCGACGTAGGCGTCGAGGTCCTCCCGGCCGGCGGCGATCCCGATCAGCAGCAGCAGTCCGGCGTCGCGTTCGTAGCCTTCGGTGCCCGATCCGATGGGCAGGCGGGCCGCGAGGTGTGACCAGAGCCCGATGGGGTCGGTGGCCAGTCTGCGCCCAGCGGGGGTGCGAACGAGCTTTCCTCGGTATCGGCGGATCAGCCGTAGCTGTTGTGCGGCTTCCCGGAACGCGAGGACGGGGATGGTCTGGGCTTCGCGGTTGAGGGTGCCGATCCACTCCCGGTCGATGCCCAGCTCGACGGCGACGGCCCGGACCTGTGCCGGTGGGAGGTAGCCGGAGTCGGTCAGCTCGATGCCGTCGGTCCCGACCTGGTCGAGCAGCCAGGTGAAGGAGTGCACGACGACCGCGGCGGTCGTCTCGTCGGGCTGCTCGGGTCGGGGGACGGCGTCGAGCGCGGCACGCAGCCAGGTCTGGCCCGCGGGGGCACCGATCGCGCGTACCCGGGCGGCGAGTGGTTCGGGCAGGTCGGTGTCGTCCGGGGCGCTGTGCGCCAGGATCGTGTTGATGTCGTCGATATCGAACGTCGTGGGGGCGTGGGCGGTGAGGTCGATGTCGGGTCCGTACAGGTCCTGGATCTCGGCGACGGCGTGGGTGTGCTGTGCGTGGGTGGGGTCTGTGGCCGCGCACCACATCTCGTAGCCGTCGACGCCGCCGCAGTCTTCCGGCGGTCCGGGGCGGCGCCCGGCCGTGCACACCGCGCGGGGTGCGTCGCCTGGGCGCGGCAGTACGGCTTCGAGTCGCACCGTGTGGGTCCAGTCGTCGCCGAAGTCGTAGCCGTAGGTGATGCGGTCGCCGACCTCGACCAGCAGCTCGTCGATGCGGACGTCGCCTTCGGGGATGCCGGGTTCGCCCTCCTCGATCTCGAAGGGCATGAGGTAGGACTCGTGGCGGTGGTCGTGGATGCTGGGGCCGGAGCTGAAGCGGTGCAGGTGGCTGTCGGTCCAGCCGAAGGCGGTCTGCAGGACGGTGTTCAGCTCGTCGAGTCGGATGTCCGATGCGAGCTCCAGGCGTCGCCACAGCGGAGGAGAGGTGTCGCGCAGGTCCACCCGGATCCGGTAGGTGACGACGTCGGCTCGGCGGGGCCGCCGAGCCGAGGGCGCGGGGACGGGGTCGAACGGGCTGTTGTCGATGAGTCCTCCGAGTATCCGTCGGGCCGCCGCGGCGGCCGTGGGGTCGTCGAGTGCGGCGAGTTGCTCTTGGAGCCGGCGCCTCAGCTCCTCGGGATTGACGGGTTCGTCCGGGGCGCGTTCCACGGTGACAGACTATGGGGCCGAGCGACCGGGCCCGCGCGCTGTCGGGCACGGTGGCGCTGCTGTCACCGACCGCGACGATGGCACGGCAGACCCGCGCCATGCTGGCCTCGCACTCTCCTCGGCTCCGGCAGGGCGCCGGGGTCGGAGCCAACATTGAACACCTGACCCGCGAGGGCAAGGTGTACTGCGCGGTGGTGCTCGACGTGTACTCACGCAGGGTGGTCGGCTCGTCGATCGATGCCTCGCCGACCACGGCGCTGGTCCCCGACGCGCTCGGAATGGCGATCGACCGCGCGGCGGATGTCGGCGGCGTCGCCTGCCTACGCTCACTGCATGGACGACGACGGACGGGCGATGACCGGCACACGCGCACGACCCCGTCGCTCGAATGCGGAGCGCCGGGCGACCACCCGATCCGCGGTACTCGATGCGACCGTCACCGCGATCGTGCGCCACGGCTACCGGGGGGCCACGTCCGAGCGGATCGCCCAGATCTCCGGACTGACCCGCGGCGCACAGAAGCATCACTGGGCCACCAAGGCTGAGATGATGGCCGAGGCGCTCCTCCACCTGCACGACAGACTGCTGGCGAGTGCCGTCGGTGAGCTCGAGCAGGCCTCGGATTCCGGCCTTCGGGCGACGATCGAGGCATTGTGGCGCTCGTTCCAGTCGGACCTGTTCACCGCGGCGACCGAGCTGCACCTTGCCGCCCGGATCGATGACGAACTTCGGCCGCTGCTGATCGCGACGGAGCGGGAGATCGGGCGCCGGATCCGCAGCATCACTACCGCCGCGCTCGACGACGGCACGGTCTCTGCCCAGCGCCTGGACGAGGTCGGCGATCACGTCGTCAACGTCATGCGCGGCATGGCCTTCCAGAGTTCGCTAAGTCCTAACCCGGACCGCGAGCGTCACCAGCTGAGAACCCTCGAACAGGCAGCACTCGGCCTGCTCCGGTCGGACTGACCGCGGCGGCTCGTCCGAGAGGCCACGTCCCGGAATTGACATCCATCCTGGGATGTTTGTAATTTCAGCGTGTCTCGTCCCTACAGCCGCGGCCGGGGCGTCCCTCCTGGATCCCGAGCCGCCCGGCTGCCGTACACACATCCGTCCGAGCAGACAGGAACGCGCGTCATGACAACGAGGTCGGTCACACTCCTGGCATCCGGTGGGCACTACTTCGAGGCGCCGCGCTGGCGCGACGACCGGTGGTGGGTTTCCGACATCTACGCCGGGAAGGTCTGCACCTACGACAAGGCCGGGGTGCGGACGGAGATCCTGCACGTCGACGGCAACCCCTCCGGCCTGGCGTGGCTGCCGGACGGGTCGTTGCTCGTGGTGTCGATGCACGAGCGGAAGCTCCTGCGGCGCAGCCCGGACGGCGAGGTGACGCTGCACGCCGACCTCTCAGGGGTGTGCGAGCATGAGATCAACGACTTGGTGGTCGACGCCTTCGGTCGGGCCTACACCGGGACGATCGGCTTCGACGTCGCCGCAGGTGAGGCTCCCCGTTCCGGCGTGGTCTACCGCGTCGACCCGGACGGTTCGGTGCACGTCGCGGCCGAGGACGTCGTGTGTCCGAACGGGATGGTCATCACCGGTGACGGTCGGATGCTGATCGTCGCGGAGTCCTTTGCCGGCCGGCTGACCGCATTCACCATCGGCGACGACGGCAGGCTGAGCGACCGGCGGCTTTTTGCCCAGCTCGGCGAGCCACCGGAGCTCGGCCCGCTGCCCGAGGTGATGGCAGCGCTCACCCTGATTCCGGACGGGTGCGCGATCGACGCCGAGGACGGCGTGTGGGTCGCCGACGCGGGCCACCAGCGCGTGGTGCGCTTCGACCGGACCGGCGCCGTCACCGAGGAGATCGCCGACCCGGACGGCAACGGGGTCTACGCCTGCGCGCTGGGTGGGGCTGACGGGCGGACGCTGCTGCTGTGCGTGGTGTCGGACTTCTTCGCTGCGGCGCAGGGCATCGACACCGACAAGGCCACGCTGAAGGCCGCACGGGTCGACGTCCCGCACGGCGCAGGCCGACCGTAACGGAGCGCGATGATGGACCCGGCGAACCTGCTGCGCAAGAGTGCCCGGCTCTACGGGCACAACACCGCCTTCGTCTGCGAGGGTGAACGACAGAGCTACTCCGAGCTCCTCGACCGAGCGATCCGGTTGGCGAACGCGCTGCGTGCCGCGGGCGTCCGCCCTGGTGACCGGGTGGCCGTCCTCGGCGACAACGCCGCCGAGAGCCTCGAGCAGATCGCCGGACTCGCCGTCGGCGGGTACGTGCGGTGCGCGCTCTACGGCCACGACACCCCCGACCGGCACCGCTATCTGCTCGATCTCGTCGGCGCCCGGGCCCTGGTCGTGCAGGACCGGTACTACCCCGCCCTGCGGGAAACACTGGCCACACTGCCGGGGCTGACGACGGTCCTGGTCACCGGGGAGGTCTCGCCCGAGGGCGCCATCGCCTATGAGGCCGCCCTCACCGCCGCTTCCCGCGAGGACCCGTTCGTGCCCATCGCGGAGGACAACCCGCACATCATCCGGTTCTCCGCAGGCACAACCGGCGCCCCCAAGGGGATCCTGCACACCGTCCGGGGTTGGGCGGACATGGGGACCGAGATCGCACTCGTTCTCCCCCGCTTCACCGAACGGGACCGTTACCTCGCCCCCGCCCCGCTCAGCCATGCTGCGGGCATGTTCCTCTGGCCGCTGGTCGCGGCGGGTGCGGCATCAGTGGTGATGCCCTCGTTCGACACGGCGCGGTACCTGGAGCTGATCGAGACCGAACAGATCACCGTCGCCATGACGATCCCGACGATCATGAAAATGGTCGTCGAACATCCCGACGCCCGGGCCCGCGACCTGAGCAGCCTGCGTGCGGTCGTCTACGGGACCGCACCCGCACCCTCATCCACCCTGGCAGCGGCGATCGAGGTATGGGGCAACGTCATGTACCAGGTCTACGGGCAGAGCGAGGGGCTGCCGCTCACCGTCCTGGCGCCCGAGCACCACGTCATCGACGGCACTACGGAGCAGCGCCGGTGGCTGCGTTCGGCCGGCCGTCCGAGCCCCAACGCCGACATCGCGATCCTCGACGACGAGGGTAACCGGCTACCCGTAGGCGAGATCGGGGAGATCGCCGGCCGCACCCCCGGCCTGATGCGCGAGCTGTGGGGAAGTCCCGACGCCACCGCCGAACGGATCACGCCGGACGGCTGGCTGCGGACCCGGGACATGGGTTCGATCTCCGAGGACGGTTTCCTCTACCTCAGCGATCGGAAGGAGGACATGATCATCTCCGGTGGCTACAACATCTGGCCGACCGAGGTCGAGGACGCACTCGCCGCCCATCCGGCCGTCGCGGAGGTCGCGGTGGTCGGTGTCGCGGATCCGAAGTGGGGCGAGACCCCGCACGCCGCGGTCGTCCTGCACCCTGGCGAGCAGGTGACCGAGGCCGAGCTCATTGCCTGGAGCAGGGACCGGCTCGGCGCGGTGCGCAAGGTGACCGCCGTGCACTTCCTCGATGCGCTCCCGCGCTCGCCGCTCGGGAAGGTACTGCGGCGCGAGGTCCGTGACCGGCTCACCGCGGCCGGGCCCCCCGAGCCGGTGGAGGCCCGATGATGCCGCGGCTGGACGGCCGGGTGGCCGTCGTGACCGGCGCCGCGCACGGCATCGGCGCGGCGGCCGCCCGCCGGTTCGTCACCGAGGGCGCTCGGGTCGTCCTAGCCGACGTCTCCGAACGCGGCCTGGCCGTCCTGGCCGCCGAACTCGGGGACGGCGTCACCACCTTCCGGTGCGATGTCGCCGTCGAGGACGACGTCGTCGGCACAGTGGAGCGGGCGGTCGATGCGTTCGGCGGGCTGGACATCGTCTTCAACAACGCCGCGGCGGGGGCCGGTGGGCGGATCGTCGAGATGGACCGCGCCGAGTGGGACCGAGTCTTCGCCGTCAACGTCGGCGGGGTGCTGAACGGCATCCGGGCCGCCGTCCCGGCCCTGCGCGCGCGGGGCGGCGGCGCGATCCTCAACACCTCGTCGGTAGCCGGCCGCTGCGCCTCACCCGGCATCGCGGCCTACGCCGCGTCGAAGGCGGCGGTCGAGTCACTCACCCGCTCCGCCGCCCTGGAACTGCGGGAGGAGGGGATCCGGGTGAACGCGATCGTGCCCGGCCTGATCCGGACCCGGGCCGCCGAGGCGAGCGCGCCGTTCCTGGTCGACGCCCTCGGCACCGACCTCGACGGCTACGTCGCGACACGCCAGGGTCGGTGGGGCGAACCCGACGAGATCGCGGCGGTGGCAGCCCACCTGGTCAGCGACGAGGCGTCGCTGACCACCGGGCAGACCTACGTCCTCGACAACGGCGCGACGCTGCGCGCATGAGCACCGACACCGTTCGCCACGAGACCCCCGAACCGGCGATCGCCCGGATAGCGCTGGCGCACCCGCAGAAGCGCAACGCCCAGGACCGTCATCTGCTGCTCGCCCTCGACGACACCTATCAGCGCGCGGTCCGCGACGAGAACGTCCAGGTCATCGTCCCCGCGGCCGAGGGACCGGGCTTCGCCGCCGGTCACGACCTCGACACCGGCTGGAGCATGGACGCGTCCCGGCCACGCACCCTGGCCCACAGGCTCAACGCGCCCGATACGGAGGTGGTCGCTTCGTCGGGGCGGCCACCGTCGCCGGTGTGCCGGCCTGGGCCGGCGTTGCGGCCAGACCCCGCTGTCCCCGTACCCGGCACGCGAGGAGAGGAGTCGCCGTGAGCACCAGTACTGCTGTCGAGGACCGTCGGGCCTTCGTCGAGGCCGTCCGTGCGTTCGTTGAGCGGGAGTGCGGGACACGCGAGCAACGCGCGGCGTTGACGAGTAACGGCTCCGAGGCGCACAACCAGGAGATCAATCGCAAGCTCGCCGGGCTCGGTTGGAGTGGCGTCGCTCTCGAGACCGCCTGGGGTGGTGCGGGGGCCGGGGTCACCGAGGCCTGTGTGCTGCTCGAGGAGCTCGCACACGGCCAGGTCCCGGTGTTCGGGCTGGGCATTTCCATGATCGTTGCCCGGACCGTCCAGGAGTTCGGGACCGATGCCCAGCGGGAGGACGTCGTGGGCGGGTTCTGCCGGGGCGAGGTCTTCTCCGTGGCGATGAGCGAGCCGGACTCAGGGTCCGACGTCGCCTCGCTCAGCTGCCGGGCCGAACGGGTCGAGGGCGGCTACCGGATCAACGGTCAGAAGACCTGGATCTCGTGCGCGCACTACGCACGGACGATCCTGCTGGTGTGCCGCACCGGCTCCACCAGCGACAAGCACGAGGGCATCACCATGCTGCTGGTGCCCACCGACACACCGGGCCTGATGATCCGCCCGATCGACACGCTCGGCGGGCGCGAGGTCAATGATCTGTACTTCACCGACGCGTTCGTCCCGGACGACGCGCTGGTCGGCCTCGAGGGGGCGGCGTGGCGCCAGCTCATGGCCGGCCTGAACTTCGAGCGGGTGCTGTGCGCCGCGACGTTCCTCGGCAACGCACGTGCCGCCTTCGACGACGCCGTGGACTACGTGCGCACCCGTGAACAGTTCGGCAGACCGATCGGCTCGTTCCAGGCGATCAAGCACCGCATCGCCGACCTGGCCACCGAACTGGAGTGCTGCGCGCTACTCGTCCACGACGTCGCCCGCAAGATCGACGAAGAACCTGACGGCCCGTACTCCAGGGAAGCCTCGATGGCCAAGCTCAAGGTCACCGAGACCGCGAAGCGGATCAGCATCGAGGGCATGCAGATGATGGGCGGAGCCGGGTACTCCACGGAGTACGACATGGAACAGCACCTACGCCGCAACATCATCTCCACTGTCTTCGCGGGCACCAGCGAGATGCAGCGGGAGATCATCGCGAAGGCGTACCGGCTATGAGTGCCCCGTCCACCGACGGACCGATTCGGTACGAGCAGCCGCTGCCGCACGTCGTGCGGATCGTGCTGGCCCGCCCCGACGTCCGCAATGCGCAGGACCGGGAGATGCTGTACGCCCTCGACGACGCGTACTCCCGTGCGGTACGCGACTCGGAGACCCGCGTGGTCATTCTGGCTGCGGACGGCCCGGATTTCTCTTCCGGTCACGACCTGACCGAGGCCTGGGACATGAACGGTGTGCGTCCGCGCACGCTGACCGGTGGGTTCGACGCCCCGGGCGCGGAGGGCTGGTTCGCCACCGAGGAGGAGTTGTTCACCGGGCTGTGCCTGCGCTGGCGCGATCTACCGCGGCCGGTGATCGCGCAGGTCCAGGGCCGGGTCATCGCCGGCGGGCTGATGCTGGTCTGGCCGTGCGACCTCGTGGTCGCCGCCGAGGATGCGACCTTCGCCGATCCGGTCGGGGCATTCGACGTCAACGGTGCCGAGTACTTCACCCATCTCTGGGAGCTCGGAGCACGTCGGGCCAAGCGGTTTCTGTTCACCGGCGACCCGATCACCGCCCGTGAGGCGCAGGCGATCGGCATGGTCAACGATGTCGTACCCGCCGCCGAGCTGGCGCAGGCCACGCTCGAGCTGGCTGCCCGGATCGCCCGGCGGCCCCCGTTCGGGATCCGGCTGGCCAAGCGGGCTCTCAACCAGGGGCTGGATCTGCAGGGCCAGCGCGCGTCGGTCGAGGCCGCGTTCGGGTTACATCACCTCGCCCACACCCACAACCGAGTGCTCCACGACCGCATCGTCGACCCCAGCGGGGTGGACGTGATCCGTGCGCCGACGCCTCGCCACTCCTCCGGATCACCTGAGTCATGAGGACCCTTTCCCACCTACCTGGAGTCGGACTCCCGATGAGCGACCCGCGTGCCCGTGTTGATGAACTGGTTCGGTACTACACCCGCCCCGACTCATCGGCCGCCGACCTGCTCTGCGACGACCACCGCGCCGAGGCCGTGGCCTTCACGATCGTCGAAGCCGATCTGAGCTCGCGTGACCTGACCTACGGCGAGCTCCGTACGGAGTCGACGAAGTTCGCCGCCGCGTTGGACACGCTCGGGGTCGGCCCGGGAGACGCGGTCGCGGTCCTGATGGGCAAGTCCGCTGAACTCGTGGTCGCCCTGCTGGGGATCTGGCGGCGTGGCGCAATCCACGTCCCGCTGTTCACCGCCTTCGCTCCGCCCGCGATCGAGCTGCGGGTGACGGCCAGTGGGGCGAAGGTCGTCGTCGCCGACGCCGACCAGTGCGACAAGCTCGACGACGTCGTCGGCGATTCACGGGCGAGTCTGGTCGTCGTGGGTGAGCGGGTGGGCGGCACCGGCCACGATTTCCATGAGCTGCTGGCCGGCCAATGTGATGCCGAGGTCACCGCGGCCGCGCTCGGCCCGGACGGGGTGCTGATCGAGCTTTTCACCTCTGGCACCACGGGGGCACCCAAGGCTGTTCAGGTCCCGATCCATGCCCTGGCCGCGGTGCGGGCCTATCTCGAGTTCGGCCTCGACGTGCGCGCCGAGGACGTCTACTGGAACGCCGCGGATCCCGGCTGGGCATACGGCCTGTACTACGCCGTCCTCGGCCCGTTGGCCGCTGGTCGGCGCAGCCTTCTCGTCCACGCGCCGTTCGACCCGACGCTCACCTGGAATGTCCTGGACCGGTTCCGGGTCACCAACTTCGCCGCTGCCCCGACGGTCTACCGCAGCCTGCAGGGCGCCCGGGAGGCGCCGTCGGGGTTGCCACTGCGGTGCCTGTCCTCGGCGGGCGAGCCGCTTACCCCCGACGTGGTGGCCTGGTCGGAGTCGGTTCTCGGAATCGCCGTCCGCGACCACTACGGCCAGACCGAACAGGGCATGATGATCGGCAACGCCTGGGCCGACCCGCTGCGCGAGCCGGTCCGGCCGGGTTCGATGGGCCGGCCCTTTCCCGGCTGGAGCGCCGCGGTGCTCGCCGACGACACCACGCCCGCACCGACCGGTGCGATCGGCCAGGTCGCCATCGACGTGTCCAACAGTCCGCTGGCGACTTTCCGTGGTTACGCCCGCGCCTCCGGGACGTCGCGCTTCAGCGAGGACGGGCGCTGGTACCTGACCGGTGATACCGCAACGTGTGACGAGGACGGCTACTTCCGCTTCTCTTCCCGCGACGACGACGTGATCATCATGTCCGGCTACCGCATCGGGCCCTTCGAGGTGGAGAGCGTGCTGCTCACCCATGGCTCCGTCGCTGAGGCGGCCGTCGTGGGCCGTCCCGACGAGCTGCGTGGGGAAGTGCTCGAAGCCCACGTCGTGCTCACCCCCGGAGCTGAGGGCACCGCGGAGCTGGTGAGTGAACTCCAGCAACTGGTCAAAGACCGGTACGCCCGGCATGCCTACCCCCGTGCCGTGCACTTCACCGAGGCGCTGCCGAAAACGCCGAGCGGCAAGATCCAGCGCTTCCTGCTCCGCCAGGGCCGGTAGTGGTGCGGGTACACCGCGGCCCACTGGCCGGGACCAGGGTCATCGAGCTTGCGGGAATCGGCCCGGGCCCGCACGCTGCGATGCTGCTGGCCGATCTCGGCGCCGACATCGTCCGGATCGAACCACCGGGTGAGCGACCATTCCTCGACCCCGAAGCCGATCCGGTCCTGCGGGGCCGGCGCCGGGTCGTACTGGATCTGAAGGGTCCTGAGGGCCGCGACACCGTGCTCGAGCTCTGCGAGTACGCGGACGTGCTGCTGGAGGGTTACCGGCCCGGGGTCACCGAGCGGCTCGGAGTGGGGCCCGAGGACTGCCGGGCGCGCAACCCGAGACTGATCTACGGCCGGATCACCGGCTGGGGGCAGGACGGGCCGCTGGCTCCCCGGGCGGGTCACGACATCAACTACATCGCGCTCACCGGCGCCCTGCACGCCATCGGTCCAGGAGGCGGGGAGCCGCCGGTACCCCCGCTGAGCCTGGTCGGCGACTTCGGCGGCGGCTCGATGCTGCTGGCCGTGGGGGTGCTGGCCGCGCTCCTCGAGGCCCGCACATCCGGCCGCGGCCAGGTCGTCGACGCGGCGATGATCGACGGCGCGAGCCTGCTCCTGCAAACGGTCTGGTCGATGCGCGGACAGGGACTGTGGGACGACCAGCCAGCCAGCAACCTGCTCGACGGCGGCGCCCCGTTCTACACCACCTACACCTGCGCCGACGGGCGCTTCGTCGCGGTCGGGGCGATCGAGCCGCAGTTCTACGCCCAGCTGCTCGCCGGACTCGGAATCGACCCGACCGAACTCGGACCGCAGCTCGACACCGACTCCTGGCCGGAGACCAAGGCCCGCTTCGCCCAGGTGTTCCGTACACGAACCCGCGCCGAGTGGACTGCTGCATTCGACGGGACCGACGCCTGTGTCACACCCGTACTGTCGTTCGCCGAGGTAACCGGCCACCCGCACGTGGCCGCACGCGAGACCGTGGTCGAGACCTCGATTGGCCCGCAGGTCACCCCCGCCCCACAGTTCTCACGCACCGGGACCGATCCGCTCCCGGTCCCGGCCCCGGTCGCATCCGTCGGGGAAGTCCTCGAGGACTGGACCGAAGTCGTGCGGGAGACGACTCCCGACCCGCGTTCCCGACCGGCACCAGGTGGCGGGTGACCGGACCGCAGGTTCCGTGAGCGCAACGCGTGGTTGAGCGCGTTGCGTACCAGCGCCGTCGTGGCGCCCGGGTCGGCCGCCCGCCGACGACCCGGTTGGAGAACGCACCGCGCGCCGGCGCGAGCCGCAGCACGCCCTCGCCGGTGACGACCCGGGTCAGGTCCGCCACCCACACCCGGTACGGGTCGGTGGCGGTGAAATCACATTCGGGAGGCGTCCCGCACCACGCGGACCCGCTGAACCCGGGGCAGACCGCCCGGGGCGCTTCACAACGCAAACGTGACTCATCGGGGGGTCGGCCGTCGGCGTAGCGATGCCGTTGCAGTCGGTGATTGCTTCAGGTGATCGGGTCGCGGTGCAGGACGAGTTTGGTGGTGCGTTCGGCGTAGGCGGTGGGGGCGTCGTCGAAGTCGGCGGTCAGGGTGGTGATTCGTTCGGCGGGGAAGCGGTGTTCGTGGATCCAGGTGAGGGCCTCGGGTAGTACGGCGCGGGGGTGGGAGATCCCGAGGTGCAGGGTGATGTCGGTGGCGTACATGTGCATGAGCGGGATGCCGGTGGTGGCGCCCACGTAGTAGCCGACGGCGGTGCACTGTCCGCCGGGCGCGGTGGCACGTAGGGCGTAGCGGAGCCCGGTGGCGCTGCTGGAGGCTTCGACGACGATGTCGTAGTTGCGCTGGGGTCGGGTTGTGCGTCGGCCTCGTGCGTGGGTGTGGGCGCCGAGGGTCTCGGCGATCGCGCGGCGTCGGGAGCTGTGGTCGTGGTAGTCGACCTCGTCGGCTCCGTGGGCGATGGCCAGTCCGGCGGCGTAGAGGCCGATGGACTGTGCTCCGCCGCCGACGACCAGTACCCGGGCGCCGGGCCGCTCGCGCAGGGCGGGGACGACGCTACGCCAGGCGTCGCACAGGTTGTCCGAGGCCGCTGCCACGCGCAGCGGGTCCAGGCCTGCCGGCAGCGGGACCAGCATGGCGTCGGCGTGCGGTACCCGCACGAAATCGCAGACCATCCCGCCGTAGGGGCCGCTGGCGGGGCCGAACCCGTAGGCCGACAGCGCTCGCTCGCCGGTGGGGGTGCGGCGGGTGGTGCGGCACTTGGAGGTGAGCCCGCGCCGACAGGTGTCGCAGTCGCCGCAGGAGACCGACCAGGGCACGACGACCCGGTCTCCGATCGCGACCGTGCGCACGTCGTTGCCGACCTCGACCACTTCGGCGACGCATTCGTGGCCGATCGCGAAGGGGCCTGCGAAGGGGACGGGGCCGCAGATGTGGCCGACCGCCGGGTCGATGAGCCCTGTGCGCAGTCCGGCCTGCATGGCGCGGGATACCCGGTTGTGGATCGGCAGGACGTCCCCGTCGCACCGGCTGACCGCGATCGGCCGCACGATCGCGTCGGCCTCGGTCACCAGCACCGGGTCGGGTTTAGTGACCCATCGCAGGTCACCGGGCCCGAACAGGTTCAACTCGCGCACTGGTCTTCCTCCATGTGTCGACGCCGGCTGTCACCGCACTCTATGCTATGTCTCATATCATAGTCGTGGAGGGTGTGTGATCTGATGCCGTTGATCGAGCTGACCTATCGTGAGGGTGCGTTGTCGCCGGAGCGTCGGTCGTCGCTGGTGGTGAGGCTGACCGAGGTCCTGATGACGTGGGAGGGGGTCCCGGACACCGAGTTCTTCCGGGATGCCACCTGGGTGCAGATCCACGAGCGCCCGGGGTGGGCGCTCAACCGCGCCGGTGGGCCGGTGGGGGAGACCACCTACCTCGTGGCCGCGACCGTGCCCGAGGGGGCGCTGAGTGCCCGTCGTAAGGCTGGTTTGATCGAGGAGGTCACGCAGGCGGTGCTGGCTGCCGACGGCGGGAGCGACGACGGATACCGTGTCTGGGTGCACGTGCACGAGATCCCGGACGGCAACTGGGGCGCCGATGGGAAGCCGGTGATGTTCGGTGAGCTCCGTGCCGCTGCTGCGCGCGCCCGTGCAGGTGCTGCGGCACCCGACGGTCCGGGGCGGGAGTGACGCGGTGACCGGTCGGACACGGCAGCGGATGGTCTCCAGCGCCGCGGTGCTGCTACGCCGGCATGGCGTGCGTGGGACCTCGTTCGCCCGGGTTCTTGAGGACTCCGGTGCGCCGCGCGGGTCGGTGGCGCACCACTTTCCGGGCGGTAAGGAGGAGATGGTGCTGGCCGCTGTCTCCAGCGCCGGCGCCGAGATCACGGCGCGCCTGCGTGCTCTCGCCGAAGACGGGGCCACTGCCGGCGACGTGGTGGCCGCGCTGTGCGACTACTTCGCCGCAGGGCTCGAGCAGACCGGCTACCGGGCAGGCTGTCCGGTAGCCGCCGTCGCTCAGGAGGCTTTCGACACCGAGCCGTTGCGCGACGCTGCGGCGGCCGTCCTCGACGATTGGCTCTCGACGATGACGCAGGTGCTCGCCCGGGAAGGGCGCGAGGACTCCGACGCCCAGGACCTGGCTGCGACCTGCGTCGCCGCGGTCGAGGGCGCGATCATGATGTCGCGCGTGCAGCGCGACCGCGCACCGCTGGACGCGGTGGCCCGCCGGCTTCGGATCCTCGTGACCCCTGACCCCTGATGCGACCGGGGGTGTGTCGGGTCAGGGTCGAATCGGATGACGGTCTTGCCGCGGGCACGGCCTGCGGCAAGCGTGGCCAGGCCCTCGTGCGCGGGGTCCGAGGGGCAGGTCGGTCGACACATCGATGTCCAGGCGGTCCTCGACCGGCCGCTCCGACACCACCGGTGTTGAGCGTCGACGACGTCGCCCTGCGGCGCGGACGCCGCTCCATGACCATGGTGATCGACCCGGTCACGCAGCGCCGGATCGACGTGCTGCCCGACCGCCTGGCCGCGCCCCTGGCCGGGTGGCTACGCGATCGGCCGGTTCTGGCGGTGCACGTGGGGCCGATGGTGACGCAGCCACCGCATCCCTCGCAGTAGGGCCGGCGTGGGAAGGTGGCGGTCCCGGCGATGAGTCCGGCCCCGCACCGGGATCGGTGCGGGGCACACTACGAAGCCCTGCCCTGCTATGGGGAGGTAGTGACACAGATGTATCACTACGTGCTACGGTCGTCTTTGTGCCCCGCCATGTCGATCCCGGCGAGCGACGCGAACGTGTGGCCGGCGCCGTCCGACGAGTGATTCTGCGGGACGGCTTTCCCGCCGCGACGGTGCGCGCCGTCGCCGCGGAGGCCGGGCTCTCGACCGGAGCGCTGCGGCACTACTTCGGCTCGCAGGCTGAGCTGCACGCGTACGTCTTCGACATGCTGAACGCCCGAGCCGATGAGCGGGTCGCGGCCGTCGACCAGAGTCTGCCGCTGCGCCGTCGTGTCGAGGAGACGATCTGGGCGCTGATGCCGCTGACCTCGGAGCAGGCTGATGATGACCGGATTCGCCTCGCCTTCTTCGTCGCCGCGCAGACCGATCGGAGCCTCGCGCCGATCGCCCGGGCCGATCACGACCAAGCGCTGGGACTGACCCGCCGCGCGGTCGTCGCCCTCTCCGGCCCCGGGGCCGACGTCGAGGGACTCACCGCAGAGCTGTCCGCGTTGTTGGACGGCTTGGCGCAGCAGGCCGCCTTCTTCCCGGAGCGCTTCACGGCTGCGGAGGTCCGCGCGATCGTCCGATCGTGGTTCGACCGCAACCTCGCGTCCGAAGGACCGGCCGAAGGGACGGAATGATCACCAGCACTCGCCACTACTCCACCGGCGGAGCCATCGGCCGAGCAGTCGTAGCCTCGCTGGTGATGGGGCTTGGGCTCGCGATCGCGGATCGGGTCGCCGGGGCGGTCGGTACGTCGGCAGCGCCGTCTGAACCGCTCGTGTCCCGACTTGTCGTCGCGGGGTCGTTGGCGGTCCTCGTCCTCGCGGTGATCCTTCTGCTCCGACGTCGCTGGGATCGGGCGCCCCTGCACGGAATCGGGCTCGGCGGTCCCGGTCCGGGCTTGCGCGGGTTCCTGCTGGGCCTGGTGGTCGTCGCCGCCCCCGCAGCCGTGGTGCTCGCTGTGCTCTCGGTCGCGGGGGTCGTCGAGGTGCGAGAGGTCGACGGAGGCGTGCTCGCCACGTTCCTGCTGACGAATGCGCTGGTGGCGCTACTGCTGGAGGCGGTGCCGGAGGAGATCGCGCTGCGCGGCTACGCCCTGACCGCCCTGCGGGCACGGTTCGCCAGGGGCTGGGCGACGACCCTGTCGGTGGTGGCGTTCCTCCTGGTACCGGTCGTCGCGTTGAGCGCCGAGTGGCTGCTGAGCCTTCCGGCCGGTGCGGAGGGCGACTTCGCGATCGCGCCTTCCGGTGAGGACCCGGTCCTGTACTACCTCATGCTTGCCGCATTCGGGTCGATGCTCGCCCGCGCCCGGGAGGCGACGGTGTCGGCGACGGTGTGGACCTGTGTCGGGGCGCACCTCGCGTTCTTGACGGTCAACCGGATCGTCCTCGGCAGCGGGGACACCGGCATCGTGCTCGACCTCGGCGACGGGGCGGCCAACTATCCTGCTCGGCCAGGACCTCGTGCCACTCGCCGATCCGCCGGCCCCGCTCCGCCCCGAGCGAGCATGCCACCGGCGGCGGGGCCTGCTCGCCGGGAGACGCAATCGGGGCTGCATCGCCCGGCCCGGTCGGCCAGGCCGTCGAGGTGCCCAGTGCCGCGTCCAGGACGGGGCTCGCCCGGGAGGGCGTGCACGGCGCGACCGGCCAGGGGGCCTCTGCCGCGGTCACCCCGCACACCGGATCCCGCGGAGCAGCGCAGCCTGCAGTGCGGGGCGGTCCTCGGGGACGCCGAGCCGGATCGCGTGCTCGACCCCGCACATCAGGTGCTTCAGCCGGTGCGCGGTCACGCTGCGGTGCACCACCCCCGCCTCGTGCGCCCGGCGCAGCACCGCGTCGTACCGGTCGAGGATCGCCGTGACGATCTCCCGGACCTCCGGTGTGTGGCCCGCCTCGCGCACCAGGACGTCCTGCACGCCGTCGTTGCGGAGTTGCAGGTCGAGGGCCTGGTCGACGAGCCCAACCAGCGCCTCCCACGGATCACTCGTCGCCATCGCCTCGGCGCAGGCGGTGTCGAGCTGTTCGAGGGCGTCACGGGCGAGCGCCTCGACGAGCGCCTGCACGCTCGGGAAGTGCCGGTACACCGTCGCCACACCGACGCCGGCCGCCCGTGCCAGGTCGTTGTGGCGCAGGTCGGCGAGGTCCCGGGTCCGCGCGGCCTCGAGGATCCGGTGACGGCTCCGTCGGGCATCGGATCGCGGCGCTCGCATGCCGCAACTCTACCTCTTAACCGGATGAGTCATCCGCTACAGTCGAAGAGACGGATAGATTATCCGATAGGAGTGCTCATGCCCTGGAACCCGCACGCCCTTCCCGACCAGTCCGGCCGGGTGCTCGCCGTGACCGGCGCGACGGCCGGAATCGGCTACTTCGCCGCCGAGCAGCTGGCCGCCGCGGGCGCCCACGTCGTGCTGCTCGGGCGGTCCCCGCAGAAGCTGGCCGTCGCCGAACGGAGGATCACCGAGCAGGTTCCGGAGGCGACCCTCAGCTCCGTCGTCGTCGATCTCGCGTCGCTGGAGTCGGTCCCGGCAGCGGCCGACCGGCTCGCCGCGATCCCTGCGCTGCACGGGATCTTCCTCAACGCCGGCCCGGACGCGACCGTCCGTGGGGTCACCGCCGATGGGCTCCCGGTGCAGATGGGCACGCACGCCGTCGGCAACGTCGCGTTCGCCTCCACCGTCCTGCCGCTGCTGTCCCGGACCGCCGCGACCCAGCAGGGCCGGGGGCGTCTCGTGTTCGCCGGCACCGGTTTCGTCCGGCGGATCGCGGTGTCCCTGGACGACCTCCTGCAGGTGCCCCGGTTCCGCCTCACCGCCTACGTCAAGGCCAAGACCGCGCTCGAGGTGTACGCCTACGAGCTGGACCGCAGGCTCCGGGCGGACGCCGTCCCGGTCGACGCGATCGTGTCCGATCCCGGTGTCGGCGTCGACGCGAAGACCCCGGTCCGGGCCGGGATCGCCGATCCGGCGATCCGTTACCAGCGCAACCCGTTCACCCCGTGGGCGCAGGGGAAGGACGGCGCGGCCTGGTCCGCGGTGCGTGCCCTCACCGATCCGGACGCCGTCGGCGGCAGCTGCTACGGCCCGGCCGGTGCCGCCCGCGGCGTACCGACCCGGCTCGAGCCGGTCGCCCGCACCTCTCGTCCGCCGGCAGGGGAGGCGCAGCGCATCACCGTCGAGCTGCTCCGGATCGCCGGGATCGAGACGGGTGCGATGCAGCAGCACCGGTAGCGCGGGCCCGGCGGGGGCCGGGCTCAGCCGCCCGGATGGACGGCCCACTCGGGCATCTCGGGGAACGGTGCGAGCCGGTAGGCCGGGGGCTCGGTGCCGTGCAGGTGGCGTACCAGGTGGTCCCAGGTGCGGCGGGTGACGTAGTGCCGGCGGCCGGTGAAGTCGTGCTCCACACTGGGGACGACGAGCATGTCGACGTCGGCGTCGGCCTGGATGAGCGCGTCCACCAGCCGCATGGCGTGGTGCGGCAGCACGTTGTCGTCGAGCTCGCCGTCGATCAGCAGCAGCCGCCCGCGCAGGTTGCCGGCGTGCACGGTGTTGACCAGCGCCCGGCGGGTCTCACCGGTGAGCTCCCCGTAGTTCTGCTCGACCCAGAACGGCAGATAGATGGAGAAGTCGTGCGGGCCGGCCTGGGCGACGCCCACCGAGAACAGCTCGGGACGGGTCAGCATGGCCCGGACGGTGAAGAACCCGCCGCCGGAGTGTCCGGTGATCCCGACCCTGTCGGTGTCCAGCCAGGCGTGCCGCCGGCCCAGCTCGCGGATGGCGGCGACGTGGTCGTCCAGTGCCGCGGTGACGCCGAGCTCGCCGTATGACTGGTCGAGGAACGCCTTGCTGCGGACCGGGGTGCCCCGGCCGTCCAGTGCGACGACCGCGAACCCGAGCGCGGCCAGCGCCTCGGGCTCGCCGGTGAACAGGTCGCCGAACGCGGGCGAGGCCCGGTGGATGTTGGGTCCGGGATAGCTGTGGTCGACGACCGGATAGCGCCGCGCCGGGTCGAAGCCGTGCGGGCGCCACAGCAGCCCGTGGATCGGCGTACGTCCGTCGGCCGCGGTCGTCCGGAACCGCTCGGGCGGGCTCCACCCGGCCGCCTCCAGCGCGGCCGTGTCCGGGGCCTCGAGCTCGACGCGCACCCTGCCGTCGTCGCCGAGCACCCGCGCGCGGGGCGGCACGCTGACCGTCGAGGCCCGGTCGAGGAGGTAGCCGCCCTGGGGCGGGGTGACCGCGTCGTGGTCGAGGTCGTCGTCGGTGATCCGGACGAACCCGCCGCCGTCGAGATCCACCCGGCAGATCTGGCGGAGGTAGGGGTCGTCGTTCAGCCCACAGGCCAGGAACCACACCCGGCGGCGGTCCTCGTCGACCCACAGGACCCGGCGGACCAGCCACTGCCCGCCGGTGACCCGTCCGAGCAGCTCGCCGTCGGCGGAGTAGCGGTACAGGTGGCCCCAGCCGTCGCGCTGGGACCACCAGAGGATCTCGCCCGAGTCCAGCACCCGCACCAGCGGCGGGACGTGCAGGTACGGCGAGGGATCCACCCTGGTCCGGCCGGTCTCGGTGATCAGCGTCGTCCTCGCGCCGGTGGCCGGATCGAGACGGCGCAGCTCCAGCGTGCGGCCGTCGCGCGACTGGTGCAGGAGGTGCACCGCCGCGCCGTCCTTCCCGGTCCACCACCGCCGGGCGAGGTTGTACTGGCCGAGCACCTCCGGCCCGCCCGACGCCGGCACGTTCTGCCCCGTGCGCACGTCGAGGACGTGCCACGTCACGGTGGCCTGCGCGTCGTCGCCGGGCATCGGGTAGCGGATGCGGTGCGCCACCGGACGGCCACCGCCCTGCGGTGCGGCCTCCACCAGCACCTGCTCGGGCAGCCCGCGCTGGTCGATCCGGTGGGTGATCAGGCGGGTGGAGTCCGGCGACCACTCGGCCACCAGCAGCGAGCCCATCCCCAGCAGCGGGAGCTTGAGCTTCGTCCCGGCCTCGGGGAAACCGCCGTAGTCGTGGTGCGGCACGGCGTCGTCGGTGAGGGCGAACTCGCGGCGGCCGTCGCGGCTGCGCACCCACACGTTGCCGTCCCGCCGGAACGCCACCAGCGTCCGGTCCGGTGACAGGATCTCGCCCGGCCCGACCGGCGGGCCGTCCGTCTCGACCGGTGTGCAGGTCCCGGCCCGGTCCGACCACTCCCAGCCGGCATCGAGGGCGGAGAACCGGACCACGTCCGGATCCCGGCCGGGGAGGTCGAACTCGACCGCGGTGAGCGGCAGGTCGTCGGCCGCCACCGCGTGCCCGGACGCCTCGGACAGCGCGGCGGCCAGCTGCTCGTGGTCGAACGCGTCCCGCCGGGTGCCCGCGGCGGGATCGACCAGGACGTACCGCCCGCCGGAGCGGTACCGGAACCGGGTGCCGTCGGCCGACCACTCCGGTACGACGGCGGCGGTCGGGATCAGCCGGGCGCGGTAGGGCGCGAGCATCTGCTCGGCGCGGGCGTAGTCGGCGTCGGTGAGCCGGATGCGGTCGGCCTGGTCGGTCATGGGACCTCCTCGTCGGGTGCCGGGGACGACGAGGCAACACCCCGACGTCGCGTCGGGGTCCAGGCGGCTGCGACGCGGATCACATGCCGGCGCAACCCGGCCGGGTGTTCACGCCGGGCACCTGCGGAGCGCTCCGACGACCTCCTCCGGGGCGGTGTGGGCGCCATGCTGTTCAGGGCGAAGCCGGCGGTGTTCCTGACCGAGCTCGGGCCGACGACGCCGCCGGGACCGACACCGCCGGTCCGGTCCGGGCGCCGATCGACCTGCCGCCTGCACCCTGGCCGGCCTGGCCGTCGACCTGGTTGGCGCGCTGGGCCTCGGCTTCGACCTGGAGGCGCTGGCGCCGGGCCGGAGTGATCGGCTCCGCGATCGCGCTGGAGCTGGCCAGGGCGGGCCGGCGGGTGACCGTCGTCGACCGGGCCGGTGGTCCCGGCGAGGGCTCGACCAGCCTCCAGCGCGATCGTGCGCCACAACTTCTCCACCCTGGCCGGGGTCGCGACGGCGCTCCCGGTCGTCGGACGTTCGCCGAGCAGGTGCTCGACGACGTTGTCCCACACCCGGCGTCGGATCGCGATCGCCGGCGCCCCGACCCGCGGCTGGGCCCGGCGGACTGCGATGAACCGTCACGACACCCGGGGTCTCGCCCGGGTTCAGCTGCTCGGGCTGCGCAGTCTCGCCGGGAGCGCTGCATCGCCGTCAGGCCAGGCAGGTGAGGGGCGTGCCGCCGTTGTAGGTGACCATGTCGCCCAGCGCCGCGAACACGTCGATCGCCCCGCCGCGATCCAGGCCGCCCAGCTCGGCGTAGGCGCGGTGCAGGTTGCCGACGATCCGCTCGGCGTCCGGCCAGCCGGCGAAGCGGCCCAGATCGGTGTCCCGCGCGGCCTGCAGCGGGGTGACCCCGGCGGCCCGGCCCCTCGCCGCCAGGTCGAGCACGAACCGCAGGTAGTCCACGGTGTCGTCGAGCGGGCCGCGGCCGTGGAAGACCGGGCCGTGGCCGGGGACGGTGGTGGTCGCGCCGAGCGGCGCGACCACGTTCTCCAGCACGTCGACGGCGCCGGCCACCGACCCCATCAGCAGGAACGGGGTGCCGCCGTTGAAGACCAGGTCGCCGCAGAACAGGGTGCCGCGCTCGGGGAACCAGACCAGCGAGTCGTTGGTGGTGTGCGCGGGCGTCCCGACGTGGCGGACCTCGGCCCGCAGCTCGCCCAGGTGCAGCGTGACGCCGTCGGTGAAGGTCAGGAACGGCGGATCGAGCGGCAGGTCGCCCCAGTCCGGGTTCTGCCAGAACGGCAGCTCGCGCGGCGGCCCGAAGGCGATCATCTCCGCGCGGGCCCGCTCGTGCGCGACGATGGTCGCGGTGTCGAACAGCGCGTTGCCGAACGTGTGGTCGCCGTGGTGGTGGGTGTTGACAAGGGTCCGCACCGGTGCCGCGGTGACCGAGCCGATGGCGTCGACGAAGGCCCGGGTGCGGCGTTCGGTGGAGCACGAGTCGATCGCGACCACGCCCTGCGGGCCGACCGCGAAGCCGGTGTTGTTGATCCACCAGGTGCCGTCCGGCTGGACGTAGGCGTGGATGCCGTCGGAGACCTCCTCCAGCCGCGGCGGGCCGAGGACGGTGATGTCGTGGGTGTGCGCGCTCATGCGTGCTCCTTCCGCAGTGGACGGACCGGTGCGCCCGGGACGACGGGTGCGTCGATCGCGCCGAGCCCGTCGATCTCGAGCCGGACCCGGTCGCCGGGGACGAGGTAGGGGTAGGCGTCGGCGCCGTGCACGCGGGACAGCTCGAGGATGCAGCCGGTGCCGACGGTGCCGCTGCCGATCAGGTCGCCGGGCAGCACCCGGGTGCCGCGCGAGGCGTAGGCGATCATCTCGCCGAAGCTCCAGTACAGGGCGTCGAGCCGGCCCGCGCTGTACCGGCGGCCGTTCACCGCGGCCGTCATCGCGGCGGCCGCGGGCAGCTCGTCCGGGGTGAGCATCCACGGCCCGCAGCTGGACGCCGAGTCCTTGCCCTTGGCCGGCCCGAGGTTCAGCCGCATCTCCTCGGCCTGCAGGTCGCGGGCGCTCCAGTCGCAGAACAGCGTGTACCCGGCGATGTGCGCCACCGCCTCGGCGGGGGAGAGGTCGGCGCCCTCCCGGCCGATCACGGCGGCGATCTCCAGCTCGTAGTCGAACGCCGCGCTGCCCGGGGCGACCGGCACCGGGTCGTGCGCGCCGCGCAGCGCCGCCGGGTTGGTGAAGTAGAAGACCGGCTGCCGGTACCAGAGCGGATCGACCTGCAGTCCGATCGCGGCGCTAGCGGTGACCACGTGCTCCTCGAATGCCATGAAGTCCCGCACCGACGGCGGCCGCGGCACCGGTGGCAGCAGCCGCACGGTGCCCGGGTCGATCCCCGGCCCGGCCGGCGCCCGGGCGGCGGCCTCGTCCAGCCTGCCGAGCAGGTCGATCAGGGGTGCGTCCGCCGGGTGCAGCCGCCCGTCCCGCCAGACCGCCGCGCGTTCCGTGCCGTCCGCCTCGGTGTAGCTGCTCCATCGCATGGCACCACTCTGGCCGGGACCGCCGGCCGGATCATGGCCCGATCAGGTTGCGATCCGCGATGCCCGCCTTCGGCCCCTCCAGCGGTACGTACCGGACCCCGGGGTGCGGGAAGTACCGGCGGGCGGGTTCGGCGTGCAGTCCCAGCCGCCCGCTCGTCGCGACCGCGGTGAGGGCACCCGAGGGGGAGCGCACCGCCACCCGCCCGCGCCCGTCGTCGGCGGCCCCCAGTCGGCCAGCCCGAATCCGAGCACGCCGATCCGCAGCAGCGCCGAGTCGTGCGTCGGGCGCCCGACCTGTTCGACGAGCGCGTCGAGCCGGGCGAGGACGGTGGCGGCCCGCGGCAGGAAACGCTCGCCGGCCGGGGTCAGCGTGACCGAGGCCAGCCGGTTCGGAGACCACGCCGCGCGGCTCGCCGACTTCCACCGGATCGCCGACACCTACTTCGCCTCCGACGGGCTGCTCACGCTCGGGGTCTCGCTCTCGGAGCTGTTCGGCCTCCCGTGGGACCGGACGGTCGCCGAGCTGTCCGCCGCCCGCGAGCGCCGGGCGCTGATCGTCGACCGCACCGGCTGCGTCTGGGGCGGTGCCCTGACCGGCGGCGTCACCGAGCCGGACGCGCTCGGCCTGCTCGGCCCGGACATGGTGCACGTGCACTGCATCACCCTCGACGACGACGAGTGGAGCGCCCTGGCCCGCAGCGGCGGCAAGGTGTCGATCTCGGTCGAGACCGAGCTGAACATGGGCACCGCGAAGGAGGTCCTGCGCTGGGGCACCGTGAACGCCGCCGACGCGCTGGGGCTCGGCGACCGGATCGGCTCGCTGACCCCGGGCAAGCAGGCCGACCTGCAGCTGGTCGGCGGGGGAGCGGTCGAGCAGCACCCGCGGATCGACCGTACGCCACGCTCGCCTTCCAGACGACCGCGGCCGACGTGCGGACGGGGCTGGTGGACGTCCGGATCGTCGAGCGCGACGGCGTGCTGACCGGGGTGGACCTGCCGGCGCTGACCGCGGAGGCGGACTCGGCCGCCGGCGCGGTGCTCGGCCGGATCCGGGACGCCGGCCGGGAGCTGCCCGGGACCCCGCCGGGCGCCTTCGAGGCGCTGGAGCCGATCGCCCGCGGCTGGCACGACGAGGCGGTCCGGGCCGTGAAGGCCGCCCGGGCCTTACCGGCCGGTCACGGCCCCACGGGCCACCGGTCTGCGGACCGGGTCAGTGGCGCACGCCGGTCTCGGCCCGCTCGGCCAGCGCCGTGTTCATCACCGCGAAGCCCGCCTCGGTGGAGCGCAACGTGCTGCGCAGCAGCGGGACGAGCAGTCCGGAGAACCGCTCGGACTGGGTGAACCGGGTGGCGCCGGGGCCCAGTGGGCGGACCTCGAACGAGTGCGCGCCGGCGAAGATCCAGGTGGCGAGCAGCCGGCCGAGCCAGGCGAGCCTGCGTCCGGGCTCCACCTCGGTGACGGTGGGGGAGAAGTTGTTCGGCTTCCCGCCGGGTGGGACGACGGTCACCGCGAGCCGCGCGCCGACGACGAGGTCCCCCTCGAGCCTGGTCATGAACGGGTTCCAGGTGGGGTAGGCGGCGGTGTCGGTGAGGACCGCCCAGACCCGGTCGGCGGGAGCCTGGATGTCGATCGTGTGGCTGAGAATGGTGGGCATGGGGGTCCTCTCGGGATCCGGTCGCCGCGGCCGTCGTCGGTGAACCGGCACGAGTAGACGATCCGGGTCGCCGTCGCACCCAGGGCGCGACCGGTCACGGCGGGGGGCGGACCGGACCGGTGCGGCCGGCGGGGCACCTACGTGGGTTCTACCGACGCGGCTCCACCGGCTGCCCGACGACGCTGGCGTCGGCGCGGAGTACCCCCGCTCCGCCGGTCCGGCCCGTCGTGGGCCGTACGAACAGGAAGGACACCGATGACGTCGGTCGATGCAGTGCTCGATCCCGCGGGCAGGGCCGTGATCCCCCCGACGGTCCTCACCGGGGTCCTCGACGTCGGGCGTCGGGAGGGATCGTCGGTCATCCCGTGGTTCTCCGGGACCGGCCTCGAACCCGGCCTGCTGCAGGCCCCGGGCGTGCTGGTGTCCCTGCACCAGGTCCGGACGGTGCTGCGCCGGGCACTCCCGGCGCTGGACCGAGGCCCGCTGGGTATCGAGGTCGGCGAGCGGGACGCGCTGCTGTCGTTCGGGCTGCTCGGCGTCGCGATGCGGGCCTCCGGGACCCTTGGCGAGGCGCTCGCGCTGGCCGAGGAGCTGCACCAGACCGCGGGCAGCCTGCTCGACATGGAGCTGGAGGACCTCGGGGAGCACACCGCGATCCGGTTCCGCGAACGCTGGCCGGACCCGGACCTGGTGGCGTTCCTGTGCGAGGAGGCGCTCACCAGCACCCTCGTCATGGTCCGGTCGATGCTGGGGGAGCCGTCCTGGGTGCCGTCCCGGGTCGCCCTGACCTACCCGCCGCCCGTCCACGCCGCGCACTACCGGCGGACCTTCCGGTGCCCGGTCGCCTTCCGGTCCGCGACGAACTCCCTGGTCCTGTCGTCGGCGCTGCTGCGCAGGCGGCTCGCGACCGCGCACGAGCCGACCCGTCGGGCGGCGCTCGAGGCGTGCCGGACGATGTCGGCCCAGGGTGAGCCGCCGTCCGACCTGGTCGCCTCGATCGAGATGATGATGGCCGGGCACCTCCGGCGACCGCTGAGCATGCGCGACGTCGCCGAACGGCTGCATGTCACCGAGCGGACCCTGCACCGCAGGCTGTCCGAGTCGGGCGTGCGGTTCCGCGACATCGCGAACCGGGTCCGCGAGCGTCGCGCGACGCTCCTGCTGGCCCGGTCGTCGGTGCCGATCAGCGCGGTCGCGGCCGAGGTCGGGTTCAGCGACGCCCGCGAGTTCCGCCGGGCCTAC
Organism: Pseudonocardia sp. NPDC046786; assembly: GCF_040645415.1. Classification (NCBI taxonomy): domain Bacteria; kingdom Bacillati; phylum Actinomycetota; class Actinomycetes; order Pseudonocardiales; family Pseudonocardiaceae; genus Pseudonocardia; species Pseudonocardia sp. NPDC046786. The sequence goes on along the minus strand of NZ_JBEYYF010000037.1, from coordinate 2,100 downwards.
CTGCGTTGGACCGGCCGCACCCCGTCCCGGGCGCGGCAGGACGGCGGGGCCGCCGCCGGTCCGGTCCGTACCGCGGGCTGACCGGGGCCGCACCCACCGCGGCACGCCGTACCGGCACCGCTCCCCAGAGGTGCCGGTACGGGTGCGCCGCACCCGGGAGCCGGGGCGGCGGCCTGGCGGCGGTGACCCCGGCCGCGGACAGAGATGCCGACGCCGGTCATGGCGACGGACGGCCGGGTCGACACCGATGCCGCCGAGCACGACCGCGGACGGAGCCCTCCGGAGTCAGCGGGCCGACGCCGCGGCGACCTCGGGGCGGTCCTGCGCGGCCGACCCGAGGAAGCCGAGCAGCGCCTTGCCGACCTCGTCGGCGTGGGTCCAGAGCAGGCCGTGCGGGGCGCCGTCGATCTCGACGTACTGCGCGTCGGGCAGCCCCTGCCGGAACCGGCGCGCCGTGGCGTCGATCGGCAGGATCCGGTCCGCGGTGCCGTGCAGGATCAGGGCCGGCTTCCCGCCGGCCCGGACCGCCTCGACGTCGGCCCGGAAGTCCTCGATCCACGACGAGACCACGGCGTACGCCGCCACCGGTGCGCTGCCGACCGCGACGTTCCAGCTGCCGGTGACGGCCTCCTGGCTGATCCGGTTGCCCAGGTTCTCGTCGAGGTTGTAGAACTTGTCGAAGAACTGGGTGAACCAGGCGTACCGGTCGCCCTTCGCCGCGGCCTCGATCCCGTCGAACACGTCCTGCGACACGCCGTCCGGGTTGTCGTCGCGGGCCACCAGGAACGGCTCCAGGGACGCCAGGAACGCCAGCTTCGCGACCCGGCCGTCGCCGTACCGGGAGATGTAGCGGGCCAGCTCGCCGGTGCCCATGGAGAACCCGACGAGGACGACGTCGCTCAGGTCGAGCGTCTCCAGCAGGGTGTTCAGGTCGGCGGCGAAGGTGTCGTAGTCGTAGCCGGTGCCGACCTTCGACGAGCGCCCGAAGCCGCGGCGGTCGTAGGTGATGACCCGGTATCCGGCGGCGAGCAGCTCGCGGGTCTGGAGCTCCCAGCTGTGCCCGTTCAACGGGTAGCCGTGGATGAGGACGACGGGCTGCCCGTCCCCCTGGTCCTCGTAGTACAGCTCGACCGGGGTGCTGTTCTCGGTACCGACGGTGATGAGTCCCATGGCTCTGTCTCCTCATGAGGCGAACAAGCGGACACCGAGTGGACCGCACCCCACCACCCCCGCCCCAGGGTCCGACCTGCCACGACGGGTGGGGGATCGGACGAGCCGGGCACCCCGGTCCACGCAGACGATGGGACAGCAACTCCGGTGTCCGGCCCATGTCCCGGCCGGGACCCGGGTGGCGATGATCGACCACGTGAGCAGAGCAGAGCAGGCACCGCAGCACACCCTCGTGGTGGTCGCTCATCCCGATCCCCGGTCGTTGACCCACGCGGTCGCCCGGGAGATCGCCAGGGCGACCGAGGACGCGGGCGGGTCGGTCGAGACGGCGGACATCGCGGGGGAGCGGTTCGATCCCGCGTTCACCATCGACGACGTCCGCCACTACCACGGTGCCGCCCCCGCCCCGGCCGACGTGGTCGCCGAGCAGCAGCGGATCGACCGCGCGGACCGGCTGGTCCTGGTGTTCCCGGTGTACTGGTGGTCGATGCCGGCCCTGCTGAAGGGCTGGATCGACCGGGTCTTCGTGAACGGCTGGGCGTTCGACCACTCGGTGGAGAAGGGGATCACTGCCCGGCTGACCGGTACCACCGTGCACCTGGTCCCGATCGCCGGCGGGGACGCCGCCGGCTACCGGCGGCACGGCTACACCGAGGCGCTCCGGGTGCAGGTCGAGAGTGGGATCTTCGGGTTCTGCGGTGCGACCGCCGGCTCGGCGACCACGATCTTCGAGTCGGAGGCGACGACGGCGGACACCGTCGCGGCCGAGATGGAGTCGCTCGCCGTGGCCGTCCCGGGAGCCGCCGTCGCCACAACCTGATCAGCCGACGGGTTACCGCTGCCGAGCGTTGCGAGATGGCGGCCGCGACAGCCATCTCCTGACCGACCGTTACGAGCTCACGATGGTGGCCGCCGCGCTCGCCGACGGCA
>NZ_JBEYYF010000036.1:0-44513 GCF_040645415.1 Pseudonocardia sp. NPDC046786 | reverse complement strand
CAGGAACAAGATCGACAGCCATGTCGAGCGACTCTGCCGCAGCTCAGTGAGTGTCTACAGCAGACACGCCGAACTCATTCTGAAACCATCTCTTAGTCACTCACCCGGCGCCATGCGCCCAACGCCCGCGACGACGGCGAGACGCGACAGCATCGACCTAAGGCCTTGCCCGAACGAGAATCAGCAGGTCACACGAGTAAAGGCCGGTACCCGATGCTCTCGGATACCGGCCTCCGGCCTGTCGGGACGACAGGATTTGAACCTGCGACCCCTTGACCCCCAGGACGTCGGGGTAGACGTTTCCGCACGTCATCCGCGTCCGGAGACTGCTCGACGGAGAGGCTGGCGCAGGCAAAGTGTGGGAACGCGCGCAACGTGTGGTCCCCAGATGGTCCCCGACGCCGCTCCCCTGGCCCTCCTCGGCGTGAAGGGCGCTCCGACCCGTCGCCGAATGCCGGACACGGCTGATTCGTACAGCCTGACCTGCACCTCTGGGACCTTGCGGTGCTGCGTCGTACCGACGCGTGACCCTCCCGCTGCAAGAATGCTGCTGATCGGGCCTGCTGCGCGCGCCCCAGACCGCATAGCACGACCGGGTGATCAAGGAGGCGAACTTGGCCTACGCAGACATCCCACTGACCACGGCCATGCAGGAGGCGTGTGACCTACATGGGCCGGCCGCCCGGCTCTATGGCGGCGAAGAATCGGCCGCCTGGCGCGTGCGCGACCGAGTGATCCGCATCAGCGCACTCGACAAGGACCCGGTTCGGATCGAGTGGTGCCACCGAGTCGCCGCCGCAGCTCGCGCCGGCGGCTGCACCGAAGCACTCGTACCGCTACCACTGCCGGGCCGACACGGCGCCACAACGACGGTGATCGACAGACGAGTGGTGTCAGTCTGGCCCTACATCGACGGAGTCTGGGCACCGGAATCGCACACCGAGGTGACCCGCGCCGCCGCCCGACTGTTGGCGCGCCTGCACCGAGCACTGCTCCCCGCCGATCTACCGGCTCGACCACACCCGTGCTTCGTACAGGTCGGGCTCGATGGCCGCACGTCCTACGAGGACCCCCGCTTGCAAGATCCCCAACTCGACACATGGCTCGCTGAGTTCTCCGCCCGATCGCGACTGCAGCACCCTGTCCACGGCGACTACTACCACGGCAACCTGCTCACCACGCCGACCGATCCAACCCACATCATCGCCGTACTCGACTGGGACGAAGCCATGATCGCCCCACCCGAAGTCGACGTCGCCAGCGCAGCACTGGAGTTCAGCAACGGCTTCTGCGACGACATCGCCGACGCACGCCACTTCATCGCGATGTACCACCAGGCAGGAGGCACCGCAGAGCACCTCACCGACGAAGCAACGGTGCAGCTCATCCGACACCGTCTACGCCGCGACAGCGTCCACTTCACCCGAGCCACCGCTCTCGGCACCCCGTACGACGAACACGACCTCGCCTACCACCATCAACGGCTCGGCGCATTCGACAGGCTCCGACCACGATCCGCGCGAAACCCGCCACCGCGCCCGCTTTCAAGGCCACTGGGACGCCCGGTCACGAGCACGATCTACCTGGTCAGCCGTCCGTCCGTGTCCGGTGGTGTCTCATCGTTCTCTGGTGGGTTGCGGTCGGCGTTGTGGTCAGCGCGAGGGCGCTCAACTACCGCTGGTCACCGGCCTCGGCTCGCAGCTGCTCGACACCTGCGATGGCGCCAGGCGACGACGATGGACGCCACGCCGGTACCGAGCATAATCAGCGTGAGGAGGACGGACACGGGCTGGGACCGAGATCCAGACAGAGTAAGGATGGTCTGCAGCAGACTCGCACACGCAAATCCGATAATGATCCACGGGGTTGACGGCGGGATCTCGGTTCGCCCGCGTTTGCGGGAGCGGAGCATCACGACGGCCGCAAGAATGAGAAGAGCTGGGCCCACGAAGCCCAGCGGGATCGCGACCGTCGCGAAGATCGATTCCTCCGAGGCGGCGAGAGCGGGGGGCACCACGCCAGCATCCGCGATGTCGAAGCCTCACACCACCACCTGTCGGTGCCGGTCGAGGTCGACGTGATCCGGCTGGTGGTCGGCGAAGTAGTTGACCATCGCGGTGTGCTCGCAGCGGACGGCGTCGGGGCGCTCGTTCATGGCGTGGCCGATCTCGGTCCAGGTGGCTCCGCGGAGTCGGGCCTCGGTGATGACGTCCCAGCGGCCGGCGTGCAGGGACTCGACCAGCTCGGCGATGGTGCGCAGGACGTCGAGGGGCTCGACGGTCCGCCGGTCACGGACGTCGCGGTACTCGGCAGCGTCGGTGTGGCGGCCGTCAGCCTCGGCGACCCGGGCGCCGCAGTCGGCCCCGCTCCAGACGAACCAGTTCTGCATGGTGTCGAGCATCTGCGAGTAGGTGGGCATGATCCTGGCCTCCGCGAATCCGTGGGGCCTGTCGGCCCCGAGTTGGGGGGCGGGGTGCGTTCCCCCGCCTCCGCGCGGAGCGCCTGACAAGGGCTCGGAGGCTCAGGGTCAATGGCGGCCGGAGGCCGTCGGCGCAGCCGATGCGCAGCACCATTGATGCTGAGTGAGCCCGTGTGACGCTTCGGGGCCGTCAGGTCCCCGCCGGAGGCGGTCCATCGGCCGTTCTCGGCCCGCCCCGGCCTTGAGGGGCAGGTCTCCCGCTCGACGTCCGTCGGCCCGGCTCGCCCTCGTGATTGTGTTCGGACGCCGGCGTCTGCTCGTGGCCGCACCTTCGGTTCGTTCCGGCGGTGCGGCTTCTCGGCGTTTCGAGCTGGTCGACGGTGGCGGGCGTGCGCGCGCCGGTCGCCGGGCCGGAGGCAGGAGGCGGACGGCAGCGACGCCGCCCGTCCGGCCCGTCAGGGCCGGCTTGAAGACGTAGAGAAAGTCCTCACCGGACGGAGACCGCCGTGTCGCGGCTAGAAGACGTAGGGGTTCGTTGTCGCCCGGCGGTGTAGTCGGCAGGGTCTGCCGTCCACAGTTCTGATGACGGCGGCGGGCGCGAGCTAACGGCCGGCTACCTGCCGACGGTCAGGTGTAGGCGTGCGCGTCCAGTGCATGCCGGGGCATCGAAGGAGGAACTGTCGGTGAAGACGCTGAGGCTGGTGGCTGTGATCGCGGCTGCTGGACTGATGATGGCCGGGTGCGCGAACGGCACTCCGGACACCGACGCCCCGGTGAGCGCGCCTCACACCGCGGAGACTGAGGCTGTCGAGCCGGCCACTCAGGATCGCTCCCCGCGGGGAGCGCTGCCGAAGGAACTCGGGCAACCCGCAGGACTCGTGAACAACGACGGCACGACCTTGGCCGAGTTCGTCGTCCACGAGATCAGCGCTACAGCCGACTGCAACCCGTACTCAGATGAGCCGGTCAACGGGCAGTTCCGGACTCTGCGGATGACAGCTGCGACGGGGAACGACCCCGACGGCCTGCTCCCGATCGTGTCGTTCGGCTTCGGATGGGAGTACGTCGGTCCGACCGGACGCAGTGTGGAGGCGTCGACCGTCGAGGCAGCGGGGTGCGCGTTGGACGTTCCGCAGCAGCTCGGCCCGAACCGGAACTACGAGTTCGACGTGATCGTCGACATTCCGCAGGACGCGGCCGGCGGGGTGCTGGTCTTCAGTTCACCGGCCGTCGCGGAGGGCGGCTGGGAGTGGCAGGTCACGGACAGTACGGCCTGATCTGCTGCGGCTCGCTAGTCGTGTAGCAACGGGAGCAGGTCGCCGTACAGTTCCGGGGAGAGCGCGACCGTGCTGGTCGATGTCAGCGAATGCGGTTCACCGTGCCGGTCCACGACGAGGGCGCCGGCCTCGCGGACGAGCAGGCTTCCCGCGGCGGTGTCCCATGGCTTGTTGGCGAGGATGACGGTGGCGTCGAGCTTTCCGTGAGCGACCCATGCCAGGTCGGCGGCGGCAGATCCGACCATGCGGATCCGCTCGACGCGTTCGGCGAGTCGGGACGTGATGGCCAGGCGGTCGACGTTCTTCTCGGTGGCGTCGTCGCCGACGGCGTAATCGCCGAGGGAGACCATCGCGTCCTGTAGGGAGGCGGTGGGGCGGGATCGGATGGTCTCGCCGTTGCAGCGGGCTCCGCTGTGCTGGGTGGCGGTGTAGTGCAGGCCGATGGCGGGCAGGCTGATCAGGCCGACGACCGGTTGGCCGTCCTCGACCAGGGCGAGCGACACGGCGTAGAGCGGCAGTCCTCGGACGAAGTTCGCGGTTCCGTCGACGGGGTCGAGGACCCAGAGTGTCTCCCGGTCGTCGGATTCTCCTTCTTCCTCGCCGAGGAATCCGATATGCGGTGTTTCGTTCGCGAGGAACTCGCGGAGTTGATTCTCGACGGCGTAGTCGACCTCGCTGGCGATATCGCGGTCACTTTTGAGGGTGACCCTTCCGGGGTCGCGTGACGCGATGACGTCGAGTGCGATTTTCATGGCGGCCTGGCCGATTCCGATGAGGTCGGAGGCGGTCGTCATCGCGGTTCCGCGCGTTCCCAGAGCGATTCGAACACGCCTGTAAAGATACCGTACAAGCCGGTCTCGCCGTCGGAGGCGCGGTCGGCGATGAAGGTCGGTGCGTCCAATCCTCGCACGTCGGGCAGGTAGGGCTGAACGACGCAGGTCCGGTCGTCGACGATGGTGATGTTGAACCGGATCGTCTCGTCGTAGGTGCGGATGTGAAGGCGTTCGGCCGAGTCCGGGGACAGCTTCCGGCGGAGCCGCTCGGTCACCTCGATGTTCAGATCGGTGAGCATCGACAGGTGCCCGGGGGTGAGTCCTTCCTCGGCCTCGCGGGCCTGGATCGCCGCGCCGCGGGGTCGCAGGAACATCAGCTGCAGCGTGCAGCCGGCGTCGAGCAGCGCCCCCAGGGCCCGGTCGCCGTACTGCTGGCAGAGCATGTTCAGCGACAGCCCTGCCGAACGGACCGACATCGCGCCGTCGAACAGGACCGCGGGCGGGAGCTCGTGGGTGAACTCGGTGCGGCTGGTGAACACCGCGGACAGGTCCGCCAGACGGTGGGGCCTCTCGATGACCTGCGGGAGTTGCGCGGCCGCCCGGGGGCCGGCCTCAGCCGGACGAAGGCGAGGTTGCAGCGGCACCCCCTCGTGCCAGGGGGCGAACAGCTCGTCGGCGGTCCATCCGGGCAACATCGCTTCCAGGACGCGGCAGTGCCCCGGGTGCGGGAGCCGGGTCATCACCCCGCCGAGCCACCGGTAGAAGGTGGCCTTGCTCGGCCCGCCTCCGATCAGTTCCTTGTCGATCGTGCTCGCGGCCTTGTCGTAGGCCCGCACGAACTGCCGGTGCTCCTGAAGGTGCTGCTGCTTGAGCAGGTTCTTCAGGACCGTCTCCGTGGTCGCCATCAGTCCCCCTCCGTGGCCCTGACCAGCAGTCTAACCCTGATGAGACAAAAATGAGACTCATTCGGGAGAACGTGGGTCGAAGTGGTTCACGATCGCGACAGAGACGATCGTTTCACCAGGTCAGCCTGGTCTCAGTCGCTCCCGAGTGGTTCGGGTGATCAGCGGCTGAGTCCCAGGAGGACCGTCATGGCAACGATCAAAGTGGACACCAGCGGCACCCGCTACACCGTCGGTGCGGCGCCGCGTCCGAAGAACGACATGGACGGGCGGCAGCGCACCGACCGGCAGACCGGGACGCCGTTGTTCACCACGCAGCTGGTGAAGGTCGACGCCGAGGGCGCGGAGATTCTGACGATCACGACGCCGGGTGCACCGCAGGTTGATCAGGGCGCGGAGGTGCGTCCGGTCGGGCTGATCGCGATTCCGTGGCAGCAGGGCCAGCGCGCGGGAGTGGCGTTCAAGGCGGACCGGATCGAGCCCGCGCACGCGCCGGCATCGAAGGCGTCCTGACCCGCTCCCCGGTGGTCGGGGGTGCGGATTGTCCGGGGCTGACTTCCCTGCAGCCCCGGGTGTCCGCGCCCCCGGCGTTCGTCACTCGCTCGTGTCGGTGTTCGTTGCTCGTGCCTGGAAGGGCCCTGGTCATGGCTCGTACTGCATCGTCGTCCCGCTCGTTCGGGGTCGGCCGGTCCCGTGTCGATTCCTTCGAGATCATCTCCGCGCCGCCCCGGAACCCGGTGGTGCGGGTCCTGGCGCTGCTGCTGCGGCTGCGCGCCGAACTGTTCGTCCTGGTCGTGCTGCTCACCGCGTGGGTCGCCCTGGGCCCCGACCGCGTCCCCGGCCCGGGCGGGGCAGTGGTGGAGGTCCCCGGGACGGGTCTGGACCCGACCGGCCGCGCCCTCGTGTTCGCGGCGGCCGCCGGGGTGCTGATCGGGGTGCCGTGGACGCGCCGGTTCCTGTTCCACCGCGCCCAAGCGGTGCTGACCCGGCATCGGGTGAGGCAGGGCCTGTTGGAGTGCCGGGTCCTCAACGCCCGCTCCCGCGCCTGCCCGCTCACCGTGTGGGCCCGACCGACCCGGGTCGGCGAGGTCGTGTGGGTGATCCTGCGCGCCGGGATCGCGGCGCACACCGTGGCCGAGCAGGCCGAGGAACTGGCCTCGACGTGCTTTGCCCGCGAGGCCCGGGTGACGGCGTGGCCGAAGCTGACCACTGTGGTGCGGGTCGAGATCATCCGCCGTGATCCGCTGGAACCGAACCTGATCCGCTCAGACCTGTTCCGCTACGCCGCAGGCGACCCGCACGAACCCGGCTGGCCGGCCCCGGAGCCCGCCCCGGTGGTTCCGGCTCCGGATCGCGAGCCCGCCCGCCCGATGCTGCCGCCGGCGCCGCGTCCGGCGATCGACGGCCCGGCCGATGGTGGCCGGGGTGGGGACTGGTCGGACTATGTCTGAGCACCCGAACCCGGCCACCACGCCGCCGCCGCTGCCGCTGCCGCTGTCGTTGCCGGAGGGCCCGGAGCCGGAGCGGTGGGTGCGTCCGCTGCTGGTGGCCGCCCGCTGGGCCCAGGATGTCGCTGCGCGGCGCCTGGCTCGTCGTGAGCAGGCGGGGCCGTCGATCTGGGGACCGATCCACCTCGGCACCGGCGAGGACGGCCGACCGGTCCGGGTCCCGCTGATCTACCGCAACATGCTCCTGGCCGGAGAACCCGGCGCGGGGAAGTCGGTGGGGCTCAACAACATCGTCGCCCATGCCGCCCTGTCGGTGGACTGCCGGCTGTGGCTGTTCGACGGCAAGATCGTCGAACTCGGATTGTGGCGGAGCTGCGCGGAACGGTTCGTGGCCAACGACCTGTCCGATGCGATCTCGGCTCTGCTGGACCTGCAGTCGGAGATGGACTCCCGCTACGCCGTGCTCGACGACCAACGGCGCCGCAAGATCGCCCCCACCGACCCGGTGGCGCCGATCGTGGTCGTGCTCGACGAGCTGGCCTACTTCTCGGCCACCGTGGGCACCAAGCGTGAGCAGGAAGCGTTCTCGGTGCTGGTCCGCGACCTGGTCGCCCGCGGGCGTGCCGCGGGGATTATCGTCGTCGCCGCCACCCAGCGGCCGTCGGCGGACATCATCCCCACGTCGCTGCGGGATCTGTTCGGCTACAAGTGGGCGTTTCGCTGCACCACCGACACCAGCTCGGACATCGTGCTCGGGCACGGCTGGGCCGCGCGCGGGTACACCGCTGCGAGCGTGGCGCCGGAGGCGAAAGGGATCGGGTTCCTGCTCGCCGAGGGTGGTGTTCCGCGCCGGATCAAGGCCGCGCACCTGTCCGACGAGCAGGTCTATGCCCTGGCCGACCGTGCCGCGCGGCGACGGCTCGCAGCTGGGATCGCCCACGGCCAGGACCTCGACGACGCCACCGGCGGTGCGCCATGAGCACCCGCCCGACGACGGCCGAACTGGTCCACGCCGGGCTGCGCCGATGCGCGGCTGCCCGCCGTGAGGTCAGCGCCCGCTACGACCGCGGTGCCCTCACCGCCACCGAGTGGGCCGGCGCCCTTGCCGCGCTGCATGCCCGCGACGCCCGCTGGTGGGCTGTGCTCGCCCGCGCCACCGTCGCCGACCACTCGGTCCCCGTCGTCTACATCGCGGCCGTGTCCGACGCCGAGGCCGGCGCCCTGCACGCTGCGGCCGACTGGGCTCGTACCGCCCGCGAGTACACCCGCACCGCTGTGGCTCGGGTGGCGTGATGGGCACCGGCCACGGCTCGGCGACCGTCGACAGCCTCGCGGCGCGACGCCTGTCCCGCCTGGCCGGAACCACCCCTGCCACCGACCTCGTCACCGCTGCATCCCGGCGGGAGGACTTCGCGGGCTGGCTGCGCCACGTCACCCCCGCCGCAGGATGCGCCCACCCGATCCGGCTGTCCGGCACAGTGTTCCGCGTCGAACAGGCCACCGGCCGGATCACCTCCGAACGCCACACCTCGGAGATGCCCGACGGGCTGATCTACACCGCCTGCGGCAACCGCCGCGCGAGCGTCTGCCCCTCGTGCGCGGAGACCTACCGGGCCGACACCTTCCAGCTCGTCACCGCCGGCCTCGTCGGCGGCAAAGGCACCCCCGCGTCCGTGGCAGGGCACCCGTGCGTGTTCCTGACCGTCACCGCCCCCTCGTTCGGCCCGGTCCACACCCACCGCACCGACCGGAAAGGCCGGCCACTGCCCTGCCGGCCCCGTCGCGACGACACCAGCTGCGAGCACGATGTGCCGCACGCCTGCTGGGAACGCCACACCGACGACGACCCGCGCGTGGGCCGGCCGCTGTGCCTGGACTGCTATGACCACCCGCACCAAGCCGTCTGGAACCTGCACGTCGGCGAGCTGTGGCGGCGCACGATGATCGCCGCCACCCGCAACCTCCGTCAGCTCGAGAAGCTCACCGACGCCAAGCTCCGGCTGTCCTACACCAAGGTCGCCGAGTTCCAGGCCCGCGGCGCCGTGCACCTGCACGCCCTGGTACGCCTCGACGGCCGCGACCCCGACCCGAACCTGTCCCACCTGACCTTGGCGCCTCCGCCCGGGATCTCGGCGGCGCAGGTGGCGCTGCTGCTCCGCTCCGCGGTCACCGAGACCTCGTTCCAGACCGCGCCACACCCCTACCGCCCCGACGGCTGGCACATCGCCTGGGGCGAGCAGGTCGACCCGCGCCCGGTACGCCTCTCCGCCCGCGACCTCGACGACCGCGCGGAGATCACCACGACCGCCGTCGCCGCCTACCTGGCCAAGTACGCCACCAAGGCCACCGAGACCGCCGGGCACCTCTCCACCCGGCTGCGACCGGACACGGTGCGCTCCTACACCGACCACGCCACCCACGCCGGCCGTCAGATCGACGCCTGCTGGCGCCTTGGACAACGCCCCCGCGGCTACGACCCCGACGAGTGGGCGACGTCCTGGGGACGGCTCTGGCGATGGGCGCACATGCTCGGATTCGCCGGCCACTTCGCCACCCGCTCCCGCCGCTACTCGACCACGTTGACCGCGCTGCGGCAGGCACGGAGGGACTGGCAACGCGACCACGCCAACCCCCGCCCCGCCGCCGACGACATCGAGCACCTCGACGACGGCGAGGACACAACCGAGGTCGCCATCTCCGCCCTGCACTTCGCCGGCATCGGCTGGCACACCACCGCCGACGCCCTGCTCGCCAACACCGCCGCAGCCCAGGCACGGGCCAGGAGGCGCACCGCCCGCGAGGAACTGACCAGCACGACAGCCTGACCAAGCCCCGCAACCGGAGGTGATGACTATGACTGCTGATCTACTGCTCGGACGCTGGTACTCCACGGAGGAACTGGCGGAGCTGCTGAACGTCGACCCGTCGTCCGTGCGTCGTTGGCGGACCGCGCGGCCGCCCCAGGGACCGCCGTTCGTCCGGGTCTCGTCCCGGGTGACCATGTACTCGGCCGCTGATGTGGAGACCTGGTTGCGGAGCCGCCGCGTCGATCCCGGGAGGGCCGCGTGATGGCCCCTCCGGGTCAGGGGCTTCCCCTGGGCGTGACGATCCGGGGAGACATCGAGCATCGGCCGGACCGCCCGCAGCCGTATCGGGCCCGCGTCCGGTGGATGGACCCGGCCACGCGGCAGCGGCGGTCCAAGTCGGAGGCGTTCGACACCGAAGCCGCGGCCCACGGCTGGATCGAGCAGGTCCAGCGGCTCGCCACGTCCGGGGTCGATCCGCTCACCGCTACCCGCACGCTCGCCGACTACGGCGACACCGTCATGCCGCTCGCGCTGCGTGGGCTGGAGGCCAAGACCTACGACCCGTACCTCGCGGGCTGGAAGTACCGGGTGGTGCCGACGCTCGGCCACCTGTCGGTGCGCATGGTCACGAACGGTGCCGTCGATCGCGCGGTACAGCAGTGGATCGCCGACGAGTGCAGCCGCTCCACGGTGAAGAACAGCCTCGCCGTTCTGGTGCGTGTGCTCGAACAGGCCGTCCGGGACGGGATCGTCGACCGCAACCCCGCTCGGGTCACCGGTTGGCAGTACGCGTTTCGCCAGGCTGAGGACGAGCTCGACAACCCCAGGGCGCTGGCGCTGCCTAATTGGGAGGCGCTGAGCAGCCTGGCCGACGCGCTGGTCGCCCGGTCCTCCGGGCACTTCCGCGGCTGGGGCGACGTCACGATCTTCGCTGCGTGCACCGCGGCCCGGATCGGTGAGGTGTCCGGGGTCCGGGTCGCCGACATCGACACCGGCCGATGGCTCTGGACGGTCCGCCGGCAGACCACGCCCTCCCCCGGCGGCCTCGTCGACAAGGGCACGAAGGGCAAGCGGGCGCGGTTCGTCCCGCTGATCGCAGAGGTGCGCGAGCTGGTTCAGCACCGGATCGACGTCGTCGAGGGCCGGCCCGACGCCCGGCTGTTCACCGGGCCCCGCGGCGGCCGGATCACGACCGCGGTGTTCCGGGACGCCACCCACTGGGACGAGGTCGTCGCGTCACTCGGGTTCGAGCAACTGCGCCGCCACGGACTCCGCCACACCCGGCCTGACGTGGATGGCCGACGCCGGCGTTCCGGTGCACGTGCTCCGGAAGATCGCCGGACACGGATCACTGACCACGACGCAGCGCTACCTGCACCCGGACCGGGCCGCGGTGTCGGCCGCCGGAGACTCGCTGACGGCCTTCCTGCGGGCCCCGCGGTCCCCACATGGTCCCCAGGAGGCTGCGGGATGACCATCACGATGATCGACACCCGGACAGCGAAACAGCCCGCCGACCTGGTGGTTTCCCAGATCAACGGGCTGTTGTTCGGCCTGTCGGGACGACAGGATTTGAACCTGCGACCCCTTGACCCCCAGTCAAGTGCGCTACCAAGCTGCGCCACGTCCCGGCCACCCCTCGCGGAGCACCCGAAGACTACCGCACCCCACGTCCCGGAATGCCGGGGGTCTCCTCCCCCGGATCCACGCTCCGCACCAGCGCGACGGCCTCCAGCTGAGCCCCCACGCCGAGCTTCGCCAGCACCGCCCGCACCTGCGTCCGCACGGTCGGCAGGGACACCACGAAGTGCTCGGCGATGGCCTGGGCCCGCATCCCGGAGGCGAGCAGGTCCAGTACCTCCCGTTCCCGGCGGGTGAGAGTGGCGAGCTTGGTCCGCACGGCGCGCTGCCGGCGCTCCCATTCGAGGTAGCCGCGGACGAGCTCCTCCCGCCGGGCCGGTGCCAGCAGCGAGCGGCCGGCGCGGGCCTCGCGGATCGCCGCGAGCAGCGTCGTCATCGGCGCGGACTTCGACACCCAGGTGAAGCCGCCGTGGTGCAGGGCCGCCCCGATGCGCAGCGGATTGGAGCTGCCGGAGAGCACCAGGATCCGCCATCCGGCGGCGCGGAGCGTGGGGATCATCGGGATGGTCTCGATCCGCCGCCCGTTCTCGTCCACGCCCAGATCGAGATCGAGGACCAGCAGTCCCGGCTCGACGCCGTCCACCGCCTCGTACAGGTCCGCCACCGAGTGGGCGGGCCGGAAGCGGGCCCGCTCGCCGTCCCGGCGCAGCGCCTCCGCCAGTGACGCCCCCACGAGCTCGTGATCGTCGACAATCAGCACGGCACCGGTGTTCGGCGGCGGCGGGCCCGCCGATGACGATGACACCCGCCCGTCCCTCACGCGGGCGGGTGTCATGTCAGGGATCCCAGCGTGAGGAGTCCCCGTCCGATGAGCGCGGTGCGTCGGTCGAGCGCGTCGATCTCGCGCTCGTACTCGGTCGGCCGCGACCGCTGCTCCCACAGTTCCAGCGCCTGCCGCCACGCGACCTCGCGGGCGAGCACCACCGGCACGTCGGCGACCGCGCCGAGGAGCTGTTCGGCGACCGTCCCGTCGAACGCGTCGCCCAGCCAGCCCTCGAAGTGCTCGATCAGCTTGTTCATGTGCAGCGCGAACACGTCGTTGACGGCCCGGTAGTCGGCCCGTTCGGCCGGTCCCAGCGCCGTCCGGCCGAGCACCGTGCAGGTCCGGACGACGGCCGGGGCCAGATCGAAGTTGACGTGTGCGTTCACCCCGACGACGGCGTACTCCATCGGGTCGATCCGCGGGTGCGACCGGCGCTCCAGCAGTACCCCCCAGGCGCGCGGCGGCTGCGATCCGGTCGCCTCGGCGAGCAACGCGGTGAAGTAGCGGCGGGCGAACTCGACGTCGAGCCGGACCAGGAAGTCCCGGTCGGAGAAGTGGTCGCCGTCGAGCTGGTGCCGGATCCCGCGGGTGATGTGCAGGTAAAGGTGGTTGAAACAGGCGAGGCCGTCGCGCTGCCCGTAGTCCTGCTCCAGGATCTCCTGCAGCTGCTCGAGATGGGCGACGACGCCGTCGATGTCCTCGGGGGTGGTGGCGAGCAGTGCGGCGATCCGCGCCCGCCCACCCGGTGGGCCGGCGTCGCGTCCACCCGACGGCGTCTCGATCAACGTGGTCACCCGGGCCTCCTGGGCGTGTCGGCGTGCGCCCAAGCCTCGCCCGGCCACCCCTGCCGGGCCATCGGGTGAATGCCCTACCGCTACCGGGAGGCATGCCCTATTCCGTCACACCGCGTTCGGGGACGTGCCGGCGCAGCACCCCGGCGGCCTGCGTCCGGTTGGTGACGCCGAGCTTGGCGAAGATCCGGGCGAGATGGGCACCGACGGTCTTCGGGGCGATGAACAGGGCCGCCGCGATCTCCTTGTTCGTCGCGCCGTCCGCGAGCACCTCGAGCACCTCGAGCTCGCGGTCGGTGAGCAGGGTCAGCGGGTTGTCCGGCGCCGGTCCGGCCTGCGGCGCCCGGTCCCTGGCCGGTTGGGCCATGATCACCGGGAGCTCCGGGACCGGCACCCGCGCGCGGCGGGCGATGTCGGCGATCTCGGCGAGCAGCGGGGCGGCCCGCAGCTCCCGCGCGCCGGTCGCCGCGCGACCGAGCTCGTCGGCACCGGCGCCGGCCCGCCGCGCGCCGAGCAGCGCCTCCCCGCTGCGCAGCCGGGCGTACGCCGTCGGGTAGGGCTGGCCCAGCCGTTCCAGCAGGTCGGCCACCCCGGCCCAGGTCCCGGCGTCGGCCCCGGGGGTGACCCGGGAGTCCTCGGCGGTGCACATCGCCTCGAACGTCGCCAGGACCGCGCGCAGCGCCGGCACAGACCGGTCGCCCCGGGAGACCAGCTCCCCGCGGTGCCTGCGCAGCCTGCGCAGGCCGCTCGGGTCCGGCGCCCGGCCGGCGAGCACCGCCTCGGCGTGCGCGCGGGCGCCGTGCCAGAGCAGCGGGGCGTACGCCCAGACGTCGTCGATCCCGGACTCGACCACGTCGAGCCCCGCCCCGACGTGGTCGCGGGCGATCTCCGGGCGGCCCCGCCACATCTCCAGCCCGGCCCGCAGGATCAGCAGCGGCAGTCGCAGCTTCGGCAGTCCCGCCGAACCGGCGACGAGCTCGACCGCGGCCAGGTCCTCCTCGGAGCCGTCCAGGTCGCCGCGGCCCATCCGCAGCCGCGCCCTGGCCAGCCGCACCTCGACGGCCTGGGCGCCGGCCGGTGCCGCCGCCCAGGCCAGCGTCACCTGCCGCTCGGCCTCGTCCCAGGTGCCGCGGCGGAACATCCCGTTCGCGGCCATCGCCCGCAGCGACACCGCTGCCGTCCGGCCCAGTCCCAGCTCGGCCATCCGCTCGGCACCGGCCAGTGCCTCGGCGACGCCGTCGTCGAGCGCGTTGAGCGGGCCGGACAGCAGCTCGGCCCGCTGCTGCAGGCACTCCCCCAGCGTCACCGGGTCGCCGGAGGCCTCGGCGATCCCGACCGCCTCGGACAGCGCCTCGAGCCCGGCGCCGCCGTCCCGGGTGAACGCCGCGCCGAACCCGAGCACCGCCAGCACCGACGCCAGCGCCCGCGGCTCACCGACCCGGCGGGCCGGGACGAGCGCCTGCTGCGCCACCCGGCGCGCGGCGGAGAAGTCGGCCCGGGTCAGCAGCGCGGTGGCGTACCCGGCCAGCACCTCGGCGCGGGCGGCGTCGGTGGGCGCCCCGCCGCCGGGATCGTCGGGCAGTGCGGCGACCGCCCGGCGGGCCGCCTCCTCCGCCTCGGCGGCCTGCCCCGCCGACATCAGATAGCGGGCCAGCCGGGAGCGCAGCACGGCCTCGTCCATCCCGGTCGGCGCCTGCGGGCCCGCCAACCGCTCGGCGAGCAGCGCGACCGCCGACTCGTGGTCCCCGGCGAGCTCGGCAGCGGCCGCCGCCCGCTCCAGGAAGCCGCCGCGGGCCGCGGCGGAGCCGGCCACCGGCAGGGTCGCCGCTCGCAGCCAGTGCCGGTGCGCCTCGGCGTAGCCGCGCAGCCGTTCGGCCTCCTCGGCCGCCGCCAGGGTGGCGGCGAGCGCCTGCGCCGGATGCCCCGCCCGCTGCCAGTGGTGCGCGAGCCGGGCCGCGACCCCGGGGCCCTCGTGGCCGGCGAGCGCCCGCGCGTACCGCTCGTGCAGCTCGACCCGCTCGGCCGGGAGCAGGTCCCCGGCGACGACCTCAGTCATCAGGCCGTGCCGCAGCGCGTAGCCGTCGTTGCCCGCGGCGACGACGAACCCGGCGTCGACCGCCTCTCGCACCGCGACCGCCAGCTCCGCCCCGGACCGGTCGAGGACGGCGGCGAGCAGCGGGTGCTCGACGTCGCCGACCCCGGCCGCCACCGCGCGGACCACGTCCCGGGCGCCCGCGGACAGCCCTGCCGCCCCGGCGCGGACGAGCTCGCGCACCGTCTGCGGGACCCCGCGCGGGTCGCCGTCGAGCACCGCCCGGACGGTCTGCTCGGCCAGGAAGACGTTGCCGGTGGAGTGCGCCCAGACCATCGGCTCCAGGTCCGGGCGGTCCGGCAGCCACATCCCGAGCAGCTCGGCGAGCGCCGCCCGGGGCAGCGGCCGCACCTGGCGGAAGGTGACCGCCCGGTGCCTGCGCAGCTCGGTGACCAGTGGCAGCAGCGTGGCCGGGGTGCCGCCGGCCGGATCGTCGCGGTAGGTCCCGACCAGCAGCACCCGCTCGGTCGCGAGCCCGGCGAGCAGGTAGGCGAACAGGTCGCGGGTCGAGCGGTCCGCCCAGTGCAGGTCGTCGACGACGAGCACCACCGGCGAGTCCCGGGCGGCCCGCCCGACCAGCGCGCACAACTCGCCGAGCATTTCCACCCGGCCGGCCGCCGACGCCCCATCGGTGCCGTCCAGGTCGCCCAGCGCGGCGGCGAACGTCCGCGCCGCCTCCCCGGTGCCGGTGCGGGCGTGCTCGCGCAGCGCCGACACCACCGGCCAGAACGACGGCGCGTCGGCGATGTCGAGCGCCCGGCCGGTCAGCACGACGGTCCCGTCGGCGACCGCCCACCGGCCGAACTCGGTGACCAGGCGGGTCTTGCCGACCCCGGCGTCGCCACCGAGCAGCACCGCGGACGCACCGTTGACGGTGGTATCGCGCAAAGCTGAGCGCAGCAGGTCCAGCTCGGCGGTGCGACCGTGGAAGGGGCGCCCCGCCGGTGTGTCTCTCACCGGACACAGGCTAGTGACGGCGTTATCACCGATCCAGGGAGAAGGACCCTTCCGCCAGGACCCGCCGGGCGGTCAGGATGCTCAGCCAGGCGTAGACCCGCGCGGCGGGCTCGCAGCCGCAGCCGTCCCACGGGTGCATCATGTCCGCGTACCAGGACGCCTCGGTGCACGCGTCGCCGACCAGCGCGTCGCCGCCGTGTCGGGCGAGGGCGAGCACGCAGGCGGCCCGCAGCCGCCAGACCCACCACCGCTCGAACGCCGTCACGACTGCGCACTCGCCGGACACGACGTGTCGGTTACGCCTGCCCCGGTACGGGATCGGCGAGATCGAGGACCACCTTGCCGACCGCCGCACCGGACCGCAGGTGCTCCAGCGCGGCCGGCGCCTCACCGAACGGAACGACCCGGTCGACGGTGGCACGGACCCGGCCGTCGGCGACCAGGTCGAGCACCGGTGTCAGCGCGGCGGCGACCGCGGCGCGCTCGTCGGCGGTCCGCACGCTGAAGGTCGTCCCGATCAGCCGGAGCCGCCGGAACGACAGCGTGTTCAGGTCCAGCGTGGCGGCCGGGCCGGCGAGCCGGCCGATCTGGATCGCGGTCCCGCCGATCCGGATCCCGCCGAGCGCAGCGGCGAGCTGGTCGCCACCGACCAGATCGAGGACGACGTCCACTCCGGCGCCATCGGTCGCGGCGAGCAGCCCGTCCGCGAGCCCGGCCGGCCCGACCAGCGGATCGGCCCCGGCCGCCGCGATCGCCGCCCGCTTCGCCTCCGAGGTGGTCGTCGCGAGCACCGGATCGGCGCCGAGCGCGCGCGCCAACCGGATCGCGACCTGCCCGACGCCGGTCGTCCCGCCGAGCACCAGCACCGCACCGGCGGTGCCGAAACCGGCCTGGGTGACCAGCGCGTCGTGCACCGTCTCCAGCGCCACCGGCAGCGCGGCGGAGTCGGTCCAGGACAGCCCGGCCGGGACCGGCAGCGCGCGCCGGGCGTCGACGACGGCGTAGTCGGCGAACGCCGCGGGCGCGCTGCAGAACACCCGGTCGCCCAGGCTCCGGCCGGCCGTCCCCGGCCCGGCCGCGACGACCTCCCCGGCGAGCTCCATCCCGGCGACGAACACGCCGTCCGGCCCGGCGTGCGGGACCGGGTAGCCGCCGCCGAGCGCGAGCAGGTCGGCCCGGTTCAGGCCGGCCGCCCGCACCCGCACCAGCAGCTCGCCGGCGCCGGGCTCGGGCACGGTGCGCTCACCGAGCTCCCAGGACCGGGCCCCGGGACGGCCGCCGAGCAGCGCGCGCATCGTCACTTCTTCCGCGGGCGCTTCTCACGCACCCGGACCGACAGCCGGATCGGGGTGCCGCCGAACCCGAACTCCTCGCGCAGCTTCCGCTCGACGAACCGGCGATAGCCCGCCTCCAGGAAGCCTGAGGTGAACAGCACGAACGTCGGCGGCCGGGTCTGCGCCTGGGTGGCGAACATGATCTTCGGCTGTTTGCCGCCGCGGACCGGCGGCGGGGTGGCCGCGACCAGGTCGTTGAGCCACTGGTTGAGCCGCCCGGTGGGCACCCGGGTGTCCCACGAGGCCAGCGCGCGGCGCATCGCGGGGGTGATCCGCTGGGTGGCGCGGCCGGTCAGCGCGGAGACGTTGACCCGCTCCGCCCAGCGGACGCTGATCAGGTCCCGCTCCAGCTCCCGGGTCAGCTGCTCGCGGCGGTCCTCGTCGACGAGGTCCCACTTGTTGAACAGGATGACCAGCGCCCGGCCCGCCTCGGCGACCATCGTCAGCACCCGCTGGTCCTGCTCGGCGATCGGCTCGGAGGCATCGATCAGCACGAGCGCGACCTCGGCGGACTCGATCGCGGAGCTGGTGCGCAGCGACGCGTAGTACTCCATCCCGGAGGCCATCTTAACCCGCTTGCGCAGCCCTGCGGTGTCGACGAAGCGGAACACCTCGCCGTCCAGCTCGACCAGCGAGTCGACCGGGTCGACCGTGGTGCCCGCCACGTCGTGGACCACCGACCGGATCTCCCCGGACAGCTTGTTGAGCAGGCTCGACTTGCCGACGTTCGGCTTGCCGACCAGCGCGACCCGGCGCGGCCCGGCCCCGGAGGCGCCGAAGTCGTCGCGCGGGGTCTCCGGCAGCACCTCGAGCACCGCGTCGAGCAGGTCACCGGAGCCGCGGCCGTGCAGGCCGGACACCGGGTGCGGCTCGCCGAGTCCGAGCCGCCACAGCTCGGCGGTGTCGGAGGTGAGCCGGTCGTCGTCGACCTTGGTGGCGGCCAGCAGGACGGGCACGTCCGCGCGGCGCAGCACCCGGGCGACGGCCTGGTCGGTGGCGGTCGCCCCGACCGAGGCGTCCACCACGAGCAGCACGGCGTCGGCCGTGCGCATCGCGGTCTCCGCCTGCTGGGCGACGAACGCCTGCAGTCCGGCGGCGTCCGGCTCCCAGCCGCCGGTGTCCATCAGCTTGAACCGGCGGCCGTTCCACAACGCGTCGTAGACGACGCGGTCGCGGGTCACCCCCGGCACGTCCTGCACGACCGCCTCGCGGCGGCCCAGCAGCCGGTTGACCAGCGTGGACTTGCCGACGTTGGGCCGCCCGACCACCGCCAGGGTGGGGGTGGCGAGCACCTCGTCCGGGTCGATCCCGGCCGCGACGTGCCCTTCCTCGTCGACGGCGACGAACTCGGCGGGATCGAGTCCCAGCCGGTCCATCTCCACCCGGTCGGCGTCCCCGACGATGTCGGCGCCGCTCCTGTTGTCACTCACCTGTCACTCACGTCCCGGCCGGTTCGATCCGGCCTCATCGCTGTCTCCGTTGCACGGCCCGTCGCGGCCGAGCTCGCGGACCAGGGCCCGCAGTGCCTCCGCGACGTCCTCGGTCGCCGCCGCCAACCCGTCCCGCCCGGGGATGGACGGGGCAGCGAGTGCCGGACCGACCAGCACGTCGACCGTGGGCCGGAACCTGCGCCCCGATCCGTCCGGCCGCCGTGTCCCGCGCACCGCCACCGGCAGTACCGGCGCGGACGCCGCCCTGGCCAGCCACGCCGCCCCCTGCCGGGCCGCGGCGACCTCGCCGGTGCCGCGGGTGCCCTCGGGGAACACCGCGACCACGCCACCGCCGCGCAGCACGTCCAGCGCGGCGGTCAGCGGCCGCCGGTCGGCCACCTCCCGGCGGACCGGGATCTGGCCCAGCGCCGGCAGCAGCAGCCGCAGCGGCCCGCGGAACATCTCCTGCTTCACCAGGAACACCACCCGGCGCCCGAACATGCCGAACAGCAGCGGACCGTCGACGAACGCGCTGTGGTTCGCGACGATGACCACCGGACCCTCGGCGGGGATCCGGTCCCGGTGCCGCACCCGGATCCGGTAGAACGGCGCGAAGATCCAGGTACCGAGCCATCGTGCCAGGTCGTGCAACCAGCCGACGCTCCCGGGGGTCAGCCCGGACGGCCCGGCACCTGGGCGGATCACCCGCCCAGCCCCCGTTCCGCGACCAGCTCCCGCAGCCGGGCCAGCACGGCGTCCGCGGAGAGCAGGTCGGTGTCGAGCACGAGCGCGTCGGCCGCCGCGTACAGCGGCGACACCCGGCGGGACGAGTCCAGCCGGTCCCGCCGCTCGACGTCGGCGAGGGTGCGGTGCAGGTCGGACTCCCGGCCCGCCCGCGCGTCCTGCCGGCCGCGCCGCGCCGCGCGGACCTCCGGCGACGCCGTCAGGTACACCTTCAGCGGCGCCTCCGGCACCACCACGGTACCGATGTCGCGACCCTCGACGACGATGCCGCCCCCGTCGTCCACCGCCGCCCGGATCAGCGCATGCTGCCGGGCGACCAGCTCGGTGCGGACCTCGGGCACCGCGGAGACCGCCGACACCAGCGCGGTCACCTCGGGGCCGCGGATCTCGGCGGACACGTCGGCGCCGTCCAGGGTGATGGTCGGTGCCGACGGGTCGGTGCCCGACTCGATCGACGCCGCCGTCGCGACCCGGGCCAGCTCCGCGGCCGGGGCGTCATCGCCGAGCCCGGCGCGCAGCACGGCCAGGGTCGCCGCCCGGTACATCGCACCGGTGTCCAGGTAGGCGGCCGAGCAGGCCTGCGCCAGCCGCCGGGAGACGGTCGACTTGCCCGTCCCGGACGGACCGTCCATCGCGACGACGCCCCGCAAGGCCACCTGTCCCCCACCCTGTCGTACCTGTGATCCCGTGCCCGTTGATCCGTAGGGCATTCTCGCCGGTCCGGTACGGCACGTCCGGGGCGGGGTGTCCTACTGGGGCAGGTCGGTCCGCAGCGCCCGCGCCCCGTGCAGGTAGACGTGCCGCATCTCGGAGCGCGCCTTCGGGGTCTCCACGTGGGCGAGCAGCCGCAGCACCCGCGGTAGCGCGCCCGGGACCGACATCTCGGTGGCACACATCAGCGGCACGTCGGTCAGCCCGAGCAGCCGGGCGGCGTAGGCCGGGAACTCCGCGGTCAGGTCCGGGGTCGCGGTGAACCAGATCGAGATGATGTCCGCCGCGACCAGCTCGTTGCGCTCCAGGACGGCGCTCACCAGCTCGGCGGAGCGGTCCAGGATCTGCTCCCGCTCGTCGGCGTCGACCTGGGTGGCTCCGCGCAGCGCGCGCACCGCCACCGCTACAGCCCCACGGCCTTGTAGAGCGAGCCGATCTCCACCCGGTCCAGCGGGCGCAGCTTGCCCGGCTTCTGGTTGCCGAGCCGGACCTCCCCGACGGCGGTGCGCACCAGCCGCTGCACCGGGTGCCCGACCTCGGTGAGCATCCGCCGCACGATGTGCTTGCGCCCCTCGTGCAGGACGAGCTCCACGGTCGCCCGGCCGGGCAGCGAGTCGACCAGCTTGAACGAGTCGACGCGGGCGAGCCCGTCGTCCAGCTCGATCCCGTCCCGCAGCCGCCGGCCCAGGTCCCGCGCGATCCGGCCCTCCACCTCGGCCAGGTAGGTCTTGGGCACCTCGTAGGACGGGTGCATCAGCCGGTGGCCGAGCTCGCCGTCGTTGGTGAGCAGCAGCAGGCCCTCGGTCTCGGCGTCCAGCCGTCCGACGTGGAACAGCCGCTGCGCCTCGTTCATCAGCTCGACCCGGTCGGCGAGCAGATCGCCGATGCAGGGCCGGCCCAGGTCGTCGGACATCGTCGAGTGCAGGCCGCGCGGCTTGTTCAGCGCCAGGTACACCTGGTCGTCGCGCAGCGTGACCCGGGCGCCGTCGACGTGCAGCACGGCGGTCTCGGGGTCGATCCGGCGCCCCATCTCGCGGACGGTCACGCCGTCGACCTGCACGCGCCCCTGCGCGATCAGCTCCTCCGCGGCCCGCCGGGAGGCGACACCCGCACGGGCCAGCACCTTCTGCAGCCGGACTCCGTCGGGGTCGTGTGTGTTGCTCATGTCCTCTAGCTTTCCAGGTCGTCGATCGCGTCGATGTCGGGCAGCAGCGGCGCCAGCGGCGGCAGCTCCTGCACCGACGAGAGCCCGAGCCGTTCCAGGAACACTTCGGTGGTCCGGAACAGTGTCCCTCCGGTGTGCTCCTCGGTCCCCGCCTCCTCCACCAGCCCGCGGGTGAGCAGGGTCCGCAGCACGCCGTCGCAGTTCACCCCACGGACCGCGGCGACCCGCGCCCGGGTCACCGGCTGCCGGTAGGCGACGACGGCGAGGGTCTCCAGCGCGGCCCGGGTGAGCCGGGCACGCTGGCCGTCGAGCAATAGCTTCTCGACGTACGGGGCGTACCGGTCGCGGGTGTAGAACCGCCAGCCGCCGCCCACCCGGCGCAGGTCGATGCCGCGGGCGTCGGCGGTGTAGGTACGCGACATCCGGTCGAGGGTCTGCCGGATCCGCACCGGGGTCTGGCCGAGCGTCGTGGCCAGCGACTCCTCGTCCACCGGGGTGTCGACGACCAGCAGCAGCGCCTCGAGGGCCTTCTCCAGCTCGGCGTCGTCGGTGGGTTCGGTGAGTGCCGGGGCGTCGGCGGCCAGGTCCTTGGCTGCGGAGTCGTCGGCTGCGGAGTCGTCGGCTGTCGGGTCGTCGGATGGGCGGTCAGTGGCCGGGGCCGGCTCCGCCCCCGGGGCCCGGGTGCGCGCCGGCTCGTCGTCGTCCCGGACGTCGGCCCGGTTCTCGTCCGGCCCGGCCGCAGTCCGCTCCGTGCCGGCGTGCGGGCTCCGCGGCACCGTCCGGCCGATCAGGCGCATCAGCTCGGACGGGTCCTCCGGGTCGGCGGATCCCGGCCGGTCGTCCGGCTCAGCCACCGGCCGTCCCGGTCCCCTCGCCATCGGGCACCGAGCCCTCCCGCGGTCCGGGGTCGCGCTCCGGACCTCCGGCGCCGATCTCCGGTTCCGGCGCGGCGGGCGTCCCGGCATCCGCATCAGTGCCCGGCGCGTCATCCGCCCCGGCCCCGGTCGCCTCATCCGACCCAGCGTCCGGCGCGTCGCTCGGCCCGGCGTCCAGCGCATCGACCGACACAGCATCGTCCGACACAGCGTCGAGCGCATCGTCCGGCACAGCGTCCACGGCGTCGTCGGCGCGGTTCTTCTTGCGGCGCCGCTTGTTCCTGGCCCGCACCGCCTCCTCCGCCGCGGCCCGCTCGTCCTCCAGCGCGGCCGCGTACGCGACCGGGTCGTCGGCGCGGTCGGCGGTCCAGGTGACGGTGAGATCGGCGAACGGCTCCGGCTGCTCCAACGCGACCGAGCGTTCCCGGTACAGCTCCAGCAGGCCCATGAACCGGGCGATGACCTCCAGTGTGCCGACGCAGTCGGCGGTCAGCTCGGCGAAGGTGGCCGTCCCAGCGACGGCGAGCCGCTCGCGCAGCAGCTGGGTGTGCTCGGCGACCGACACGTGCACCGCGTGCAGGTGGTCGACGCCCACCTCCTGCGGGGGGCGCGGCCGGAACACCGCGGCGGCGAGCTCGGCGAACGCGTCGGCGTCCACCCCGAGCAGCACCTCGGGCAGCAGCTCGGCGTACCGGTCCTCCAGCGACACCGAGCGCGGGAACCGGCGCAGCGCGCCGTTCTCCAGCTCGACGAACAGCTGCGCGGCCTGCTTGTAGGCCCGGTACTGCAGCAGCCGGGCGAACAGCAGGTCGCGCGCCTCGAGCAGGGCGAGGTCCTCGTCGTCCTCGACCTCGGCGCCGGGCACCAGGCGGGCCGCCTTCAGGTCGAGCAGGGTCGCCGCGACGACCAGGAACTCGGTGGTCTCGTCGAGGTCGGCGTCGTCGCCGAGATCGGCCAGGTGCGCGATGAAGTCGTCGGTGACCTTGTGCAGCGCCATCTCGGTGACGTCGAGCTCGTGCTTGCCGATCAGCTGCAGCAGCAGGTCGAACGGGCCCTCGAAGTTCGTCAGGCGCACGGTGAAGCGCCGGGACCGCGGGGCGGCGACGTCGCCGTCGTCCAGGTTCTCCGGGACGGGCCCACCCGGACCGTCGGCCAGCAGCGTCACCGGGCGATGACCTCCCGGGCCAGCATCCGGTAGGACGCCGCCGCGGACGACGTGGGCGCCCAGACCGTGATCGGCTCGCCGGCGACCGTCGTCTCCGGGAACTTGATCGTCCGGTTGATGACGGCGTCGAACACCTTCTCGCCGAACGCCTCGACGACCCGGTCGTGCACCTCCTTGGTGTGCAGCGTCCGGGTATCGAACATGGTCGCCAGTACGCCGAGCAGCCGCAGGTCCGGGTTGAGCCGGTCGGTGACCTTGTCGATCGTGTCCATCAGCAGCGCGACCCCGCGCAGCGAGAAGAACTCGCAGGCCAGCGGGATCAGCACCTCGTCGGCGCAGGACAGCGCGTTGATCGTGAGCAGGCCGAGCGAGGGCTGGCAGTCGATGAGGACGACGTCGTAGTCGGGCAGGAACCGCTTCAGCGACCGGCCGAGCGCCTGCTCGCGGCCGACCTCGGTGACCAGCTGCACCTCGGCGGCGGACAGGTCGATGTTCGACGGCAGCAGGTCCATGTTCTCGACGCCGGTGTCCTGCAGCACCTCGTCGGCCTCGACGTCGCGCTCCATCAGCAGGTTGTAGACGGTCGACTCGAGCTGGTGCGGCTGCACGCCGAGCCCCACCGACAGCGCACCCTGCGGGTCGAAGTCGACGAGCAGCACCTTGCGGCCGTACTCGGCGAGCGCCGCCCCGAGGTTGATGGTGGACGTCGTCTTGCCGACGCCGCCCTTCTGGTTCGCCACGGCGATCACCCGGGCGGGGCCGTGCACGGTCAGCGGCGCCGGTTCCGGCGCGCGGCTGCTGGTGCTGGGGATGCCTCGCCCCGGGGTCGGCGACGACTCGTCGGCCGAGTCGTCGAGCCGGTCCTGGGGTTCCGGCCGCGTGGGGTTCATGCGGTCTCCGGTCTCGTCGTGGGGTGCGTACCGGGTCCCGGGACAGCTGCACCGATCCCGACCCGCACTGTAGGAACCGCCCCCACGTGCGGCAACGCGCCTCGCCGTGCACCTCGCGAACTGATGTCGCAACCTTACCCGCGCCCGGTGACGGTTCCCCGCCGCCCGGGCCCGGCGTGTCGCGGTGCAGCTCAGCCCGGTGTGACCGACACGCTCCCGGCCGTGCTGCGCGCGATCACGCGGTGATCGGCGCCGGGCTGGTCGGGCACTTCGACGGTGCTGCTCCCGGCGGTCGTCTCGGCGGTGACCCAGTAGGCGGGACCGATCGGCAACCGGACGTCCACCTGCCCGGCCGTCGACTCCGCGGTCACCTCCGGGGCCGCCTCGGCGAACCGCAGGTCGACCCCGCCCGCACTGGACGACGCGGTGACCGAACCCGGCCCGAGGCCGGTGCCGGTGACCTCGCCCGCGCTGGTGCGGACGTCCTGCTCGCCGGTCAGGCCGGAGATCTCGATGCCGCCGGCGGAGAGCTCCACCCGCGACGACGCCTCGGCCGGCACGGTGACGACCAGCCCGGCCTGGCATCGCTCGCCGCCGGAGTTCGGGCAGCGGGCGCTGATCCGCAGGACGTCGCCGTCCAGCCGGTGCTCGACCTGCGGCCGCGCGTCCCCGGTCCAGCGCAGGTCCTGCTCGACCGACGACTCCGCACCGGCGACCAGCCGCACCGGACCCGCGTCCGAGTCGATCTCGACCCGGGCCACGGCCCCGTCGATCCGGTCATCGACGTTCTCCTGCTGCTCGGGTCCACCGCTCCCGCACCCGGCCAGCACCAGGGACGCCACGGCCCCGACGACCCACGCTCCGTATCGCATCGATCCCGGAACGTAGTCCGTCCGATCCCGGCCCCCACCGCCGGGTCCGGTGATCACGGATCGGGAACCGGAACGGTCGGCCACCGGTCGTCCCGGTTCCCGATCCGTGATCAGCCCGCGAGGCGCAGCGCGTGCCGGATCTGCGCGACGATCCGGCCGGGCGCGGTGTCCAGGTCGTGCCAGGTCACCCGCAGCACCGTCCAGCCGGCGCCCGCGAGCTCGTTGCCCTTGCGGCGGTCGTTGCGGAACCGGACGACGTCGCTGTGCCAGGCCCAGCCGTCGAACTCGACACCGAGCCGGGCCGCCGGGAACGCGAGATCGAGCTCGTAGGGGCCGACCCGGTGGCCGAGCACCCACCCGTCGATGCCGGCGGAGCGGAGCAGCCGGACCAGCCGGCGTTCCGCATCGGACCCGGCCCGGTCGGCGGCGGCGACGAGCAGCTCCCGGGCCCGGCGGGCGCCGGTGGCCCCGGCCATCCGGCACCAGGCCCCGTGCAGCGCGTCGAACGTGACCCACCGTTGCAGGGCCCGGTCGACCATCGCCGATCCGTCGTCGAGCACGACCGCGGCCTCCAGCACCGTCAGCGGGCGGCCGGTGATCCCGAGACCGTGGCGCAGCACCCGGTCGGCGGGATCGAGGTCACGCCGCCGCACCCGGACCCCGGGCCTCGCCCTCCGGCGTCTGCCCCGGGGCACCGTGACGTCGACGACCGCGGGCACCACGTCGAGCATCCCCCACCACCACGCCGCCGCGGGCCCGGACACCACACCCCCGGACCACAGCCCCGCCGAGCGGATCCGGGCCCGCGGCCCGTACCGGTGCCCGCGATCGTGGAACACGCCGGGGAACGGCGCCGACCACCGCCCGGCCGCGATCCGCCGCCGGGCGGCCCGGGGCGGGATGCCGCAGGCTTCCGCCTGGGCGGCGGTGAGCACGCCGTCCTGTTCCCGCAGCACCCGAGCCGGATCCATCCGCCGACCCTGCCCGCCGTGGCCGCGGCCCGGCCCGGATCGGCCACCACCGTTCGCCCCCGCGAACCCGGGTGATCACGGATCGGGCACCGGAACGGTCGGCCACCGGACGTCCCGGTTCCCGATCGGTGATCAGCCGCGGGCGCGCGGATGCGCCGTGGCGTAGACCTCGCGCAGCGTGTCCACGGTGACGTGGGTGTAGACCTGGGTCGTCGCCACCGACGAGTGCCCCAGCAGCTCCTGCACCACGCGCACGTCCGCCCCGCCGGAGAGCAGGTGCGTCGCGAAGCAGTGCCGCAGGGTGTGCGGGGACACCGACGCCACCACCGCCGGCTCCAGCCCGGACGCCTCGGCGGCCGCGCGCAGCACGTGCCACGCGCTCTGCCGGGACAGCCGGGCGCCGCGGGCGTTCAGCAGCAGCGCCGGGGTCCCGCCGCCGCGGGTGGCGAGCACCGGGCGGGCGCGCACCCGGTAGGCGTCGACGGCGGCCAGCGCGGGCCGCCCGACCGGCACGATCCGCTGCTTGTTCCCCTTGCCGTGCAACAGAATCGTCCGCGCCTCGGGATCCAGGTCGTCGAGATCGGCGCCGACGATCTCGGAGATCCGGGCGCCGGTCGAGTACAGCAGCTCCAGCAGCGCACGGTCCCGCAATCCGGTCGGGCCGTCGGCGACGCAGCCGGCCAGGAGCTGGTCGACCTGGTCCACCGAGAGCGCCTTCGGCAGCCGGGACGGCAACGACGGCGGCGCCACCGCGGCGGCGACGTCGGCCGGCACGATCCCCTCCCGGACCGCGAACCGGTGCAGCCCGCGCACCGCGGCCAGCGCCCGTGCGGTCGACGACGCGGCGAGCGGCCGCTCCCCGGTGCGCAGCGCCGCCACGAACGCCGAGACGTCGGCCTCCCGCACCGCGGCGAGATCGTCGCGCCCCGACGACGCCAGGTGCTCGGTGTAGCGGTCCAGGTCGAGCCGGTACGAGCGCAGCGTGTTCTGCGCCCGCCCACGCTCGACGGCGAGATGGCCGAGGTAGTCCTCGACGACCCGCTCCGGGGACGGCACCGCCGGCTCAGCCCGTCAGTGCCGGGACGACCTCGCGCTCGAACAGCTCGATCCCGGACCGGTCGTAGGCGGCCTCCGGGAAGTAGCAGATCGCGTAGCTCATCCCCTTGTCCTGCAACGCCGAGAGCTTCTCGACGATCTGCTCGGGGGTGCCGCAGCCGGGCATCCCGCGGAACGCACCGAGCGCGCCCTGCGCCTTCTCCGCCCCGACGAGCGGCTCCAGCCGGGCGACGAGCTGCTGCAGCCGGTCCTCGACCTCGTCCTCGGTGTGCCCGATCGCGATGTTGTAGTTCGCCGACCGGACGATCGCGTCGAAGTCGGTGCCCAGCTCGCGGCAGTGCCCGGCGAGCACCTCGGACTTGTGCGCGAAGCCCTCCGGGGTGCCGTCGAAGTTGGTGTACTGCGCGTACTGCGCGGCGATCTTCAGGGTGACCTTCTCGCCGCCGCCGGCGATCCAGAGCGGGATGCCGCCGTCCTGCAGCGGCTTCGGGGCGACGATCGCGTCGTCGACCTGGTAGTGCTTGCCGTCCAGGGTGGCCCGGCCCTCCCGCCACGCCTGCGCGAAGATCTGCACGCCCTCGTCGAGCATCCCGAGCCGCACGCCCGGGCGCGGGAAGCCGTAGCCGTAGGCCCGCCACTCGTGCTCGTACCAGCCGCCGCCGATGCCCATCTCGACCCGGCCCTTGGAGATGACGTCGCAGGTCGCCGCGACCTTCGCCAGGTAGGCGGGGTTGCGGTAGGCCATGCAGGTGCACATCTGGCCGAGCCGCACCCGCTCGGTGCTCGCGGCGAACGCGGCCATCAGGCTCCACGCCTCGTGACAGGCCTCGTCGGTCGGCGCGGGGACGGTGTGGAAGTGGTCGTAGACCCACACCGACTCCCACACGTCGCCGCGGTCGGCGTACTCGGCGAGGCCACGCATGACGTCCCACTGGGCGTTGGTGTCGATACCGACGAGATCGAGTCGCCAGCCCTGGGGCACGAAGAGTCCGAAGCGCATGCACCGAGCCTAGGACCGTCCCGCCGACGGCGGCATGTCGCCCGGGCCCGCCCGGATATACCGTCGCCACCATGAGCACCGGGGACCTCGGCCACGCCGAGCAGGAGGACGCGGTGCGGGCACTGTCCCTGCACTTCACCGGTGGCCGCCTGGAGGTCGGCGCGTTCGACGAGCGGGTCCGGCTGGCGCGCGCGGCGGGCTCGTGGGCCGAGCTGGCGGCGCTGTTCACCGACCTGCCCGAGCCGCATCCGGGCTTCCCGCCGGGGGTGCGTCCGGAGGCAGGCGGGGCGACCGCGGCACCCCCCTCAGGCGGCAGGTCCGCCGGATCGGCCGGTACGACGGCGGCGTACCCGGCGGGCGGCACGACGGGACCCGGACCGGACCACCGCTCCGCACCGCCGTGGCCACCGGCCCACGGCGCCCGGCAACCGGCCTTCCCCGGGTTCGCGCCCGGGCACGAGTCCACCCCCGCCTGGTACGACGGGTACCCGAACGCCTATCCACCGCATCCCGGCCCGCCCGTCTACGGCGCCTACGCCGGCTACGACGCGGCGGCCCCGTTCGGCCGGGAGCCGTACTCGGGGCGCCCGTACTCGGACCGGCAGCGGATCGTCGGCGGCCTGCTGCAGCTGTTCCTGCCGTTCGGCGTCGGCCGGTTCTACACCGGGCACACCGGGCTGGCGGTGGCACAGCTGCTGGTCACGCTGTTCACCTTCGGGTTCGGGGCGATCTGGTCGTTCGTCGACGGGATCGTGATCCTGGCCGGCAGCCCGACCGACCCGGCGGGCCGGCCGCTGCGCCCCTGACCGGCCACCGTCCCTGATCAGTCACCGTGCCTGGTCAGTCACCGTCGCGGCGGCGGGCGAAGCGCTCCGGCCGGTCCACCCACTCGGTCCCGACCGGCCGCGGCTCGGCGGCCCCGGCCAGCACGGCGCCGGCGGCGAGCAGCCCGGCGCAGGTCACCGCGTTGACGATCTCGCCGGCGAACACCATCGCGACGGCCTCGTCGATCGGGATCCAGCGCAGCTCCAGATCGGCCTCCTCGTCGTCGCCCAGCACCGGCCGCGGCTGCTCGGTGAGCCCGCGGGCCAGGAAGATCCGGACCGACTCGTCGGAGAAGCCCGGGGACGGGACGACGTCGAGCAGCACCGCCCAGTCGGCCGCGGACAGCCCCGCCTCCTCGGTCAGCTCGCGACCGGCGGTGACGACCGGGTCCTCCCCGGCGACGTCCAGCAGCCCGGCCGGCAGCTCCCAGAGCCTGCGCCGCACCGCGTGCCGGTACTGGTGCAGCATCCGGACCCGCCGGTCGTCGTCGACCGCCAGGACGGCGACCGCGCCGGGATGTTCCAGGATCTCCCGGGTGGCGACCCGCCCGCCGGGCATGACCACCCGGTCCGAGCGCAGCGCCATCACCCGGCCCGAGTAGATGTCGGTGGCCGAGCGGACCGGGAAGTCGTGCTCGCCGGGGCGGGTCACGATCCGGCGACCGGGGACGTGGGGCCGGGGGCCGGCCAGCGCCTGATCTTCACCCCACGGGACACTACTGCTCCCCCGCGGTCCCGCCGCGCAGGAGCATTCGCCCGTACGGGTCACGAATCGGTCTCGGTGACCGCGCGGCCTTGACTCTGGACGAACCCGACACAAAGGATCCTCGGCATGAGCCGGACCATCCTCCTGACGCGTCGTCGTCATGTGGACATGGCCCGTGTCTCCTCGCAGGGTTGTCGACCCCGCCGCTGATCCCCCTCCGCGGGCCGAGTCCGGTCCCGCGTGAGCGCGATCCTCCGCGCGCCGTCCGGCGCGCTCCCTCCCGCCCGCGCACCCCGTGCTCGCGAGCCAGCCGCGGCGTGCCCAACCCGTTCCAGGAGAACCGATGTCGAGCCCCACCCCGTCCACGTCCGCACCCGACGACGCCGATCCCGGATCCGGTTCCGGCAGATGGCGTCGCCTCGGTCTGATCGGTGCCGCGATCGTCGCGGTGGTCGCCGTCGTCGCGGGCATCGTCGCCGTCAGCGGTGGGGGTGACCAGGCCGGACGCCCCGCCGCCGCGGGCACCCCGATCGTCGAGGACAACTACTCCGACGTCGTCGTCAGCACCGAGTGGCTGGCCGCGAACCTGGACGACCCGTCGATCCGGGTGATCGA
The DNA here is from genome assembly GCF_040645415.1 of Pseudonocardia sp. NPDC046786. NCBI lineage: Bacteria > Bacillati > Actinomycetota > Actinomycetes > Pseudonocardiales > Pseudonocardiaceae > Pseudonocardia > Pseudonocardia sp. NPDC046786. The sequence continues at coordinate 14,285 of NZ_JBEYYF010000036.1, read as the reverse complement.
GGTCAGCACCGAACCGGGGGTCTACGAACGCGGTCACATCCCCGGCGCCTGGAACTACAACTGGACGACCGACTTCGTCTCGACGGTGAACCGGGACGTCGTCAGCAGGGAGGACTTCACCGCCCTCACCCGGCGCAGCGGTATCGACCCGGACACCACGGTCGTGCTCTACGGCGACAAGGAGAACTGGTTCGCCGCCTGGGGTGCGTGGGTGTTCAACCTCTACGGCCACGAGAACGTCAAGCTGCTCGACGGCGGCCGGGTGAAGTGGGAGGCCGAGGGCCGCACCCTCGACGTCGGCGCCCCGCAGCCGGGCCAGGGCAGCTGGGAGGCCGGCGAGGCGGACCCGAACCTGCGGGCCTTCCTGCCGGACGTGGTCGAGGTGGCGCGCGCCGCGGAGAGCGGCGCCGAGACCGACACCGCGCTCGTCGACATCCGGGGCGCCGCCGAGTTCAACGGCGAGATCTTCGCCCCCGAGGGCTTCCAGGAGACCGCCGTGCGGGCCGGGCACATCCCCGGCGCGGTGAACGTCACCTGGTCCGAGGCCGTCGCCGACGACGGCACCTTCCTGCCGGTCGACGAGCTCCGCGCGCTGTACGCGGAGCAGGGCATCGACGGCAGCAAGCCGATCGTCGCCTACTGCCGGATCGGTGAGCGCGCCAGCCACACCTGGTTCGTGCTCAGCCAGATCCTCGGCTACGACGTGCAGCTCTACGACGGCTCCTGGACCGAGTACGGCAACACCGTCGGCGTCCCGGTCGTCAACAACGCCGGCACCGTCTGGGGCGTCGCGTAACCCATGACAGCCACTCCGGAGCCCGGTTCCCCCACGGTCGGGGGGACCGGGCTCCTGCCCGCCGGGGCCCGGCGCTGGACCCGGGCCGACACCGTCCGCACCGCGGTCGCGCTGGCACTGGCCGGGGCGCTCGCGACCGGGGCGGTGCTGCTGCACGGCGCGCCGGCGCACGGCGCCGACGCGGCGTTCTCGCTGCTCGTCGGTGCGGCGCTCGGGATCGTCTGCGAGCGCGGCCGGTTCTGCTTCTTCTGCATCTTCCGGGACCTGTTCGAGCACCGCGACTCCACCGGCAGCTACGCGATCCTGGCCGCCCTCGCGGTCGGCGCGACCGGGTATGCGGTGGTGTTCTCGCTGTTCGTGCCCGATCCCGGGGCCGGCGGGCTGCCCCCGGGGGCGCACATCGGCCCGGCGGCGTGGACGGTGCTGCTGGCCGGCGCCGCGTTCGGCACCGGCGTCGTGCTCTCCGGTGGCTGCATCGGCGGCCACCTCTACCGGCTCGGTGAGGGCTCGCTGCGGGCCGTCCCGGCACTGCTGGGCGCCGCGGCCGGTTTCGGGCTCGGTTTCCTGACCTGGAACGCGCTGTACCTGGCCGCGCTGTCCACCGCGCCGGCGCCGTGGCTGCCGAGCACCCTGGGCATCGCCGGGGCGCTCGCCGTCACGCTGGCCGCACTGGCGGTGCCGGCCGTGCTGCTGCTGCGCCGGCTCCCCCGGCAACCGGCCCGTCCCGAGAGCGCGATCACGCTCGCCGGGATCGGCCGCGGCCTGGTCGAACGGCGCTGGCCGACGCTGCTGACCGGAGCGATGGTCGGCCTGATCGGTGTCGCCGCCTACCTGCGGGTGGAGCCACTCGGGGTGACCCGGCAGATCGGCAGCACCACCCGGACCGTGCTGGACGGCGCCGGTGTGCTCCCGGCCACCCTGCACGGCCTGGACACCTTCGCCGGCTGCGCCACGGTCGTCGCCGAGGCGGTCCTCGCGAACGGCTGGCTCATCATCGGCCTGGTCGTGGGGTCGCTCGCCGCGGCGCTGCCGGGGCGCCGGTTCCGCATCGAGCCGCTGACCGCGCCCGGGACGGTGAGCGCGCTGCTCGGGGGATTGCTGCTCGGCTGGGGTGCGATGACGGCGATCGGCTGCACGTTCGGCGTGCTGCTGTCGGGCATCCAGGCGTTCGCGCTGTCCGGCTGGATCTTCGCGGCCGGGCTGGTCCCGGCGCTGTGGCTGGGGTTCCGGCTGGGGCTGCACCGCATCTGACGCGGCGGCCGGGTACCAGGCCGCCGCGAGCGGGTCGCACCCCGCCGGGGACGCGCCGTCAGGTCGGGCCGGCGGTGCTCTCCGCCGGGGCGACGCCGTTCGAACCGGCCTCGGCCGCGGTGTCCTCCGTGGCGCTGCCGTGCCGGCCGGGCAGCTCGACCGGTAGCCGCTCCTCGGCCCGGTAGCGCAGCGCGGCGCGGACGAACGCCGCGAACAGCGGGTGCGGCCGGGTCGGCCGGCTCTTCAGCTCCGGATGCGCCTGGGTGCCGACGAAGAACGGATGCGTCGACTCGGGCAGCTCGACGAACTCGACCAGGGTGCCGTCCGGCGAGGTGCCGAACACCAGCCCGGCCTCGGTCAGCCGCTGGCGGTAGGTGTTGTTGACCTCGAACCGGTGCCGGTGCCGTTCGGAGACCTCCCGGGACCCGTACGCCTTCGCGACGACCGATCCGGGCGCCAGCACGGCCGGGTACGCCCCGAGCCGCATGGTGCCGCCCATGTCCCGCTCCCCGGCGACGACGTCGCGCTGGGTGGCCATCGTCGAGATCACCGGGTGCGGGGTGTCCGGGTCGAACTCCGAGGAGCTCGCGCCGTCCAGCCCGGCGACGCTGCGCGCGGTCTCGATCACCATGCACTGCAGGCCGAGGCACAGCCCGAGGGTGGGGATCCGGCGGGTGCGTGCGTGGGTGATCGCGCCGAGCTTGCCCTCGATGCCGCGGATGCCGAACCCGCCCGGCACGAGGACGGCGTCGACCCCGTCGAGCGCCTCGGCCGCACCGGCCGGGGTCTCGCAGGTGTCCGAGGGGACCCAGCGGATCGTGACCTTCGCGCGGTGGGCGAACCCGCCGGCGCGCAGCGCCTCGGTCACCGACAGGTACGCGTCGGGCAGGTCGACGTACTTGCCGACGAGTGCGATCGTCGCGGTCTCCTGCGGGTGGTGGACGCGGTCGAGCAGATCCCCCCACACGGTCCAGTCGACGTCGCGGAAGGGCAGCCCGAGCCGCCGGACGACGTAGGCGTCGAGCCCCTCGCCGTGCAGCACCTTCGGGATGTCGTAGATCGACGGGGCGTCCGGCGCGGCGGCGACGCCGTCGATCTCGACGTCGCACATCAGCGAGATCTTGCGCTTCATCGCGTCCGGGATCTCCCGGTCGGCGCGCAGCACCAGCGCGTCGGGCTGGATGCCGATGTTGCGCAGCGCGGCGACCGAGTGCTGGGTCGGCTTCGTCTTCAGCTCGCCGGACGGCGCCAGGTAGGGCACCAGCGAGACGTGCAGGAAGAAGCAGTTGTCCCGGCCGACCTCGTGCCGGACCTGGCGGGCCGCCTCGACGAACGGCAGCGACTCGATGTCGCCGATGGTGCCGCCGACCTCGGTGATGACGACGTCCGGTGCGATACCCTCGGCGTCCGGCGCGGCCATCGCGAGCACCCGGTCCTTGATCTCACCGGTGATGTGCGGGATGACCTGCACGGTGTCGCCGAGGTACTCGCCTCGGCGTTCCTTGGCGATCACCTCGGAGTAGACCTGGCCGGTGGTGACGTTCGCCCGGCCCTGCAGGTCCCGGTCGAGGAACCGCTCGTAGTGGCCGATGTCGAGGTCGGTCTCCGCGCCGTCCTCGGTCACGAAGACCTCGCCGTGCTGGAACGGGTTCATCGTCCCGGGATCGACGTTGAGGTACGGATCGAGCTTCTGCATCGTGACGCGGAGCCCGCGCGCGGTGAGCAGCTGACCGAGGCTGGAGGCGGTCAGTCCCTTGCCCAGCGAGGAGGCGACCCCACCGGTGACGAACAGATGACGGGTGGCGCGAGTCTGCACGGAGTTTCAGCCTACCGATCGCTGTGGGACGGCCGGAACCGGGCCCTCCGAACCGTCCCCCGAGCCGTAGTGGCCGGTCCCACCGCCGTTGCGTTCGGCGAGCGCGAGCACGGTCGCGATCCGTCCGGCGCCGGTGCCGACGCCGTCGACGGTGGACAGCGGATCCCCGGCCGCGCGGGCCGCGCCGACCGCGCCGTGCGCGGCGGCGTCCCGCCCGGCCAGCACCGCACCGGCGCCGCGGCGGTCCAGCTCGGCCGCGAGCGCGGTCGCGGTGGCGGCCGAGCCGACGGCGTCGACGCCGCCGAACTGCTCCCCGGTGACGACGACGGCGAGCCGCCCCGCCGCCGGGTCGCCGGTCGGTTGCTCGGCGAACCCGCCGCCGGCGAGCCCGGCGAGCACGGCGGACGCCTGCTGCGGGTCGGGTGCGGCCCCGTCGGCCGGGACCAGCAGCGCGGCGCCCAGGAGCCCGCCGGCCAGCGCGCCGGCCTCGGACGACGCGGGCAGCTGCGCACCGGAGGGCAGCAGCCGCGCGGACAGGTCGCGGAGCTGGTCGGCCCGGGCCGGGTCGGTGACGGCCGGGGTGAGCACGACCTCGGCGGCGACGGTCCCGCCCGCAGCGGCGACCAGCTCGGCGACGGCCCGGGTGTCGGCCGGATCGGCGCCGAGCGCGACGACGGTGACCGGTACCCCGGTCAGCGTGTCCCGCACGACGTCCGGACCGATCAGGGCGGTGAACTCGTCGCCGGACGCCTGCCGGGCGGCGAGCGTGTCCCGCTCGGCCCGCAGCTGGTCGGTCTCGCTCGTCGTGGCCGAGGCGGCGACCGTCGCCGCGATCCGCTGCGGCAGGCCGACGGTCGCGATCACCACGCCGGCCGCGAGGGCCAGCACGAAGACGGCGACCAGGGCGATCCGGTGGTAGCGCCGCGAGATCACGCCGGGAACCAGGCCCGCACGGTCTCCACGATCCCGCGCGCCCACTCCAGGACCGCGGGTCCCGCGCCGGACACCAGCACGGCGACGACGACGGCGACGATCGCCGCCGCGACGAGCAGCAGCAGCGGCGCGAACGACGACCGGCTGCGGTACATCTGCGCGATCATCGCGCCGTCCACCACCGAGCCGCCGGTCTGCAGCCGAGTGAGGAAGGTGGAGGCGTTGCTGCCGGAGCGGCCGCGGTCGAGGAACTCGGCCATCGACGCGGACAGCCCGACGGTGACGATCATCGCCGCACCGTGGTGGTGGGCGAGCAGCAGGGCGAGGTCCTCGGGATTGGCCATAGACGGGAACGTCACCGCGCTGGCGCCGAGATCCTGCACCCGGTGCAGGCCGGGCGCGTGACCGTCCGGGAAGGCGGGGACGACGACGTCGGCACCGCTGGTCAGCGCCTGGTTCGACACCTCGGACGGGTCGGCGACGATCAGGTCCGGCTTGTACCTGGCGTTCATCAGGGCGTCGGCGCCGGCCCCGACGCCGATCAGGACCGGCCGGTACTCCTTGATGTAGGCCCGGAGCCGCTTCAGCACCCGGCTGTGCTCGAACCCGGCAGCGACGACCAGCACCTGCCTGCCGTCGAGCGGGACGTCGACCTCGGGCACGCCGTGCCCGTCGAGCAGCAGCGACCGCTCCCGGCGCATGAACTCGATGGTGTTGGCGGCGAACGCCTCGAGCTGATGGGTGAGGCCGGACTTGGCCTCGTCGAGCGCGTCGGCGACGGTGTCCTCGGTCTGCACCCGGCCCTCGCCGAGCGGCTGCTCCCCGGAGTAGAGGACACCGTCGTGCAGCCGAACCTTCGCGCCGTCCTTGACCGCGCGCATGATCTCGGCGCCGCAGTCGTCGACCAGCGGGACGCCCGCCTCGACGAGCACCTGCGGGCCGAGGTTGGGGAACCGGCCGGAGATCGACGGCGCGGCGTTGACGACCGCGGCGACCCGGGCGGCCACCAGTGCATCGGCGGTGGCGCGGTCGAGATCGACCTGGTCGAGGACGGCGATGTCGCCGGGCCGGAGCCGGCGCAGCAGGGCCTCGGTACGGCGGTCGGTGCGGACCGGGCCGGTCAGGCCCGGCAGCTCCGGTCGCGAACGGTGCAGCAGGCCGGACAGCTTCATGGGTCGCACTGTGGCAGGTGGGACGGCTGTGACGGCGAAGGCACGCCGGGCCGGGACGTCGGTTCCCCCGCCGGGCCGGGCGGTCTCACCCGGTTGCCGGACGCCCCGGTGCGACCACCCCCCGGATCCGAGGCCGGCCCGGCTACCGGACCGGAGCCGTCCCGATGCCACTCACCCCGCTCGCGGGACGCTCCGGCGCCGGGCCCGGCCGGTGGTCGCCGCCGCTCCGGTGCGCCGCGACCGCGCCTCGGCCAGGTCGGCAGGCTCGGCCGCGGTGGACTGCTCCCGGCGATCCGCCTCCCGGTGCGCGGTGGCAGCGGCGAGCAGCTCCTCGGCGTGGGCGCGGCCGGTGTCGGTGTCGTCCATCCCGGCGAGCATCCGGGCCAGCTCCGCGGTGCGCTCCCCCTCCGCGAGCCGCTGCACGCTGGAGCGGGTCACCCCGGCACCGGACGCCTTCTGCACGACGAGATGCCGGTCCGCGTATGCCGCCACCTGCGGCAGGTGCGTCACGACGATCACCTGGTGCCGGGCCGCGAGCCGGGCCAGCCGGCGCCCGATCTCGACCGCCGCCCGGCCGCCGACGCCGGCGTCGACCTCGTCGAACACCATGGTCGGCACCGGATCGGCACCGGCCAGCGCGACCTCGAGCGCCAGCATCACCCGGGACAGCTCGCCGCCGGAGGCACCCTTGTGCAGCGGCTGGGCCGCGGCTCCGGCGTGCGCGACGAGCCGGATCTCGACCTCGTCGACACCGCCGGCACCGGCATGGCACTCGCGGCCGCCGACCACCAGCACCGGGCCGGAGTCGCCCGCCGGGCGCGGCGCGACGCCGACCTGCAGCCGGGCGTCGCGCATCGCGAGCCCGGCGAGCTCGGCGGTGGTGGCCTCCGCCAGCCGGCCGGCCGCCTCGGTGCGGGCCGAGGTCACCGCCGCGGCGTGCCGGGCCAGCTCGGCCGCCAGCTCGTCCCGGCTGGCGGCGAGCCCGGCGAGCGCGTCGTCGGAGGTGTCGAGGCCGTTGAGCCGCTCGCGGGCGGTGTGCGCCCAGTCCAGGACGCCGTCGGTGTCGGCGGCGTACTTGCGGGTGAGCGAGCGCAGCTCCGCCTGCCGGGCCAGCACCTGCTCCAGCCGTTCCGGGTCCGCGTCGAGCTGGTCCAGGTAGCCGGACAGCTCGGCGCCGGTGTCGGCCAGCACCGCCAGCACCTCCGCGAGCCGCGGCCCCAGCTCCCGCAGCACCGGGTCACCGCTGCCCTCGGTGAGCGAGCGGGCCTGCCCGACGAGACCGACCGCACCGGGGAGCTCACCGTCGTCCGGGCCGCACAGCGCCGCCCTGGCGGACTCGGCGGCGGCCCGCAGGTCGTCCGCCTCGGCCATCCGGCGGGCCAGTTCGACGAGCTCGCGGTCCTCCCCCGGCTGCGGATCGACGGCCTCGATCTCGGCCAGGCCGTGCCGCAGCATGTCGGCCTCCTGGGCCAGCCGGCGCGCGTTGCCCCGGCGCTCGGCCAGCTCCGCGACGACGGCGGTCCACTCGGAGCGCACCCGCCGGTACTCGGCCAGCGGGACCGCCACCGGGTCGCCGGCGAACCGGTCGAGCAGCGCCCGCTGGTCCGAGCTGCGGAGCAGGCGCAGCTGGTCGTTCTGGCCGTGCACCGCCAGCTGCGCCTCGGCCAGCCTGCCGAGCACCCCGACCGGGACCGACCGGCCGCCCAGGTGGGCCCGGGACCGGCCGTCGGCGGAGACGGTGCGCGCCGCGATCAGGGTGCCGTCGTCGTCCGGTTCGGCGCCGACCTCCTCGGCCAGCTCGACCGCCCCCGGTGACGCCGCGAAGCGGCCCTCGACGACCGCCCGCTTCGCCCCGGCCGACACCCGCGACGACTCCGCGCGGCCGCCGCCGAGCAGGTTCAGTCCGGTCACGACCATGGTCTTGCCCGCGCCGGTCTCACCGGTCAGCACGGTCAGGCCCGGGTCGAGCTCCAGGGTCGCGTCGTCGATCACTCCGAGGCCCTGGATCCGCATCTCGGCCAACATGGGTGGGACCATACGTTCGAACCCCGACGGAGAACATCGCCGACACGCGCCGTGGGCCGAACAGGTGTTCGTACGGTCGTCCCCGTGCGCCGAGCGGTCGATCAGGTGTTCGATGAGCGCCGTTGCTGGGCGCCGCGCCAGCCCCGTACCGGGAGATCGAACTTGCGGACCAGCCGGTCGGCGAACGGCTGCGCGGCCAGCCGCACCATCCGCACCGGCTCGGCGGCGCGGGTCAGCTCGACCCGGGCGCCCGGCGGCACCGCGATCGTCCGGCGGCCGTCGCAGTCCAGCACCGCGGACGGCCCGTCCGCGGACACCTCGATCGCGACCGCGCTGTCCGGCGCGACCACCATCGGCCGCGCGAAGAGCGCGTGCGCGTTGCTCGGGACGACCAGCATCGCCTGCACCTGCGGCCAGATCAGCGGGCCGCCCGCGGAGAACGCGTAGGCGGTGGATCCGGTCGGTGTGGAGCACAGCACCCCGTCGCAGCCGAACGAGGACACCGGCCGGCCGTCGACCTCCAGCACGACCTCCAGGATCCGGCCCCGGGTGGTCTTCTCGACGACGGCCTCGTTGAGCGCCCAGGTCCGGCCCAGCACGTGCCCGTTGGAGCGGACCACGGCCTGCAGCGTCGTCCGTTCCTCGACCTCGTAGGCCCCGGCGGCGAGCTTGTCGAGGGCCTCGTCGAGGGTGTCCTCCTCGGCCTCGGCGAGGAACCCGACGTGGCCCAGGTTCACCCCGAGCAGCGGCACCCCGGACGGCCGGGCGAGATCGGCGGCGCGCAGCAGCGTCCCGTCGCCGCCGAGGACGAGGACCGCCTCCGCGCCGGCCGCGCAGTCCGGCCCGGCCGCGACCTGGACGGGTGCGAGATCGGCCGGCAGATCGGGATCGGCGCCGATCTCGGCCCACTCGTCGGCCAGCACCCGGGTGCGCAGCCCCAGCGCCCCGAGCTCGGCCATCACCCGCAGTGCCGTCTTGCGGTTCGCCGGACGCCCGGTGTGCAGGACGAGTAGGACCTCCCTCATGCTGGGCCGTCCGCGACGGCGGCGGCCAGCATCGGCTCCAGCTCGGGGCCGGGACCGGGTTCGCCGCCGTCGGGGCGCCGCAGGTGCAGGAAGTACTCGACGTTGCCGGACGGGCCGGGCAGCGGGCTGGCCACGGCGCCGAGCACCTGCAGCCCGAGCCCGCCGGCCGCGGTGGCGACGCCGTGCAGCGCCTCGGTGCGCAGTCGCGGGTCGCGGACCACACCGCCGGAGCCGAGCCGCTGCTTGCCGACCTCGAACTGCGGCTTGACCATCGGAAGCAGGTCCCCGCCGGGAGCGGTGCAGGCGGTGAGCGCGGGCAGCACCGTGCGCAGCGAGATGAAGGACAGATCGGCGACGGTCAGGTCGACCGGCCCGCCGATCTGCTCCGGTTCCAGTGCGCGGACGTTCGTGCGGTCGTGCACCCGGACCCGCTCGTCGGACTGCAGTCGCCAGACGAGCTGGCCGTAGCCGACGTCGACGGCGACGATCTCGCGGGCGCCGCGGTCGAGCAGCACGTCGGTGAAGCCGCCGGTGGAGGCGCCTGCATCCAGGCAGCGCCGCCCCGCGGGCTCGACGGCCGGGAACGCCGCCAGCGCCCCGAGCAGCTTCCGGGCACCGCGCGAGGCCCACTCCGGGCCCTCGTCCGGCCGGACGACGACGGGTGCGTCCCGTTCGACGACCGTCGCGGGCTTCGCGGCGGGCATGCCGTTCACGGTGACCCGGCCTGCCGCGATGAGCTCGGCGGCCTGGCCGCGGGACCGGGCGAGCTTGCGCCGGACGAGCTCGGCGTCCAGCCGTGTGCGGGTGGGCGGCACACTCAGTCCCGTTCCGGCCCGGCGCCCAGGGCGCGGCCGAGCGCGGCGTGCACCCGCTCGAACGCGGCCGGGTGCTCGGAGACCGGCCGGTCGGCGAGATCGTCGAGCCCGGCGACGGCCGCCTCGACGTCGGCACGCAGCGCGGAGACCGGCCGGTCTGCCGCATGCCGCGGGTCACCGGGACGCGGGCCGGGGGTGGGGACGCTCATCGATGATCTCCGGGGACGGGGGTCTCGCTGGCCACGGTAGCCGAACGCGGACGGGCGCGACCGCGGGCACCGCCGTTGCCCCGCCCACCGGACGGGGCGGGCGTGCTCAGCCGCCGAGCCCGAGCTCGTCGAGCACCCCGGCGGCCGCTCCGCCGTCGGCGGTCACCGGGCCGGCACCGTGCTCCCAGGCTGCCGCGCACAGCGCGCGGAGGGCGTCGACCGCGGGCTCGGGTCCGGTGCCGGATCCGCCGAGCCGCAAGCCGTCCGGCCCGTGCTCGACCTGCCAGCCGGGCCGCGGCCCCGGGGTCAGCTCGTCCGGGTGCCGGGCGAGCGCGCCCAGGTCGGCACCGAGGTAGGTGGGGCGCAACCCGGGTGGTGCGGCGAGCAGGTCGGCCGGCCCGTTCACCCCGGTCAGCACCATCAACGACGGCGCCCGCAGTGCGTGCGCGCCCTCGATGTCGGTGTCCAGCCGGTCCCCCACGACCAGCGGCCGGATCGCGTCGCCCTGCGCCTCCCGCAGCAGCCGCGCGGCGGGCTTGCCCGCGACCTGCGGTTGTGCGCCGGTCGCGGTGCGCACGACCTGCACCATGGAGCCGTTGCCGGGCAGCGGGCCGCGGTCGGTCGGCAGTGTCGGGTCGACGTTCGAGGCGACCCACAGCGCGCCGGCACGGACCGCGACGACGGCCTCGGCCAGCATCCGCCATCCGGTGTCCGGCGAGTGCCCCTGGACGACGGCGACGGCCTCGCCCGCCGTCCCGACCACCGTGAGCCCGCGGGCCCGGACCTCGTCGGCGAGCGCGTCGGTGCCGACGACGAGGACCGGCGCGCCGGCCGGCAGCTGCTCGGCGAGCATCGTGGCGGCGGCCTGCGAGCTGGTGCGGACGTCCCCGACGCCGGCCGGGAACCCCAGCTCGGTCAGGTGCGCCGCGACCGCCGCCGGGCTGCGGGAGGCGTTGTTCGTCACGTAGACGGTCGGCACGCCGCGCGCGGCCGCGCCGAGCACGGCGTCCAGCGCGCCCGGGACGACCTCGGGCCCCCGGTAGAGGGTTCCGTCCAGGTCGGCGAGCAGGACGTCGTGGCGGGACAGCAGGTCGTCGGTCATGAGCGGGCCGTCCCCGGGTCCGCGGGCCCGTCGGCGGCGGGGTCGTCGGCCGCCCCGCTATCGGTGGCGGCGCCGTCGGTGGCGGGGTCGTCGGTGGCCGTCCCGTGGTCGGTCGGTGCATCGTCGGCGTCCCGGTCCGCGACGTCCGGCGCCGTGCTGCCGCGCTGGTCATCGGGCGCGGGAGCCGGGTCCTCGTGGCCGTCGGCCGCGGGTTCCGGGTCCGGCCGCTCAGCGGTCGCCGGTGCGGCGCCCTCCGCGTCCTCGGTGGCCGGTGCGCCGACGTCCGGATGTCCGGTGGGGGCCGCGCCGCCAACGGGACTGCCGCCGACCGGTCGTTCGGCCGGTCCGGTGGCGTCGGGGGACGGTTCGGCGGCGCCGCGGGGGCCCGGGCTGTCCGCCGGGTCGTCCGGCAGCTCCTCGTAGCCGATGGTCAGCTCGTCGTCGTCGGACGCGGGGAGCTCCTCACCGGTCAGCTCGGCGATCCGGGCGGCGGCGTCGGTCTGCCCCTCGGTGTCGGCGTCGTGGGCGTGCACGAACCACTGGATGGCGTCGGCCTCGCGCCCGGTGGCGAGCAGGTTGTCGGCGTAGGCGTAGAACAGCCGCGGGCTCCACGGGTCACGCGCGGCGGGGTCGAGCTCGGGCACCTGCAGCCCGACGACGGCCGCGTCGAGCTCCCCGAGGTCGCGCCGGGCACCGGCCGCGACGATGAGCAGCTCGATGCGCTCCTCGCGGCCCAGGTCCCGCGACTCGGGACTGCGGGCCAGGTCGAGCGCCCGCTCGGGCCGGCCGAGCGCACGCTCGATGTCGGCCATGACGTGGACGTGCCCGGGGCCGCCGCCCATCCGGCGGGCGGCGCGGAACTCGCCGAGCGCCTCGTTCCACTCGCCGGCGTGGTAGGCGACGATTCCGGCCGCCTCCCGCACGACGGCGATCCGGGAGGCGCGCCGCCGTGCGTACCGCACGTGCTCGAGCGCCAGCGTCGGGTCCTCGTCGACCAGGATCCCGGCCGCGACCAGGTGCCGGGCGACGCTCTCCGCGGTCTCCTTCTGCAGCCCGCGCAGGTCGCGCCGGACGCTCGGGTCGAGCTCGGCGGACGAGACCGAGTCCGGGAGATCCGGCTCGGCGACGAACGTCCGCTCCGCCGACTCCGGGATACGACGGGGGCGGTCGCCGCCGTCGCGGCGGTCTCCCCGGTCACGGCGGGCTCCCCGGTCACCGCGGTCTCCGCGGTCGGGGCCGCCGCGCGAGTCCCGGCCGGGGCCTGCCCGGCGGTCGTCGCGGCGGCCGCGATCGGCCCGCTCGCGGTGCGGTGCCGGACGGCCGGACGGCCGGGACTCCGGGGACCGGTCGGCGAAGCTCTGCCCGTCCGGCGACGCGGTGCCCGCCTCGGACGTCACGGGTCGGGCCCGCTCGGGGTCGGTGTGGCCGCTGATCCCGTCGGTCTGCGCCGTGGCGTCCGCCGAACCGCCGGCCCGTGCGGCGGCGTCCGCCCGGTCGCCGCGCTGCACAGCAGCAGCCGAGTCGCCGGTGTACGCGACGGTGCCCGAGTCGCCGGCGGGAGCGGCGGTGTCCGCCGAACCGCTCGTGTGCGCGGCAGAGCCGGTCAGCGCGCCCGACTGCTCCGCGGTGCCGGCCTGTCCGCCGGACTCGCCGGGCTGCGCAGCGGCACCCGGCTGTGCGCCGGGCTCGCCGGTCGTGCCGGGCTCGCCGGTCGTGCCGGGCTGCTCGTCCTGCCGTGCCGCGAACGCGCGGTCGTGCTCGGACCGGACCGGGCCGACCTGCTCACCGGGCCGGACGTCGGTGCCCCTCTCGGCCGGGCGCGGCTCGTACCGGGCCTCGGAGCCGTCGGCTCGCACCCGGGGGCCGCGATCGGCCGAGCGGTACCGGTCGTCCCGCCGGCCGGCCGGGCCGTCCGCCCGGTCGTTGCGCGCCCGGTCGGCACCGTCGCGCTCACGGCACGGGCGCTCGGAGCGCTCACGGCGCGGACCAGCGCCGCGGTCGTCCCGGTCCCGGGGCGGACGCCCGCCCCGCTCGTCCCGGTAGGACCCGCCGGTGCGCCGGTCGTCGTCGCGGAACGGACGCCCACCACGCGCGCCGCCCGAGCCCTGCGGACCACCACGGTCGTCACGAACGCGGTAGCCCCGGTCGCCGGACGGCCGGCCGCGGTCGTCCCCACCACCGGCGCGGTACCCGCCACCGTCACGGTAGGAGCGCGCGGGCCGGTCGTCACGCCCGCGGTAGCCACCGGACTCACCGCGCCCGCGGTAGCCACCGGAACTGCTCCGGGCCTCGCCGTCACGGCCGCGGTTGCCGCCGCCGCGGCCTTCCCGGTTACCGCCGCTCGCCGAACGGCCGCGCTCGCCGCCGTCCCGGTCGCGGCGACCGTCGTCCTCGCGACGGCGATAGCCGCCGCTCTCAGCGCGCCCGCGGTGGCCGGCTCCGTCGCGGTCGTTCCGGCCGCGGTAGCCGCCACCCTCGCGGCGCTCGCCGTCGCCGGAGCCGCGGCCCCGGTCGTCGTCCCGGCCGCCGCGACCCCGGTAACCACCGGACTCGGGCCTGCCACGCGACGGGCCGTCGCCCCGACGCCCCTCGTTGTCCCGGCGGGGCCGTCCCGCGCCGCCGTCGTCGGAACCCCGGTAGCCACCGCCGCGGTTCGGCCCGCCGCTCCCGCGGGGCCGGTCGTCGCGGGGCCGGTCGGGGCCGCCGCGCTCGGGTCGGTCGTCGCGCCGGCCGCGCGGCTCCCCCGAGCGTCCGGTCTCGCTGCGGGTCCGGTCGCCACCGCCCTGGCCCCAGCCGGAGCCGGACCGCGAGCCGGCGCCGCCGGACCGCTCCGCGCGCCCGCGGTCACCGCCTCCCCGGCCGCTGCCGGGACGCTTCCCGTCCGTCACGTGCTCAGGGTACAAAGGAACACCGTCACTTCCGCGGTCGGACGACCGCACCGAGCTGACCGTTCCTCCCACCTGGCCAGGTGGGGGCGGTCCCAGAAAAAGAGAAAAAGGGAGAGCCCGAACGGTGACAACACCGGAACGGACTCCCCCTTTCAAAGGTTGAATGTCGGCAGCGACCTACTCTCCCACACCCTGTCGAGTGCAGTACCATCGGCGCAGAAAGGCTTAGCTACCGGGTTCGGAATGGGACCGG
>NZ_JBEYYF010000035.1:0-50488 GCF_040645415.1 Pseudonocardia sp. NPDC046786 | reverse complement strand
TTCCCGCCGGCTGACCCCGCACCAGCGACCCGACCAACCCCGCGGAGCACCCGACAGAACCGCACGCCGGACACTCCCGCACGCCGTCACACCAGCTCCAGCAGACAACACCGAATCCGAGATCAATCAGCAGCGTCATGAATGACCGGGGTTGGTCACCGACGCACTCGGTATGGCCATCACCCGCCGCGACCCCGAACCGCACTCGGCGATCCTGCACCCCGACCACGGTTCGCAAGGCGGATTCAACTGGTCGTCGCAACACCTTGATCATGGAGGTGCCAGACGGGACGACTGAGGAAACGGACGATCACGATCTGGGCCGACCAGTGAAGCGTCCACCTCCGGGCGCCACCCAACTGCGACATAGCAACCACGCCGAGGCAGATTCTCCACCAGCCCTTCGCTCTCCAGGAGGATCAGGAGGGCTGCGGAGTTGATGACCGACGAGACCCTGCGCGCGCTGCGTGACGACTGGTGGCGAGAGTTCCCCCCGTGGGCGACATCGCGTGCACAGCATCGACTTCGATCGACGCGCGTTCGTCCAAGGAGTGGCAGGCATGGCGTGGGCCCTCTGCCGGGGTCGTTCGGCGACACCATCTCACCGTCGGCTTCACCGACGCCCGCGGCCTCCGGTGACCCCGCACTGGACGGTCGGGCGGGTTCATCGACGCCCTGCACCGCACTGCATCCCGAGCCGTCCATGTGCCCGGCGCCGGTCCAACGTGGGTCAGCCGTGGTCGCCGCTCAAGTGAGGGACTGTAAGAACTTGACAGTCCCGGAACCCGTCGATCCCGCGCGCCGGTCGGCCCTGACCGATCAGGATCGGCCCCTACTGCGGACACGGGCGGGGGTCGTCAGTCGGGATCCAGCACAGGACGGTGTCCAGGTCGACTCGGGCGAGCAGCGGAGCGGCTAACGTCCTCCGCGCGGCGACCGGGGTGCGCGACCGAGCCGAGCGGCTCCTCACCGTGGCTGTCCTGATGACGGGTGGCGACGAGGGCCATGTGATGGCAGGTGAGGTCGAACCGCAGGCCCCTGCTCGCGGTCGCGATATCGAGGTCGCCGCCGGACAGGATCTTCCGGACGTACGCCGCCCGCGCAATCGATCCGCCGCGGGCGAGCCAGATGCACCCCCGGCGTCATCTCGGTCCGTCGACACTCGTCAGTGTCCGTCCCGACAACCGGCTGTCGACCGGCCCTTAAGAGTCGATCGAGCCCGTACAGATGGACACTCACGAGGATCCTGTCCATCGTCGACATCACCAGGTCATGGCTTCTACAACCGTCCGAGTACCTGTCCCAACCACTCCGCCCACGGGATGGACAGGTCGTCGAAGGGTGTGGCTAGCGTGCAACTCCCCCCTCGGACACACTTTCGTGACATCCCTGCCACACCTGACGGGCCAGTGCTTGAAGGCACCCCATCACCACTCCGGTGGCACGACTGCCACATGCGGGTGGTCCTTGTGAGCGCCGAATCCATCACACCGCTCCTGGTCCCTGCCGCAGTGGCCGACGCCTCGCCCCCGATCGGCCTGCCGCGTGTGCCGCTTCCCCCTCGAGTGGCGTCCACTTGCTCCTATGTCAAGCGGCGGTGTCAGCGTCCTGTTGCGGCTGTGAGCAGCGGTCGAGGTCGGCGAGTAGGGCGCGGTAGACAACGTCGGACAGCCTGCGCTTGAGCACTCGGATGGACCCGGTCTTGGTGTCGCCGCCAGCTCGGCGGCGGGGCGGAGCGAGCGCTCACGACGGTGGTCGCGACCTGCTACCTGCTCGGGGGTCTCCACCCGGCGGATGGAGAAGCTCGTCGGGTCCCTCGGGATCACCAGACTGTCCACGTCGCAAGTCTCGGAGATGGCCCGAGACCTCGACGGCCAGGTCGAGCAGTTCCGGACCCGCCCGCTCGACCAGGGCCCGTACACCTGTGTCGCCGCGGACGCCCTGGTGCTCAAGGTCCGCGAAGGCGGCCGCGTGGCAGGCGTCCACGCCGGCTGCGGCCGGTGAGGTGGTGGTCGAGCTCGACCGACCGCAGCGCCCGGCCCGCCGGGAAGGGCGGCGTTCGAACCTCTCGATGCCGAACGCGCCGCCCGCGACGCGCTCTCAGCGCGACCGGTGCGAGCAGCCCGATCGACTCGTGGGTGGGGAGCAACCCGACCGCGGTCGTCGACCGCCCATCAGCACCAGGGTGAGCAACAGCGAGGTCGTCCGGCTGACCCGGTCGCCGATGTAACCCAAGAGCACCGCGCCGACCGGGCGCAGCACGAGCCCGATGGCGAACGTCCCGAGCGCGGACAGCGTCTGGGCGACCGGGCACCCCAGGCCGGGCGTTGCGGCCCGGGCCGGGCCGGGCCGGACATCTGAGGTGGCGCCCGGGCGGTACCGGACCTGCGGGATCCCATCGCGATCGGGGTGGCCGGGGAGACAGGTGGTGGAGCGGGAGGGGCGGTCGGCGACGGTCAGAGGTGCAGCGCGGGCGGCCCGGGGACACCGCGCCCGAGATCGATCCGCAGGCCGCGATCGTCGAACAAGTGGATGTCGCCCAGCGTGAACCCGATCGGCATGGTGCGCCCCGGCGCGATCCCATTTCCGGGCGGCAGTCGCACAACGAACTCCGCGGACCTGGTGGGCTGGTCGAGCGGCGGGAGGACGGTGTCGGAGACCGCGGTCGCGATGCCGCGACCGCCGCCGGGACGGCCGAACCAGCCGCGCCGGGGGCCGACCACCGGGCGATCCACCGGGGGCGGGCCGGTGTCGACGGCGCCCGCCCCGATGTCGAGCCGGGCGTAGGTCCCGCCCGCGCGGTGCTCGACGGTGAGCACCCGCCCCTGCAGGGCACTGCCGGGCCGGCCGGGCCGCACCGCCTCCGGCCGGACGCCGAGCACCAGGCGCTCGCCGTGGTAGTGCGCGATCGCCCGGGACCGGATGTCGTTCCACGGCAGCCGCAGGTAGCGGGTGCCGACGCCGAGCGCCACGAACTCCTCCAGCTCGACGTGCACGCTCGCCTCGACCAGGTTCATCGGCGGGTCGCCGAGCGCGGCGGCGGTGAAGACGGTGCCCGGATCGGCCCACAGGCCACCCGGCGTGCCGACGTCGCGGATCCGGCCGGCCCGCAGGACGACGATCCGGTCCGCCTCCTGCGGTGCGGTGTCGACGCCGGCCGCCGCGTAGAGCACCGTCGCGCCGAGCTCCCGGATCTGCTCGGCGACGACGGGGCGCAGCTCGTCCCGGGCCCGGGCGTCCATCCCGCTGAGGGGCTCGTCCAGCAGCAGCAGGCGCGGCCTGCAGATCATCGCTCGGCAGAGCGCGACCCGGCGCAGGTCGACCGCCGAGAGCTCGCGCGGCCGCGACCGCAGCAGCGGGGTGACGCCGAACCGGCCGGCGACCGCGGCGACGCGCCGCTGCTGCTCCCCCGCGCCGAGGCCGGACATCGTGAGCGGGAGTGCGATGTTCTCCCCGACGTCGAGCCGGGGATAGAAGTTCTGCTGCGGGGTGACCATGGCCAGCGGCCGATCCTGCGAGAGGACGTCGACGACCGGCCGGCCGTCGAGCAGAACGGCGCCCGCCGAGGGTGCCGTCGCCCCTGCGGCGAGCTGCAGCAGCGTGGACTTGCCGCTGCCGGCCGGTCCGAGCAGGACGACGGTCTCCCCGGGCGCCACGTCGAGGTTCACCCCGGTCACCGCGCAGGAGCCGTCGGCGGCGCGCTTGCTCACGTCCCGGAACGACACGGCACTCACCATCGGCCCCCCGCTGCCGTCACCCGGTCACCACTGTTTCACACATTAGATCAGTGGTGTTTCAGATCACAAAGATACACAACGCAACCGGACGCCTTGCAATCGGGGTATCGGCCGCCACAGACCACCCGTTCAGCGCAATATCGCGACCACTACGTGTCACACCCTCGTGCTTTGACTATATGTCTGTACAGAATATTGGCGGAATTGCGTGGCGTACCTAGCGTTCGGGTCCGGGTCGACCGTCGAAGACACCGGGCGTCGTACGGTTCGCGGCCACCGCCGGTGTGCGACACGCCCAGGATCCGGCCGCCTCAACGGGGAGAACCGTCATGTCCCTGCGCACCGATGCGGGAGCCACCGAGCTGCCTCCGGACACCAGGGGGCCGCACTCGCGGCGCCTCGGACTGATCACCGTCATCGCCACCTTCGGCGGCCTGCTGTTCGGCTACGACACCGGCGTCATCAACGGCGCGCTGGAGCCGCTCACCCGGGACCTCGCGCTGACCGCGTTCACCGAGGGCTTCGTCGTCAGCATCCTGATCTTCGGTGCGGCTGCGGGCGCCTTCGTCGGCGGGGCCCTGTCCGACCGCTACGGCCGCCGGCACACCATCCTGCTGCTGGCGATCGTGTTCATGGTCGGCACGCACGGCCGCGTCGTCGCACCGAACTGTGCTGTCCGTGTTCTGCATGCAGGGCTCGCTCGGGCCGCTGACCTGGCTGGTCTGCTCCGAGATCTTCCCGCTGCGGATCCGCAGCATGGCGATCGGGATCAGCGTGCTGGCGCTGTGGCTGGCCAACGCGCTGGTCGCGCTGGTGTTCCCGCCGATCGTCGAGGGCATCGGGATCGCCTCGACGTTCTTCATCTTCGTGGTGCTGGGGCTCGTGGCTCTCGCCTTCGTCCACACCATGGTCCCGGAGACCCGCGGCCGGTCCCTCGAGCAGCTCGAGGCCGAGTTCCGCGAGCGCTACTCATGATCCACCCGACGATCGGAAGGACGACGACGTGAGCGATCTGGTGGCGGTTCCGGCCGGCCCCGAGGGGCGGCCGCCCTGCAGGCGGGTAGCGCCGAGGCGACCCTGCTCGGCACCGAACTGGTCGTGCTGAACCTGCCCTTCGACCCGAGCGGCGGGGCCTCCCGGTGATCGGGCTGCGCCGGCGCAGCCCGGTGAGCAAGGCGGTGCTCGGCAGCGTGTCGCAGCGGCTGCTGCTGCCGGCCCCGGTCCCGGTGATCGCCGTCAAAGCGGGTTGACCGAGGCGACCGCCGCCGCCTCGGCCGCGCCGGACGTGGCGGGGGCGGCGGCCCGGCCCCCCGGCTCCACCTCCCGGGCCAGCACCGCCACGAACGGCGCAACGTAGAGGGCGCGGACCCGGTCCCAGCCCTCGTCGGAGTCGAGATCGAGGGTGGAGACCGGATTGAGGACGAGCGACACGACCAGCCGGACCAGCAGCTCGGCGAGCGGCTGCACGTGTCCGGGCGGGATCTGCAGCCCGGCGGCCGCGATCTCCCGCCGCACGTGACCGGAGATCCACTCGGTCGCCACCGAGATCAGCGGCCCGCCCGCGGTCGTCAGGTGCGGGAGCAGGATCTCCGGCTCGGTCCGCAGCAACCGGGCCAGCACCGGGTGCCGGCGCAGGTGCTCGACGCAGAACCGGACGCCGACGGCGAGCTTGCCGTCGATCGTCGGCTCCGCCTCGACCACCGCGTCGGCCTCGGTGGTGAACCGCCGCAGCTCGGCGGTCAGCAGCGCGCGGACCAGCTCGTCCTTGCGCGGGAAGTGCCGGTAGACGGTCATCCGGGAGACCCGGCCCCGCCGGGCGACCTGGTCCATCGTGAAGCGCCGCAGCCCGAACTCCTCGACCACCCGCCGGGCCGCGGACAGCACCCGGCCCGCGGTGGCGTCGGGCGGCTCCCGGCCGGGATCGAGGACGTCCACCCGGAGCTGCTGGAAGTTCCCGGAAGCGGGGCCACCCCTCGACATCGGCGCTGTGACACCTCCGTGGCGGCCGCCGGGGGCCGGGCGCCGCCGGGGCACCATCCCCCCGCCGCACGGTCCGGCCCGTCCCCGGCGGGACGATTTTGTCCGGACACCCTAGCCGAAGGTTCACCTGATCGTGTCGTCATGGAACCGGCCGGTGCGGTCACAGCTGTCCTTTCGGGCAGTTCTTCAGGACGTCGGAGGGCAGCTCACCGAACTCCTCGCGGAACCGGCGGGAGAACCGACCGAGGTTGCCGAAACCCCAGCGGCTGGCGACGTCGGCCACCGTCACGACGGCCGGGTCGCCGGCCCGCAGCTCGGCGCAGGCCTTCGCCAGCCGGATCCGGATCAGCATCTGCAGCGGGCTGGTGCCGAGCTCGCGCCGGAACGCCTCCTGCATCGACCGGACCGAGGTGCCGCTCGCCCGGGCCACCGCCCGCGCGCTGAACGGCTCGCCGGCGTGCTCGTGCAGGTAGTCGACGGCCCGGGAGGCGGCCGAGCGCGGCACCGCACCGGGGGTGGCCTGCGGGTACCGCGACTCCGTCGGGTGGGTCGCCAGCAGCACGCCGACCAGGTGCCGGTGCAGCTCGGCCCACCACAGCGGGCCCGCGTCGCGCAGCTCCGCGGAGCGCAGGGAGCGTTCGAGCAGCTGCACGCCCGACTGCCACAGCCGGGCGTCGCGCTCGGAGGTCGGACAGCGGAGCAGGAACCGGGGCAGCGGCACCGGATCGTCGCCGACGATGTCGGCGACCGCGGCGTCGAACGCGACCCGGTCGATCCGGATCCCGCTGATCGCGGCGTCGTCGTGCCAGTGCATCCGGAACTCGAGCTCGGCGTCGAGCGCCACCGACCGGCCGGGGACGAGCGTCTCCGACGACCGGCCGCCGCTCACCGTGACCGTGCCGCTGATCGGCTGCACCACGCAGTGCACCCGGTCCAGCGGCGCGGTCGCCACGACGTCGCACTCGGTGCCGTAGCGCAGCTCGTCCAGCGCGACCGGCCCGTCGGACAGCGACGCCTGCACCGCGCGGAACCGGTCGGGATCGCCGCGGACGGTGATGGTGTGCGGCGCGTACGCCCGCCCCGCCACCGCGCGGGCCTGCTCCACGTCGGTCGTGTCGAGTTCGACGGTCGTCCCGTGCGGGACACATGTCCGCAGCCCCACCGCCCGAGAGCTCTCCGGCTCTCCCATGGAAACCCCCTCGGGTTCCGGATCACCGCGCGGCCCGGGTTCTCGAACCGCCAGTCAATGTTACAACAGGCGTACCAATGTAAGGCCGGGCTCCAGGTTGGACAAGCGCACCCGCCGTCCTTTGCGGCATGTTTACGCGATCACCCCGCCGCAATAGCGATATACAATCGCAATTAGGTTGTGACTGCGCCCGGATCCGCTGACTAGACTGCGCCGGGCTCCGCCGACGGACGCCCGACGACGACCGAGAGGACGGCGGCCAGCGTTGCGACTCGACCCGACGACGACCGGTGGGATCGACTCCCCGATCGGCGCAGCGCAGGCGCTGCTCGCCCTGCACGACGGACGCCGGCCGCTGCTCGACCTCTCCCAGGCCGCCCCGCCCTACCCACCGGCACCGGAGGTCGTCGAGCGGGTCGTGGAGGTCGCCAGGGACCCGGCCGGCGCGGGCTACGCGCCGGTGCCCGGCCTGCCGGCGCTGCGCCGGGCCGTCGCCGAGGAGCTGAGCCGGGACTACGCCGGCGGGATCGACCCGTCCGACGTAGTGGTCACGGCCGGCTGCAACCAGGCGTTCACCACCGTCGTCTCGGCGCTCGCCGGTCCGGGCGACGAGCTGGTCATGCCGCTGCCGTACTACTTCAACCACGACATGTGGGTCCGGTTGCAGGGCGTGCGGCCGGTCTACCTGGAGCCGGACGCCGATCTGGTGCCCCGGGCCGCCGACGCCGAGGCGCTGATCACCCCGCGGACCCGGGCGGTCGTGCTGGTCACCCCGGGCAACCCGAGCGGGGTCACGGTCCCGCCCGCCGAGATCGTCGCGTTCGCCGAGCTGGCCCGGCGGCACGACGTCGCACTCGTGCTGGACGAGACCTATCGGTCCTTCCGGGACACCGACGCCCCGGCGCACCCGCTGTTCGCCGATCCGCAGTGGCGCTCCACAGTGGTCAGCCTGCACTCGTTCTCCAAGGACCTGGCGATCCCCGGCTACCGGGTCGGCGCCGTCGTCGGCGCGCCGGAGCTGAACCGCGAGGTGCTCAAGGTGCTCGACTGCATCGCGATCTGCGCGCCGCGGGCCGGGCAGGAGGCGACCCTGACCGGCCTCACCCGGGCCGGTACCTGGCGGGCCGAGCGGGTGGCCGAGATCGCCCGGCGGCGGCAGTGGCTGGTGGACGCGCTCGCACCCCGGCCGGGCGGGTTCGAGGTCGTGTCCGCCGGCGGGTTCTTCGCCTGGGTGCGCCATCCGTTCACCGACCGGCCCAGCACCGACGTCGTCCGCGAGCTGCTGCTCGAACACGACACGCTGGTCATCCCGGGCACCGCCTTCCTGCCGGAGGACCGGCAGATGCTGCGGGTGAGCGTCGGGCGGGTGGACGCCGACGCGGCCGGCACGCTCGCCACCCGGCTCGCCGCGATCGGCGGCTGATCCCGGCCCCGCCCTCCCGGCCCGGTCACCCGGGTGCACCCCCCACCGATCGCGGATCGTGCACACTCGGGGGACAATGATCACAGGCGTTACTGCGGGGGTGTGAAGGGAGCCGGGTGCACGATGCCGAGCCAGGAACCGGCACCGCGCCCGACGACGACGCCACCCGATCACGCACCGTCACCAAACCGCTGCTGATCGCTCTGTCCCGGGCGGTGGAGGACTTCGCCCTCGCCCCGGCCCGGGACCGGCCGATGGCCGTCGTCGGCCTCTTCCAGCGGGCCGGCTACCTCACCCCGCAGCTCCCCACGTGGGCCCGGATCGCGCAGGAGTGCGCGGGCGGTGCGGCCGTCGCCGCCGCCGGCGCCGCACCGCCGGGGCTGCCGCCCGGGCTCGGCCACGTCCGGCTCGCCGACTCCGAACCCGCGACCCGCGAGTGGAGCGTCACCGTGCTGACCCCGCGGTCCGGCGCGACCGTCGTGGCGCACGACCTGGAGTCCGTCGACGGCTCGGCCCGGTCGCTCGAACGCGGCAGGCTGTTCGCCGCCCGCTGGTCGTTCCGGCACGCCGACGCGCACGCCGAGCTGCTGCGGCTGCGCCACCAGCTCGGATCGCGGCTCGGCGCCCGGCGCACCGGCGCGCTGGACGAGGTGCTCTCCCGGGTGCTCCCGATCCCGGGCACCGCCACCGACCACCGCTACGACGCCGCCGCCGACCGGCTCGCCCGGTACCTGTCCGAGGAGCGCAGGCGGGCCGACCTGGCCGAGACCCGGCTCGACGAGCTGGAGCCCGGCGCCGAGCGCGACCCGCGCAGCGGACTGCCCACCCGGGCGTTCCTGGACCGCTGGACCGCCGGATCCGCCCCCGGCACGCTGCCGCTGGGCCTGGTGCTGCTGCGGGTGCAGGGGCTCGGCGCCGTCAACCGCAGGCACGGGTTCCGGGCCGAGACCGCCGTGCTGCGCGGGGTCGCACGGCTGCTCGCCGCGCACTCCGGGGCGTCCGGGCGGGCGGTCCGGGTCGGCCGCGAGGAGTTCCTGCTGATCCTGCCCGGGCTCGACGTCCGGTCGCTCGCCACCGTGGCGCGCAGGCTCTGCGAGACGGTCGCCGGGCTGTCCTCGGCGTTCCCGTTCGTGCCGACGCCGTGCCACGCCGTGATCACCCGGACCCGGTACCGGCCGCTCCCGCTGGACGCCCTGTGGGCCGCCCTGGACGGCGCCACCGGGACCGGGGTCACCCTGCTGCAGAGCTGACCTGGCGGCTCAGGACTCCCGGGCGATCAGCTCCGCGGTCCGGCAGGCCAGCGCGACCAGCGCGAGCGTCGGGCCGACCGCCCCGGCGGACGGGAAGACCGCGCTGGAGGCGATGTGCACGTTCGGCGTCCCGTGCACCCGGCACTGCGCGTCCACGACCCCGGTGCGCGGCGAGTCCGACATCCGCAGCAGGCCCATCTGGTGCGTCCCGTCGGTCATGTCCATGTCGTGCACCCGCTCGACGTCGGACATGTCGACGTAGGCCAGCCCGCTCCGCTCCAGCTCCTTGCCGATCAGGCTCAGCGAGGTCGCGATCGCGTCCCGGTCCGACGCCGACACCCGGTAGTCCACCCGCAGCCGGTGCTGGCCGAGCGCGTCCCGGTCGCGGTCCAGGGTGACCCGGTTCGCCGGGTCGGGGGTCTGCTCGGCGTCGAACCGCAGCCGGCAGTGGCCCGAGTCCAGCGGCATGAACGACGGCAGCCGCCGCTCACCGGTGATCCGCGGCCGGGCCCAGCCGCGGGCGAACCGGGCGACCCGCAGCGGATCGGCGGCCACGTTCCGGACGTGCCGGCCGATCCCGGTGGTCCGCGCGTACTGGGCGTGCGTCCCGGCCGCCTTGAACCCGGCCCGCAGCTTGCCCATCCCCCAGTAGGTCAGCGCGAACGTCGACAGCAGCGCGTCGCCGTGGTCGGGGTCCTTCGGGTCGGCGAACCACAGCGCCGCCTTCAGGTTGCCGAGCCGGTGGTCGGCCTGTGCCCGACCGGACAGCGAGAGCATCCGGCGGGCGTACACGCCGTCGTCGGTGGGCAGGTAGCCCAGGCCGAGCTCGCGGCCGGCCCGGGTCAGCCGCAGCCGGCCCACCTCGCCGACCGGGTGCGTCATGTAATGGGTGCCGACCTGGCCGTGCTCATCGCCGATCCCGGCGCCCAGGCCGGTGCCGCCGTACCCGTCGGACGCCAGCAGGATCCGGGTGGACTCCAGCCCGCCCGCCGCGACGACGAACTGCTTCGCCCGGACCCGCACCTCCAGCCCCGGCCGCGGGACGACGACCGCCTCGGTCGCCGCGCCGGACACCGGATCGCGCTCCAGGCGGGCCACCGTGGCGTGCAGGAACAGCCGGATCCGGCCGGACTTCGCCATCGCCTCCACCCGCGGCGCGAACGACGTGGGCGGGCTCCACCGCCACAGGTCGTCCCAGCGCAGCGACTCCGACGACACCCCCGGCGGCGTCAGCGGGAAGCCGGACCCGGCCGCCGAGTACTCGCAGGCGCCGGCGTCGAGATGCCGCTGCGCGACCGGGTACCAGGTGCGGAGTTCGTCGTGGGTGATCGGCCAGGTGGTGCCGGGCAGCCACTCGCGCTCGGTGAAGTCGACGTCGTCGAGCGGGGCGCAGCGCCCGCCCCAGACGATCGAGGTGCCGCCGAGCCGCTTCTGGCGGACGGCGTCGACCGGGTCGTGCGCGCCGCGCCCGGTGATCCCGCGGTAGGTGTCCCGGGCGGTGCGGCCCATCCCGGGACCGCCCCCCTCCAGGACGACCACGCGCAGGCCGCGGTCGGCCAGCTCGGCGGCCGCGGCGGCGCCCGCCGGGCCGCTCCCGATCACGCAGACCTCGGCCTCGAACCAGGATCCGGGGAGCGCTCGCCTGGTGTCGATGAGCATGCGGCGCGGGTCCTCTCAGGTCGTGTCGGCGGAACCGGCCGGCCCCCGTCGCCCGGTGTCACCGGGGGCGGGCGCCGCGGCACCGGCGCAACGGTGGGTACCGTCGTGTCCGGTTCCGCCGTAATGCGCGGGACAGTGGTCGGTGTGATGAACGACCGGGACGCCGGGTTCGTCCGGCACCACCGGTCCAGGAGGACAAGTATGGGACTCGCCGCGATGGCGACGAGCGCGCGGGGTATGGCTGCGACCGTCCGCGTGCTGGGACGGGGTGAGCTCGGCCGGTTCACCGGCGGGGACCGCTCGGAGGTCGGCCGGTTCGAGCGCGAGCTCGCGGACCTGGTCGGGACGCGACACGCGCTGGCCGTGAACAGCGGGACCAGCGCGCTGGTGGCCGCGCTCGTCGGTGCCGGGATCGGCCCCGGTGACGAGGTGCTGGTTCCCGCCTACACCTGGGTGTCCACGGCGGCGGCGGCGCTCGCCGTCGGCGCGGTGCCGGTGCTGGTGGAGGTCGACGGCTCGCTCACCATGGACCCGATCGACCTGAAGGACCGGATCACCCCGCGCAGCCGCGCCGTGCTGCCGGTGCACATGATCAACCACGTCGCCGACATGGACGCGATCATGGAGGTGGCCGCCGCGCACGACCTGCTGGTCGTCGAGGACGCCTGCCAGGCGATCGGCGTCACCTACCGGGGGCGCCGGGCCGGCTCGATCGGGCACGCCGGCTGCTTCAGCTTCAACCAGCACAAGAACATCCGCTCCGGCGAGGGCGGCGCGCTGGTCACCAACGACCCGCGGCTGTTCGAGCGGGCGTCGATGTACCACGACGTCGGCAGCTACGAGCGGGCCGGCTTCGCCGGTTCCGACGCCGACCTGATCGTCGGGGTGAACCTGCGGATGCCCGAGCTGTCCGCCGCCGTGCTGCGCCCGCAGCTCGCCGGGCTGGACGCGCAGCTGGCCCGGCGCCGCAAGCACCGCGGCATCGTGCTCGAGTCGCTCGCGTCGCGGGTCGGCCCGGACCTGCGCCCGGTGCCGCACCACGATCCGGCCCGCGCCGCCGGGCTCGCGCTGGAGTTCGGCACGCCGGACGCGGCCGTGGAGTTCGGCGCGAACCGCGGCGTGCACCGGCTGATCGACACCGGCCGGCACGTCTACACGAACTGGCGCTCGCTGCAGGCCCGCAACCCGCTGCACCCGGCGCTGGACCCGTACGCCGCGGTCGACGCCGCGATCGACCACGGCCCGGACGCCTGTCCGCGGACCCTGGAGATCCTGGCCCGCACCTGCGCCGTCGACCTGGCGCCGGAGCTCCCGACGCCGGCCTTCCGGCTGCTGGCCCGGCGGCTGGCCGGCTGAGCAGGTCCCCTGCGGCGGGCCTGCTGTGGCGGGCCTGCTGTCCGGGGTCGCCGGGCCGCGGTCGGGCCGTCGGGCGCCGGCCGGGTGAGACTGGCCGGGTGCCCGATCCGCTCGATCCCGCCCCGCACGACGCCGCCGATCCGCTCGCGTCGTTCCGGGAGCGGTTCACCCCCGCCCCGGGCGTCGTCGCCTACCTGGACGGCAACTCGCTCGGCCGCCCGCCCGCGGCCGCCGCCGACCGGCTGGCCGGGTTCGTCCGCGACGACTGGGGCACCCGGCTGGTCCGCGGCTGGGACGAGGGCTGGTGGACCCTGCCGGAACGGCTCGGCGACCGGATCGGCGGGCTGGCGCTCGGCGCGGCACCCGGGCAGACCGTCGTCGCCGACTCGACGACGGTGCTGCTGCACAAGCTGGCGACCGCCGCGGTCGCGCTGCGCCCGGGCCGCGACGAGATCGTCACCGACACCGGCAACTTCCCCACCGACCGGGACGTGCTCGACGGCATTGCCGACGCGCGCGGCCTGACCGTCCGCCGGATCCGGTCCGACCCGGCGGCCGGGGTCACCCCGGAGCAGGTCGCCGCCGCCGTGTCCGGGCGGACCGCGCTCGTCAGCTTCAGCCACGTCGGGTACCGGTCCGGCTGGATCGCCGACGCGCCCGCGATCACCCGGATCGCGCACGACGCGGGCGCGCTCGTGCTGTGGGACCTGTCGCACTCCGCCGGATCGGTCCCGGTCGAGCTGGACGCCTGGGGCGCCGACCTGGCGGCCGGCTGCACCTACAAGTACCTCAACGGCGGGCCGGGCTCCCCGGCGTTCGGCTACGTCCGCGCCGATCTGCTCGCCGACGTCGAGAACCCGGTGCGCGGCTGGGTCGGCCGGGCCGACCCGTTCGGCATGACCGACGGCTTCGCGCCCGCCGACGGGGTGCGCCGGATGCTGTCCGGGACACCGCCGGTGCTGGCGACGGTGCCGCTGCAGGTGTCGCTGGAGATGCTCGCCGAGGCCGGGATCGGCGCGGTCCGGGAGAAGTCGCGGCGGCTCACCCGCTACGCCCTGGAGCTGGCCGACGCCTGGCTGGTGCCGCACGGCGTCGCCGTCGCGTCGCCGCGCGACCCGGACCGCCGCGGCGGCCACGTGACGCTGACCCGGCCGGGGTTCGCCGGGCTGCTCGGGCCGCTGCACGCCGTCGGGGTGATCCCGGACTACCGCGGCCCGGACGGCCTGCGGATCGGCCCGGCGCCGCTGTCGACGTCGTTCGCGGAGCTGCACGCCGGGCTGTCGGTGCTGCGCTCGCTGGTCGCCGGCTGACCGGCCGGGACCAGCACGGCCTGCACGTGGCCGTCCCGCTCGACGGTGCCCGCGACGTCCACCGAGACGTCGTGGCCGAACCCGGGACCGCCGGTGACGAAGGTGTGGAACTCGCCGTTCTCGCCGCACGGATCGATCCCGGCGGGCAGGTCGCCGAGGAAGGCGGCGTCGAACGCCCGCCCGGCGAGCCCGGCGGGCAGCCGGGCCGGATCGACGGCGACGACGACCGCGCGCAGGCCGTCGCCGATCATCCGCCGGGCCAGCTCCGCGGTGTCGGTGCCCCACAGCGGGAACTCCCCGGCGACGCCGGTGCCCGCGAGGACCGCCTCGCGGAACGCGCGGACGTCGGCCAGCGCCAGGTCGCCGCAGACCAGCCGGGACACCCCGGCCGCGCGGGCGGTGGCGAGCGCGGCGCGGATCCGCGCGGTGTACTCGCCGTCCGGGCACGGCGATGGCAGTTCGACCGTGTGCAGGGGCAGTCCCAGCGCCGCCGCCTGGGCCTCGAGCAGCGGCAGCCCGACGCCGTGCACCGGGATCTCGGCCGCCGCCCCGGCCGGGCGCGCGGTCGTGCTGAGCAGCCCGGTCACCCGCAGCCCGGACGCGCGCGCCGTGGCGAGCGCGGTCGCCGCGTCCTTCCCACCGGACCAGCTCACCCAGACGTCGCTCACGGCCGCGACGGTAGTCGCAATCCGCTGCGCGGAACGGCGGACCGCCGCTGTCCGGACAGTGATGATTCGTCACGCACCGTGTTCCCGGCCTGCGGAACGGCAGGTGGGGGGACGTTGCGCCGGCCGCTGCGCGTACTACCGTGGCGGGGTGCCCGAACGCCACGACGATGCCACCGTGACGGCGTGGTCGCTGGCCGCCGGGGCCGGTGACCAGGCCGCGCTGACGGCGTTCGTCCGGGCCACCCAGGCCGACGTGTACCGGTTCCTGGTGCACCTGAACGGCCCCGCCGACGCGGAGGACCTCACCCAGGAGACCTACCTGCGGGCGCTGCGGACGCTGTCCACCTTCGAGGGCCGGTCCAGCGCGCGCACCTGGCTGCTGTCGGTCGCCCGCCGGGTCGCCGTCGACGCGGTCCGCACCGCGGTGCGCCGGCCGCGGACCCGCGATCTCGGTGACGACGCGCTGGAGACGATGGAGCGGATGGTGCCGCGCAGCGGGGCGCAGGAGGCGATCGTGCTGCGGGCGCTGATCGACGACCTGCCGGCGGACCGCCGCGAGGCGTTCGTGCTCACCCAGATCCTGGATCTCGGCTACGCCGAGGCCGCGCAGGTCTGTTGCTGCCCGGTCGGCACCATCCGGTCCCGGGTCGCCCGGGCCAGGGAGGACCTGGTGCGCGCGCTGGAGGCGGACACCGCCGCCCCCGGGCCGCGGCGGGCGCTCCGGTCCGCACCGCGCTGACGCAGCGCTGACACAGCGCCGGTGCACGGCCGCGCCGCGCCGACCGGGTGACGCCGGTCGCACCGGGAACCGGGCGGGTGACGGCGACGACCAACTGGTACGTGCCCCCGTCGGACCCACCGCTCCCCCAGGAGGTCCCGTGATCGCGTCCCTGCCCGTGGCGCTCACCCTGACCGCACTGTTCGTGCTGACCGGCGGCTACGCGCTGCTGCGCTGGTCGGGTGCCGTCGCCGAGGCCGCGCCTCCCGGGCGGCGCACCTCGGAGCTGGCGCACCTGCTGATGAGCGCGGCGATGGTCGTGATGACCTGGACCTGGTACGGAACCACCGGTCTGTGGTTCCAGATCCTGCTCTTCGGCGGGTTCGCGGTGTTCTTCGCGGCCGACGCGGTCCGCCGCAGGCGGCACCGGCTGCACGGCTGCACCGGCGGCTCGGCGCACGCACTGATGGCGGCCGCGATGGTGTGGATGCTCGCCGCGATGCCGCTGATCATGCCCGCCCCGGTGACCGCCCCGGCGGGCGGCGGCGGGCACACCGGCCACGTCGGGCACGACGCCGGCGCCGACCACGCGGCACACGCGGCCGGTCAGGCCGGCTGGGCGGTCGGCGTGACCGTGGCGCTGTGCGCGGCGCTGCTGGCCGTCGCCGGGTTCTGGGCCGTCCGGGCGCTCGCCGCCGACGGCCACGGGCACGCCGCCGACGAGGACTTCCCCGGCGTCCCGCTGGACCCGGCGGGCTGCGACGGCGACACCCATACCCGTACAGCCGCCGGTGCAGTAGCCACGCGCACCGCCACCGGTGCGGGAACCACGTCCACCGCCGTCGCCGAGCACCCCGCCCCGCGGCCGCCGGCGTTCGGTCCGCGCACGGACGCCGGTTGCCACGCCCTCATGAGCATCGGCATGGTCCTGATGCTCGCGGCGATGGTGGCGGGCTGGTGACCGCCGCACCCGAGGCCCGCCCCGAACCTCCCGCCCCGGCCCTCCCGGGCGGCCCGTTCCGCGGGCTCCGGCCGCTGGTCACCCGCATCCACTTCTACGCGGGCCTGATCGTCGGCCCGTTCCTGCTGGTCGCCGCGATCACCGGGCTGCTCTACACGCTGACCCCGCAGATCGAGCGCTGGGCACACGCCGAGGCGCTGTACGCCCCGGTCAGCGGGCCCGAGCTGCCGATCGCCGAGCAGGTCGCCGCCGCCGTCGCCACCCAGCCCGGGCTGCCGGTCACCGAGGTGCGGCCGTCCCCCGAGCCGGGCGTCACCACCCGGGTGTCCTTCGACGCCGATCTCGCCCCCAGCTACAACCGGACCGTCTTCGTCGATCCCTACACCGCCGACGTGCGGGCCACCCTGGACACCTACGCCGAGTGGCTCCCGGTCCGCGCGGTGATCGACAACCTGCACCGGTCGCTGCTGCTCGGCCCGCCCGGCCAGGTGTACTCCGAGCTGGCCGCGTCCTGGCTGGCGGTGCTGACCGTCTCCGGGCTGGTCGTGCAGCTGACCCGGCGGGTGCGCGCCCGCCGCGAACGGGTGCTGCCCCGGACCGGCGGCTCCCCGCGTTCCCGGCTCATGTCCTGGCACGGGGCGGTCGGCATCTGGGCGTCGGTCGGGTTCCTGTTCCTGGCCGCGACCGGCCTGACCTGGTCGCAGTTCGCCGGCTCGAACGTGTCCTCGCTGCGCACCGCCCTGGACTGGACCACCCCGACGGTCAGCGGCACCCCGCTCACCGGATCGGCGGGCGCCCCGGCCGTCGGGGACACCGTCGGCGCCGACACCGCACTCGTCCTGGACGCCGCCCGCGCGGACGGGCTGACCGGCCCGGTCGAGGTGCTGCCGGGCGACCCGGGCGAGGCGTGGTCGGTGATCGGGACGGTGCGCAGCTGGCCCACCCGGATGGACTCGGTCGCCGTCGACCCGGCGAGCGGCGCGATCGTCGACCGGCTCGCCTTCGACGACTGGCCGGTCGCGGCGAAGCTGGCCCGCTGGGGCGTCGACGCACACATGGGGCTGCTGTTCGGCGTCGCCAACCAGATCGCACTGACCGCGCTGGCGGCGGCACTGATCGTGCTGGTCGTGTGGGGGTACCGGATGTGGTGGCTGCGCAGGCCCACGCTGCCCGGCGGCCGCCGGTACGCGGGCCCGCCGGGATCGCGGGAACGCCCGGCACCGGCGTCGGTGGCGCTGGTCGCGGGGCTGGCACTGCTGATCGGGCTGGCCATGCCGGTGCTCGGCATCTCGCTGGTCGCCTTCCTGCTGCTGGACGCCGCGCTGGCCGCCCGCCGGGCGTCCACCGGGGTGGACCCGACGCCCGCGACCGTGTCGCAGCGGATGACGCGGCCACCGAACGGGTAGACCCGGGGCACGCCCACCCCGTAAGGAGCCGCCCGTGTTCTGGTCCACACCCGCTCCCTGGACGACCGGCGAGATCCCGCCCCAGCACGGGCGCACCATCGTCGTCACCGGCGCGAACAGCGGGCTCGGCCTGGAGACGGCGCGCGCGCTGGTCCGGGCGGGCGCCCGGGTGGTGCTCGCGGTGCGCGACACCGACCGGGGCGACGCCGTCGCCGGCGAGCTCGGCGGCGCCGCGAGCGTGCGGCGGCTGGACCTGGCCGACCTGACGTCGGTCCGTGAGTGCGCGGCCGGCATCGAGGGCCCGGTGGACGTGCTGGTGAACAACGCCGGGCTGATGGCGGTCCCGCAGGGCCGCACCGTCGACGGGTTCGAGATGCAGCTCGGCGTGAACTTCCTCGGCCACTTCGCGCTGACCGGCCTGCTCGCCGACCGGATCACCGACCGGGTCGTCACGCTGTCCAGCCAGATGCACCGGCTGGGCCGGATCGACCTCGACGACCTCAACGTCGAACGCCGCCGCTACGAGCGCTGGACCGCCTACTGCCAGTCGAAGCTGGCCTGCCTGATGTTCGCCTACGAGCTGGAGCACCGCTTCGTCGCGGCCGGTTCCCGGCTGCGGTCGACGGCCGCACATCCCGGCTTCGCGGCGACGAACCTGCAGGGACGCACCGAGTCGTTCCAGGACGCCCTGGTCGGCCTCGCCACCCGGATCGTCGCCCAGTCCGCGGCGGCCGGCGCGCTGCCCGCCCTGTTCGCGGCGACCGTCCCGGACCTGCCCGGCGGCGCCTACATCGGGCCGGACGGCATCGGCGAGGGGCGCGGCAACCCGCGTCCGGTCGGCTCGTCGGCCGCGTCGCACGACCGCCGGGTGCAGCGCGCGCTGTGGGAGCGGGCCGAGGAGCTGACGAAGGTCGGCTTCCCGGTGTGACGCCGGGCCGTTGCGTCCGGCACCGATGAGTTCACCCGCCCCGGCCGGTCGGTACCCGTACACGGCGTGAGGAGGCCGCATGAGCGGGGTACGGGTACTGGTCGGCACGCGCAAGGGCGTGTTCGTGCTGACGGCGGACGGGACACGACGGGACTGGACGGTCACCGGCCCGCTGTTCGGCGGCTGGGAGGCCTACCACGTCACCGGTTCGCCGTCGGACCCCGACCGGCTGTGGGCGGCGCTGTCGATGGGCTGGTTCGGCCAGCAGTTGCAGCGCTCCGACGACGGCGGCCGCAGCTGGGCGCCGGGCGGCAACGACTTCAGCTACGCCGGCGTCCCCGGCACCCACCAGAGTTTCGACGGCACGCCGCACCCCTGGGAGTTCACCCGGGTCTGGAAGCTGGCGCCGTCGCCGTCCGACCCGGACACCCTGCTGGCCGGTGTGCAGGACGCGGCGCTGTTCCGCTCCGTCGACGGCGGCGACAGCTGGACCGAGGTCCGCGGGCTGCGCGAGCACGGCTCCGGGC
Source organism: Pseudonocardia sp. NPDC046786 (assembly GCF_040645415.1). Classification (NCBI taxonomy): domain Bacteria; kingdom Bacillati; phylum Actinomycetota; class Actinomycetes; order Pseudonocardiales; family Pseudonocardiaceae; genus Pseudonocardia; species Pseudonocardia sp. NPDC046786. Next base: position 31,376 of record NZ_JBEYYF010000035.1, on the reverse strand, counting down.
CGCACTGGCAGCCCGGTGCGGGCGGGATGTGCCTGCACACGATCTGCCCGGACCCGCGCGACGACGCCGCGCTGCTGGTCGCGATCTCGGCCGCCGGCGTCTTCCGCACCGACGACGGCGGCGCCAGCTGGCGGGCCGCCAACCGCGGCCTGGTCAGCGACGGCATCCCCGACCCGGACGCCGAGGTCGGGCACTGCGTGCACAAGCTCGCCCGGCACCCGGACCGGCCGGACACCGTCTACATGCAGAAGCACTGGGACGTCATGCGGTCCGACGACGGCGGCGACTCCTGGTACGACATCGGCGACGGCCTGCCCAGCGACTTCGGCTTCGTCGTCGACGTGCACGCGCACGAGCCGGACACCGTCTACGTCGTCCCGATCACCAGCGACGCCGAGCACTACCCGCCGGACGGGCGCCTGCGCGTCTACCGCAGCCGCACCGGCGGCGGCCGGTGGGAGCCGCTGACCAGCGGCCTGCCGCAGGAACACTGCTACGTCGACGTGCTGCGCGACGCGATGGCCGTCGACCGGCTCGACGAGTGCGGGATCTACGTCGGCACCACCGGCGGCCAGGTGTACGCCTCGCCGGACGCCGGGGACACCTGGACACCGATCGTGCGGGACCTGCCCGCCGTGCTGTCGGTGGAGGTACAGACGCTGGGGGCCGCGTCGTGACCGCGACCTGCGCGGTCCGCGTGCTGCTGCCCGCCCAGCTGCGCCGGCTGGCCCGGGTCGACGGAGAGCTCACCGTCCCGGTCGCCGGGCCGCCGGTCTCGCTCGGGGCGGTGCTCGACGCCGTCGAACGGCGGCATCCGGAGCTGGGCGGGACGATCCGCGATCGCGGGTCCGGGCGGCGCAGGCCCTACCTGCGCTACTTCGCCTGCGAGGAGGACCTCTCGCACTCCCCGGCCGGGGCCGCGCTGCCGCCCGCCGTCGCCCGGGGTGACGAGCCGTTGCTGGTCGTCGGGGCGATGGCGGGCGGCTGAGCCGGGCCCGGCTCAGTACTGCACAGCTCAGTACCGCACAGCTCAGTACTGTCAGTGCTTCGCGGAGCGGGTGAAGCCCTCCGGGATGATCAGGTCGTCGCGGGTCAGCTCGTGGATCGACTTCTTCCCGAGCCCCAGCAGCGCCTCGTCGATGCCCTTGTAGAGGATCGACAGCACGTTCGTGACCCCGCGCTCGCCCTGCGCGGCCATCCCCCACAGGTAAGCGCGGCCGATCAGGCAGGCCCGGGCGCCGAGGGCGAGCGCCTTGACCACGTCGGAGCCGCGGCGGACGCCGCCGTCCATCAGCACCTCGATCTCGTCCCCGACGGCGTCGACGACCGCGGGCAGCGCCCGGATCGCGGCCGGGGTGCCGTCCAGGTTGTTCCCGCCGTGGTTGGACACCGAGATCGCGGTGGCCCCGGCGTCGACGGCCCGGCGGGCGTCGTCCGGGTGCATGATGCCCTTGATCATGAACGGCCCGCCCCACTGCTCGCGCAGCCAGGCGATGTCGTCCCAGGTCGGCAGCGGGGTGGTCCACCAGACGCCGTACGCGCCGAAGAAGGTGGGCGCGTCGCCGCCGCCGGGGGGCGCCATGTTCGGCGCCTTGAGGTCCGGGATCCGGCCGCTCTTCGCCCAGTCCAGCAGGTAGCGCGGCTTGGTGATCATCTCCGGCGCGAACTGCAGCGCGGCCTTCAGGTCGACCTTCTCCGGGATGGGCGGGCTGCCCCAGTCCCGGCGGGTGGCGAAGGTCCAGTCCAGGGTCACGATCAGCGCCTTCGCGCCGGCCGCTCTGGCCCGCTCGGCCCGGGCCAGGATGTCCTCCTTGGAACCGGCCCAGTAGACCTGGAAGAACACCTTGTCGTTGACCGCGCAGACGTCCTCCACCGAGCGCGACGCGAACGACGACAGGCCCATCGCGGTCGACACCGTCTGCTCGGGGTTCAACGGGTTCTGGATGTTGGAGCTGGCGGCGGCGCGGGCGACCGCGACCTCGCCCTCCGGGTCGACCGCCTGCACGCCGGTCGGCGAGATGACCACCGGCAGGTCGATCTCCTGCCCCAGCACGGTGGTCCGCTGGTCGCGCTGCGGCGGCAGGCCCGCGATGTGCGGACGGAAGCCCAGCTCGTCGAACGCGGCGACGTTGTCGGACAGCGTGATGCCCTGTTCCGCCCCGGCCACCAGCGCGTAGTAGACGGATCTCGGGAGCCGGCGGCGCGCCCGGCGCTGCGCCTCCGCGACCGTCTCGAACCAGTCCTTGGTGCTCGCCATCGCTGCCCCTTCGCAGTGTCCCGGTGCCGCCGCGCGGTACGCGTGCCCAGCACGGTCCGCATGCGGCGCGTCACCGACGGTCGTGCCGGTACGCACGGTCACGGATGTCGGACCGCACCGCACCGTATCGTTTCGGCACCGAGTGCCACAATATGGCGGGCCGTCACCCCGTCCGATCGGCGAGGCCCGGACCATCCGCCCGACCAGCGACGACACCGCCGGGCCGGGCCGGTGACCACGGGGTACCCCGGCCTGCCGCGGTCCCGGGTCACGCCACGCGAACCGCACCCCCCGGACGGCCTACACCGGATCGTGGCGGCACGCGCGGAGGACCGGCTGTCGGTAACTCTCCGCAGCCTCGATACGGTGTGCCCGCAGTCACCGGTCAGCGGGCGGCAGGCCCGCGGCAAGGAGGAGCCGTGTACAGCCACGCGCGGGGTGGGCACGCTTCCGGTGCGACGCCGGTCGTCTCCGGCTCGGCCGGGTACGGCATGCCGTCCGGCTACGGGGCGCCGCCCGGATACGGGGCGAGCAACCACCGGCCGATCGGCCTGCCCGGGCAGGCGCGGGCTCCCGAGCCGCCGCCGCAGCAGCCGTCGCCGGGTGGCGCGCTGCTGACCGTGCTGGCGGTGGACGACGAGGAGCCGGCCCTGCTGGAGCTCGCCCACCTGCTCGGCGAGGACCCGCGGGTGGACACGGTGCTCACCGCGCCGGACGCGACCGAGGCACTGCGGATCCTGCACGGCTCCCAGGCCGACGCCTCCAAGCCCGGCGTCGACGTGGTGTTCCTCGACATCCGGATGCCCGGCCTGGACGGCCTGGAGCTCGCCAGGGTGCTCAACGCGATGGCCGATCCGCCGCCGGTCGTCTTCGTCACCGCACACGACGACCGCGCCGTCGACGCCTACGAGGTCGGCGCCGTCGACTACCTGCTCAAGCCGCTGCGCAGCGAGCGCCTCGCCGGGTCGCTGGACCGGACCGTCGCACTGCACGCCGTCCGCCGCGCCGAGGCCGCGCAGCCCGGCCCGACCGGGAACCTCGCCCAGCCGGGTGCCCAGCAGGTGCCCGCCGGGCGCCGGGGTGCCCCGGCCGCCACCTCCGACGACGAGGTGGTCCCGGTCGAGCTGGCCGGCACCACCAAGCTCGTGCCGCGGTCGTCGATCCGGTTCGTGGAGGCGCAGGGCGACTACGCCCGATTGCACACCAACGAGGGCAGCCACCTCGTCCGGATCCCGGTCTCGGTGCTGGAGGACCGGTGGGGCGAGGCCGGCTTCGTCCGGATCCACCGCGCGTACCTGGTGGCGCTGGCGCTGATCACCGAGCTGCGGATGTCCGGCTCCGGCTACGTCGTGCGGCTCGGCAACGGCCCGGGTGCGGTCGAGCTGCCGGTCAGCCGGCGGCACACCGCCGGGCTGAAGCGGATCCTGCGCGGTCGCCCGCCGCGGCCGCAGCGCGGGCCCGACGACGGCCCGGACGGCCCGATCCTCCCCCGCTGACACCCGGCTGGCGCCCGGCTGACAGCCCACTGACACCCCGCCGGCGCCCGGCGACACGCCGCACACACTCCGCGCTGCCCCGACGGCCCCGCTCACCTAGCCTGGCGACCGGTGTCCACCTCGCGGGTAACTCAGCCGACCACCGTCCGTCACCGACCGGGGCGGTCGATCCGCCCGCTCACCCTGATCGGCACGTTGCTCGCGCTCTGCGCGCTGCTCGCCGGCTGCACGAACGATCCCGCGGCGGACGCGGAACCCGCGCCGCCGCCCACCCCCGAGGCCGCGCCGACCAGCGTCGACCCGCCGGTGCCCGAGCTGCCCGGCGGCGGCACCGAGCTGTTCCCGCAGCGCCGGATGGTGGCGCTCTACGGCCATCCTGGGACGCCCGCGATGGGGGTGCTCGGCGAGCAGGACATCGCCGCCTCGATCGCGCGGGCCCAGGACCTGGCGGCCGACTTCCAGCCGCTCGTCGACGAGCCGGTGGTGCCCGCCTTCGAGATCATCGCGACGGTCGCCGACACCGCACCCGGGCCGGACGGCGACTACTCGGCCGAGATGGGCGTCGAAGAGCTGCGGCCCTGGGTGGAGCAGGCCGGACAGGCCGGCGTCTACGTGGTGCTGGACCTGCAGCCGGGCCGGGCCGACTTCCGCACCCAGGCGCAGCGCTACACCGAGCTGCTCGCGCAGCCGCACGTCGGGCTCGCGCTCGATCCGGAGTGGCGGCTGGCGGACGGGCAGCGGCACGGCGCCCAGGTCGGTTCGGTGAGCGCGGCGGAGGTCAACGCGACCTCGGAGTGGCTGGCCGGGCTGGTCCGGGAGCGGAACCTGCCGCAGAAGGTCTTCCTGCTGCACCAGTTCCAGGTGCCGATGATCTCCGACCGGGCCGACGTGGTGACCTCGCACCCGGAGCTCGCCACCGTGCTGCACGCGGACGGCTTCGGCACCCCGCAGGAGAAGATCGAGACCTGGAACACGCTGCACTCCGCGCCCGGGCCGGAGGGGCTCTGGTGGGGCTGGAAGAACTTCCTCGACGAGGACTCGCCCACCTTCACCCCTCGCCAGACCTACGATGTCCGGCCCGAGTCCCCGGTGTTCGTCTCGTACCAGTGACGGGTATGTCCGGAGCCTCCCGTGACCTCCCCCGGAACACCCACGGGGGTGGGTGGCCGGGCACCGAGATCGTGATCACGGCAAGTACTCTCGGGTGACCCGAGCGCCGGAGCCGCCGCCGGTGCAGACACCCGTGCCCGGGTCCCGACGCCCGGCACGGCGGGCCCGACCGTGCCGATCAGTGAAGGGGGTGCCCGGGTGGCGGAACCACCGCGCGAGGGCCCCCATGGCCACGACCCGGCCCGGTCCGGCCCGCCGCGGGACGGCAGGCGTTCCGGGCGGCGCGACGACCGCCCGCACCTGCGGCCCGGCGGCCGCCGCGAGCATCCGGCACCGGGCGGCGGCGACCCTCGTGATCCCGGCAGGCAGCAGGCCGACCCTCAGCCCGGCCCCGCCGGCGGGCGGCACTCCGGTCCGCAGTCGGCCGGCCGGCCCGGGGCGGTGAACCCGCCGGGCGGTCGCGGTCCTGGGCAGCAGCGTCCGGGGGGCGGGGCGGCCGTGCCCGGTGGCTCCGGTCCGGATGGTCCCGGTCCCGGGGGTTCCGGCGGCCCGGGCGGACCCGGCGGCGCCGGTACCGGTGGGCCCGGTCCCTCCGGCGGCGGCCCCGGTGGCTCCGGTCCCGGCCCGAACGGCCGTGGCGCCGAGCGGCCGCCGACCGGATCCCACGGCCGGCCCCCCACGGGCACCGGACCCGAGCAGCGTCCGGGCGGCCCGCCGCCGGGCGGGCACGGACGGCCCGGCCGGGCCCCGGGCCCGCCGGGACCCGACGACCGGGGCGAGACCCCCGGCGAACCGGACGGCCCGTGGTTGCGCCGCCGCGAGCGCGAGGCCGCCGCCGCGGCCGAACGGTCCGCCGCCTGGCGAGCACGCGCCTCACGACCCGATCCGGCGGCCGGCCGGAGCGGGCACAGCGACAGCAGGCCGACCGACATCCGATCGATCCGGGCGACCCGGCGCGGGATCGGCGAGACCGTCAGCGCGACGGCCGTACCGGGCCGCCCGGACACCGCCGCCGAGCGCCGCCGGTACCGCGCCGCCGAACCGGACGCGCCCCCCGCGGAGCGCGATCGCGCCGCCCGGCTCAGCGGGGAACTGCCGGTCGTGCCGCGCCGCGGTCCGGGTTCCCGGCCCGAGCCCACCGGTGACGGCGGACCGGCCGCGCCCGGACGGCCCGGGCCGCCCCCCGGACCGCAGGCCCCGCCCCAGGACCGCGCGGCCCCGCCCACCGGTGGCCCGGCAGCAGGTGGCTCGCCCCCCGGTGCACCTCCGGCGCGCCCGGACGGCGCTCCGGGCCGGGGCCGCCCCGACGGTGCGCCGGCCCGGCCCGGTGCGCCGGGGCCGCGCCGTCCCGGCTCACCGCCCGCCGCGGACCCGGGATCTGACCGGGCCGGCCCCGGCCGGCCCGGCACCCGGCCACCGGCCCGGCCGCCGCGTGCGCCGGGTCCGCCCGCCGACGCCCCGGCCGACGGTGCTCCCGGAACCGGAACCGGAACCGGAACCGACGGTGCCGCCCGTGCCGGTGCAGCCGGTGCCGGCGCCGCAGCAGCCGGTGCCGCAGGCGCCTGGGGCCACCGCGGCCCGGCCCGCCTGGGCAGCGCCCCGCGCGGCGGCGCCCAGCCGTCCGGCCGCGGCCCCGGCGCCCGGCCCGGCGGCGCTCCGCGTCCCAGCGACCGCCCTGCCGACCGGGCCGCCGACCGCCCTGCGGACCGGGCGGGCGCCCCGGCGCGCCGGCGTCCGATGGACACCGCGCGGGCGACCCTGGGCGCCGCGCTCGGCCTCACCGCCGCCTCCGCGGTCGTCCCCGGGTCCGGCCATCTCGCGCTGCGCCGCCGCCGCACCGGCGGGCTGATCCTCGGGACGGTCCTGGCGGTCGTCGTGTCGCTCGCCCTGCTGGTGCTACTCGCCCGGCGCTCCACGCTCCTGCAGAACCTGCTGTCCACCACCACTCTCACCGTGATCGCCGGGCTGCTGGTGCTCGGCGGGATCGGCTGGATCGCGCAGGTCGCCCGCACCTACGCGCTCGCCCGGCCGCGCGGCATGCCGCTCGGCCAGAAGGTCCTCGGCACCGCGACCGCGGCGCTGATGTGCCTGACCGTGGCCGTCCCGTTCGGATACGGCGTCGAGCTCCTCAACTCCCAGCGCGGGCTGCTGAACTCGCTGTTCCAGGGCGGCGGGACGTCCGCCGCGGAGGCACTCGGGAAGCCCCGGCTGAACGTGCTGCTGCTCGGCAGCGACGCGGGCGACGACCGAGCGGGCACCCGCACCGACACGATGATGCTCGCCAGCATCGACACCCGCTCCGGGCGGACGACGCTGTTCAGCCTCCCCCGCAACATCCAGCGCGCCGAGTTCCCGCCCGGCACCCCGGCCGCGGAGGAGTTCCCGAACGGGTTCAACGACCCGTCCGGCTCGGCCGGGGACTACCTGCTCAACGGCGTCTACGCCTACGGCGAGCAGAACCCGCAGATCGCGCCGCCGGGCCCGACCCGCTTCCCCGGCATCAACCTGCTGCAGTCGACCATCTCGTACATGACCGGCCTGCCGATCGACTACTACCTCGAGGTCAACATGGCGGGCTTCTCCGCCATGATCGACGCGGTCGGCGGGGTCACCGTGAACGTCGGCCCGGATCCGGTCCCGGTCGGCGGGGTCACCGCGTTCGGCCGCTACACCACCCCGGACCGCTACATCCAGCCCGGCGTGCAGACCCTCAACGGCGAGGACGCGCTGTGGTTCGCGCGCTCCCGCCGGGACGGCACCGACTACCAGCGGATGGGCCGGCAGCGCTGCCTGATCCAGGCGGTGATCACCGAGACCAGCGCGACCGAGCTGATCGGCCGGTTCCAGAGCATCGCGGCCGTCACCCGGGACAACGTCGCCACCGACATGCCGCAGCAGGTGCTGCCGGCGCTGGCCGTGCTCGCCGACGAGGGCTTCCGACTGGAGAGCGTCGCGTTCGACCCGTCACTGCCGGACCCGAACTCGTCCACCGGCTTCTTCGTCACCGCGGACCCGGACATCGAGTACATGCGCGAGGTCGTCCGGGACGCGATCGCGGACCCGCCGCCCGCTCCGGACCCGGCCCTCGCCGCCCCGACGACGGAACCGGGCCCGACGACCGAGGCCCCCGCCACGTCGTCGACGCAGACCGCCGGGCCCGACGAGGACGAGGAGCCGGCCTCGGCCGCCCCCCAGTCGGTCGAGGACGCGTGCGCCGCGGTCGGCGCCGCCGACGTACCGGCCGGTGAGGAGGAGGAGATCCCCGGCTGAGCACGCGGCGGCGGGGCCCCGGTCACGCGGTGGCGAAGGCCCCCAGCACGCGGTCCGGGCGGATCCCGGCGAAGTGCGACTGCCAGATCTCGTAGTAGAGGAACTCCTCCTCGCTGCGCAGCGGCCAGGAGTGCTCGGGATGGTCGGGCACGCGGCGGGTCTCCCCGGACAGCCGCGCCGCCTCGGCCTTGCGGGCCGCCAGCTCGGCGAGCACGGTGCCCGCACCGGAGCCGTCGCCGAACTGCTCCTTGCCCCGCCACAGCAGGTCCTCGGGCAGCCAGCCCTCGAACGCCTCGCGCAGGATCGCCTTCTCCGGGCGGCCGTCCGGGCGCTGCTTCCACTCCGGGGGCAGCGCCAGCGCGGTGCGGACCAGGCCGGAGTCCAGGAACGGCTCGCGGGCCTCCAGCCCGAAGTACATCGTGGTGCGGTCGCAGCGCTGCAGGTTCAGGTGGTGCAGCTGCTCCAGCGAGCGGACCAGCTCGGCCTGCAGGGTGTCCGGGTCGGCGTACTCCGGCCCATGGGTGTAGGAGTACCCGGCGAACAGCTCGTCGGCGCCCTCCCCGGTCAGCACGACCTTGACCTTCTTCGCCGCCTCGCGGGCCAGGATCAGGTTCGGCACCGCGCTGCGGACCAGCGCAGGGTCGTAGTGCTCGATGACCTCGACGGCGTGGTCGAGCGCCTCGCCGATGTCCTCGGCGGTCACCAGGATCTCGTGGTGGTCCGAGCCGATGTGCGCGGCGACCTTGCGGGCCGCGATCAGGTCGCCGGAGTCCTCGGTGCCGACGGCGAAGGTCGGCAGCTGCTCACCGCGGGCCCGGGCCTCCTGCGCGGCGATCGCCGCGACCAGCGCCGAGTCCAGCCCGCCGGAGAGGAACACACCCACGCCCACGTCGGACATCATCCGGCGGCGCACCGCGGAGATGACGGCCTCGCGGACCCGGGACAGGTCGGCGTCGTCCCAGCCGGGACGGATCGCGCGCCGGGCCGGGCGGACCTCGACCGGCACCGACTCGGCGAACCGGACCAGCCCGGACGACGGGCTCCACAGGCAGCCGGGCGGGAACGACTCGACGTAGGGCCGGTCGGACTCGTCGAAGGCCCGCAGCTCGCTGGCGAACAGCACCGTCGCGTGCGGGTCCGGGTCGGTGTAGGGCACCGTGTCGCCCGCACCGTCGGCCAGCTGGGTCGGGGGCACCCAGTAGAGCGGCTTCACCCCGAACGGGTCCCTGGCGACCAGGGCCGAGCCGTCGTTGCGGCCCATCGCGACGGCGAACATGCCGTTCAGCGAGGCCACGGCGACCTGCCCGTCCCACATCACCGCGTGCAGCGCCGCCTCGGTGTCGGACTTGGTGCGCACCGTGCCGTCCGGGAACGCCTTGCTGATCCGCTCGTGGTTGTAGATCTCACCGTTGCCGACGATCCAGGCCGTCTCGGCCGCGTCGGACATCGGCTGGTGACCACCGCTCACGTCCATGATCGACAGCCGCTGGTGGCCGAGCCAGGAGTTCCCGACCACCTGGATCCCGGTGTCGTCGGGGCCGCGGTGCGCCACCCTGGCGAGCATCCGCTCGTACTTGTCCGTGTCCTTCGGTCGTCCCACTGCTGTACCGCCGAAAGCGGCGACGATCCCGCACATACGATTCATGGTCCCACGTCCGGATGAGCGCGCATCTCGCTTGTGCATGATCGAGGTGTGAGTTCGGACTCCGAGATGCGTTTCCGGGTCGTTTCGGATTGCTCTGTTGCGCCGGTGTTCGTACGGTCGGGGACTGGCCGGACGGCCCCTCGTCGCGCTCGACCGACCGTCGAGTCACCAGGACCGCCCCCGCTCGGGACGGGAGGAGCCAACCCGGCCGTGGAGCAGGGCGCGGACACCCCGCGCACCGGAGCGACCGACGAGGGACGGACCCAGTGAGCACGGCAGGGCACGACGGACAACAGGACCGGCACAAGGTCGTGATCGTCGGCGGTGGGTTCGGCGGCGTGCAGGCCGCCAAGGCACTCAAGGGCGCCGACGTCGACGTCACCATCGTCGACCGCACCAACCACCACCTCTTCCAGCCGCTGCTCTACCAGGTCGCGACCGGGATCCTGTCCCCCGGCCTGATCGCCCCGGCGCTGCGCCGGGTGCTGAAGAAGCAGCGCAACGTCCGGACCCTGCTCGCCGAGGTCGGCGAGATCGACCTGGACGGCAAGATCGTGCACGCGGCAGCCCCGGACGGGCAGCGGATCGACCTGGCCTACGACACCCTCGTCGTCGCCGCCGGTGCCACGCACGCCTACTTCGGGCACCCGGAGTGGGCCGAGCACGCCCCCGGCATGAAGACCATCGAGGACGCCCGGCTGCTGCGCTCGCGCATCCTCGGCGCCTACGAGCTGGCCGAGGTGGCCGAGGACCCGGCCGAGCAGCAGGCCTGGATGACCTTCGTCGTCGTCGGGGCCGGACCGACCGGCGTCGAGCTGGCCGGGCAGCTGTCCGAGCTGGCCCGGCACGTGCTGCCCCGCGAGTACCGGGCCATCGACACCCGGCAGGCGCGGATCATCCTGCTCGACGCCGCGCCCGCCGTGCTGCCGCCGTTCGCCAAGAAGCTCCAGCGCTACACGAAGAAGACGCTGGAGAAGAAGGGCATCGAGGTCCGGCTGAACACCATGGCGACCGACATGGACGCCGACTCGATCACCGTGAAGGGCCCGAACGGCGAGGAGCGGATCACCGCCCGCACCAAGGTGTGGGCGGCCGGCGTGCAAGCGTCCCCGCTGGCCGAGCTGCTCGCCAAGGCGTCCGGTTCCGAGGTCGACCGGGCCGGCCGGCTGTCGGTCGACCCGGACTGCAGCCTGCCCGGGCGCAGGGACGTCTTCGCCGTCGGCGACATGGTCTCGACCATCGACCGGCTGCCCGGCGTCGCGCAGGTCGCGATGCAGCAGGGCACCTACGTCGGCAAGCTGATCGCGGCCCGGGCCAAGGGCGACGACACCACGCCGGCGCCGTTCCGCTACTTCGACAAGGGATCGATGGCCACCATCGGCGCCCGCGAGGCCGTCGCCGACGTCCGCGGCGTCAAGGTCACCGGCTGGCTCGGCTACCTGCTGTGGTGCTACGTGCACGTCGCCTTCCTGATCGGCTGGGGCAACCGGCTCGGCACGCTGTTCAACTGGGTCCGGTCGCTGCGCTACGCGCGCTACCGCGGGCACCGGCTGATCAGCGTCACCGCGTCCTACGACCGGTCGCTGGACCCGCACGCCGCCGCCGTCGACTCCGCGCACCCGCACGAGAACGTCGAGCACCGGCCCGAGATCGACCCGAACACCCCGTCCGGGCCGGCGCAGCGCCCGGCCGCCTCCGCCTGACCCCCTCCGGGACGCGCGGAACGTCCCGACCCGGCGGGTCCCGGCGTTCCGCGCAGCGGCGCGTCGTGGCACCGTGACCGGGTGACCCCGGCCATGCAGACGCTGATGCGCGACATCGCGCGGACCTGGGACGACGTCGTCGCCGGGCTGTACGACCGGCGGGACACCACCGCGGCCGCCACGCTCCTCGCCGCGGACGTCAGCTGGACCGAGCTGCCCACCGGGGCCGGCGGCACCGGCCACGGCCCGGTGCTCGCCCACCTGGACGCCGTGGTGGCGGCGCTGCCCGCCGGATGGGCGCGCGCCCGCGTCTCCCGCACGCTCGACGTGCGCCGGGTCGCCGACGAGCTCCGGTTCTCCTTCATGCACGACCGCGAGCTGCCCTGGCTGCTGCCGGGCGTTCCGGCCACCCACCGGCCGGCCCAGGTCGCCGCGGTGCAGCTGGCCCGGGTGCGGCAGGGCCGGATCGACGAGGTGCGGATCCTCTGGGACGTCGCGGGCCTGTGCGGCGCGCTCGGCATCCCCGGGCCCGGAGAGACTTCATGCCGCTGACCTGCGGCAACAGAGTTCACCTTTCCGGTGCGGCGGGCGGTCGCCCGGCTGCGACGAGCAGCGCGTGACCAGCCACGACACGCCCCGTGGAGGGGGTTCCCGCAGGTCGTGAGGGTGTCTCTGCCAGTCTGTACCGCGATCCGCGATACCAATCCGCCCCGGAACGGGGCGCGTGGAACCGAGAGGAGGCGTCAGCGATGGCTCTGCCCACACTGACCCCGGAACAGCGCGCCGAGGCCCTCAAGAAGGCGGCCGCCGCGCGCACCGCCCGCAAGGAGCTCCGCGACAAGATCGCCAGCGGCGAGGAGACCATCCCCGCGGTCCTGGGTCGCGCGAAGACCGATCAGATCGTCGGCAAGACCAAGGTCGCCGATCTGCTCAAGAGCGTCCCGGGCTGGGGCCCGGCGAAGGTCTCGAAGGTGATGGAGGAGGCCGGGATCGACGCGTCGCGCCGGGCCGCCGGTCTCGGCGAGCGTCAGCGCGCGGCCCTGATCGAGAAGGTCGGCTGATCGAGAAGGTCGGCTGAGAGCCACCACCCTCGCCCGCGACGACCCGGCCCGCAGCACGCGGTCCGGGTCGTCGCACGTCCGGGACCGGGTGACCCGCCCGCGCGGGGCATCGGTGCCGTTTGGCAGGCTTCGGCCGTGCAGCACGAGGTCGAGGTCGAGCCCGGCGTGACCGTGTGGGCGGAGGACCTCCCCGCGGCCGACGGTGCGCTGCCCGCCGCGCCGATGCTGCTCGTCGCCGGGGCCGACGAGACCGGCCTGGGCCGCTGGCCGGATCCACTGGTCGACCGGCTGCGCACCCGGCACCGGGTGGTCCGCTACGACCACCGCGACACCGGGCGTTCGGCGCACCGGTTCGACGAGCACCCCTACCGGCTCGCCGATCTGGCCGCCGACGCGCTGCAGGTGCTGGACGCCTGCGGGATCGACCGGGTGCACGCCGTCGGTGCCGCGCTCGGCGGGGAGCTGGTGCAGCTGCTCGCGCTCGACCACCCGGACCGGCTGGTGAGCGCCGCGCTGCTGGCCACGACGCCGCTGGAGACGGCTCCCCCGGCCACGACCGCAGCGGCGCCGTCCGGCGGTGGGCTGCCCGGGCCGGCCCGGGAGATCCTGCGGATGCGCCAGGAGCTGCACGACCCGCGCGACGAGCGCGGCGAGCTGGCCTGGCGGGTCGAGTTCCGGCGCAGGCTGTGCGGCAGCGTGCTGCCGTTCGACCGGGCCGAGCACGCCGCGCTGGAACGGGCCGTGATGGCGCACTCCGGCCGGGTCGAGCCGTCCACCGCCCACGCCACCGAGGCCGATCCGGCCGGGCTCGACCGCGGCGGCGAGCTGGGCCGGATCACCGTGCCGACGCTGGTCGTCGAGGGCCCGGAGGACCCGGTCCGTCCGCCGCCGCACGCGCGGTTGCTCGCCGGCCGGATCGGAGCGGCCGCGCGCCTGGCCACCGTCGACGGAATGGGGCACCTGCTGCCCGCCGCCGTGCACGAGCCGGTCGCCGCGCTGCTGCTGGAGCACGCCGCCGGGGCCGGTGTCCCGCAGGCCACTCAGCCCACCCAGCGGTAGCGGCGCTCCGGGCGGCCGGTGCCGCCGTAACGCAGCCGCACCGTCGCCACCCCGGTGGAGACGAAGTGCTCCAGGTAGCGGCGCGCGCTGACCCGGGACAGCTCCGCCGCCTCCGCGCACTCCGACGCCGACAGGTCCGCGCCGTGCTCGCGCAGGGTGCGCGCCACCAGATCGGCGGTCGGCGTGGTGAGCCCCTTCGGCATCCGCTCCCGCCGACCGGCCGCCGTCGCGGCCGGGACGGCCGCCCCGCCGAACAGCCGGTCGATGTCGGTCTGGTCGCGCACCCGGTCCAGATCACGCCGGATCCGCGACGCCCGGTGCACCTGGGCGGCCAGCGCCGCCGAGTCGAACGGCTTCACCAGGTAGTGCAGCGCCCCGCCGTGCAGCGCGGCCGCGACCGTCGCCGGATCGTCCGACGCCGTCACGACCAGCACGAACGGGTCGTCCGGCATCCCGGTGCGGAGCCGGGACAGCACCTCCAGGCCGGACATGTCGGGCAGGTACACGTCGAGCAGCACCAGATCGGGGCGCAGCTGCGCGGCGAGCTCCAGGGCCTCCTCGCCGCCGTGCGCCACCGCGGCGACCGTGCAGCCGGCGATCCGCTCCACGTAGCCGGAGTGCACCTTGGCGACCATGAAGTCGTCGTCGACGACGAGCACCCTCACGTCCGCACCTCCGTCGGCACCAACGGCAACATCGCCGCGAACACTGCGCCGGGCGGTCCCTGCCCGGTGTCGCGCACTGTGATCGTGCCACCTCGCCGCAGACAGGCCTGCCGGGCCAGTGCCAGCCCGAGCCCCCGGCCGCCGATCTCCGCGGCCTTGGTGCTGAACCCGGCACGGAACACCTCCTCGGCGAGCCCGGACGCGACCCCCGGCCCGGAATCGCGGACCTCGACCCGCACCGGGTCCTCGCCCCCGCCGGTCAACCCGATCTCGACCCGGCGCACCGATCCCGGGGGCGTCGACGCGGTCGCGTCCACCGCGTTGTCGATCAGGTTCCCCAGCACCGTCACCAGGTCGGCGGACAGGTCCGGGTCGCGGTCCGGGTCGGTCGGGGCCAGGCGGGTGTCCGGCGCCAGCTCCAGCGTCACGCCCCGCTCGGCGGCCTGGCTGTTCTTCGCGACCAGCAGCGCCGCCGTCGCCGGGTCCCCGACCCGCCCGGACACCTCCCGCCGCCACCCCTCGGACGCCGCGACGATCCCGGACACGAACCGGCGCACCTCGTCGTGCTCGCCGAGCTCGGTCAGCCCGGCGATGGTGTGCAGCCGGTTGGAGAACTCGTGCGCCTGCGCCCGCAGCGTGTCGGTGACCGTGTGCGAGGCGTCCAGCCGGTGCTGCAGGGTGGTCAGCTCGGTCCGGTCCCGCAGGGTGACGACGGCGCCCACCTCCCGGCCGTCGAGCCGGACCGGCATCCGGTTCAAGACCAGCGCGCGCGGGCCGCGCAGCACCAGCTGGTCCTCGCCGGCCGCCGCGCCGGTGAGCACCTCGCGCAGCCGGTCGTCGAGGTCCAGCTCGGCGACGTGGTCGCCGGGCCGGGCCACGGGCAGCTCCAGCAGCTCCCGGGCGACCGGATTGAGCAGGGTGATCCGGTCCGCGGTGTCCAGCCCGACGACGCCCTCCTTGATGCCGAGCAGCATCGCCTCCCGGCGCTGCACCAGCTCGACGATCTCGTCCGGCTCCAGGCCGAGGGTCTGCCGGCGGACCCGGCGGGCCAGCAGCAGCGACCCGGCGACGCCGATGCCCAGTGCCAGCCCGAGCAGCGTCACCGACTCGGCCCGGGCCCCGGCCAGGTACGACCACAGCGCGGGCGCCCGGATCCCGGCCGACACCAGCCCGACGACGGTGCCCTCGTCGCCGATCACCGGGACCTGCGCGACGACCGTCCGCCCGGCCTGCTCGCCGATCCAGGCCCGGCCGAACGGCGCGGTGCTCAGACCCGGGTCGAAGTGCGTGCTCTCCCGCGACGGGTCCGGCGAGGTCCGCACCACCAGCCCGGCGTCGACGATCTCGATCCGGTCGGCCCCGGACAGGTTCTCCGCGCTGCGCGCGAACGACGGGAGCAGATCGTTCCGGCCGGTCTGCAGCGCGGCCCGCACGGTCGGGACGGACGCCACGTCCTCGGCCACCGACAACATCCGGCGGCCCTGGGTCTCCCGGAACGAGTCCGCCGACTGCACCGCCGCCAGCGCCGCCACCGCGCCCAGCAGCAGCGCGACGACGACCAGCTGCCACACCAGGAACTGGCGTGCCAGCGGGCCGCCCGCTCCCCCGGCGCGCCGTCGCATGCGCCGAGCCTATTCGCCCGCCGTTCGCCGTGGCACCGACCGTCACGGCACAATGCGGGCCGGACGGCGTCGGAGGTGTGATGGGCCGGGGACGGTGGCTGGTGGCGCTCGTCGCGCTGCTCGCCTGCCTCGCCGTCGCGCCCGCCGTTCCGGCCGTCCGCGACCTGGCCGCGCCCGGCCCCGGCGCGTCGCACGGCCTGCGGATGCTCGTCCCGAACGTCCCCGGCGGTGGCTTCGACGTGACCGCCCGCAGCGCCGCCAGGACGCTGTCCGACACCGGGCTCGCCGATCCGGTTGAGGTGTTCAACCTGCCCGGCGCGGGTGGCGTCGCCGGGCTCGGCAGGCTGGTGAACGAGACCGGCAACGACCGGCTGCTGCTGAGCATGGGCCTCGGTGTGGTCGGTGCGGTCACCTCCCAGGACCCGCGGGTGACGCTGGCGAACACCACCCCGGTCGCCCGGCTGATCGAGGAGTCGGAGATCGTCGTCGTCGCGGCCGGGTCGCCGCTGCACGACGTACGCGACCTGATCGACACCTGGCGCGCCGATCCGGCGGCGCTGCCGGTCGGTGGCGGCTCGACCGGCGGTGGCCCGGACCATCTCGCGACGATGCTGCTGGCCGAGGGCGCAGGCATCCCGCCGGAGCGGGTCGACTACGTCAACCACGACGGGGGCGGGGCGCTGCTCGCCGCCCTGCTGGCCGGCGAGGTCGCGGTCGGCGTCTCCGGGCTCGGCGAGTTCGCCGACCAGCTCGGCACCGGTTCGTTGCGCGCGCTCGCCGTCACCGCCGACGAGCGGGTGCCCGGGCTGGCCGTGCCGACCCTGCGCGAGTCCGGTGTGGACGTCGAGTTCAGCAACTGGCGCGGCATCGTCGCGCCACCCGGTCTCGATCCCGGCGCGCGGGCCGCGCTGGTGGACCTTTTCGCCCGGATGCGGGAGACCCCGGAGTGGCAGGAGGTGCTGCGGGACAACGGCTGGCGGGACGTGTGGCTGCCCGGGGACCAGTTCGGCGAGTTCCTGCACGCCGAGGACGAGCGGGTCGCCGGGATGCTGGGCCGGATGGGGCTGGGCGGGCCGTGAGCCGGGCGCCTTCCCCGGCCGGGGTGGGCGCCGGCTTGCTGCACGGTCGCCACCGCGAGCGCCACCCGCCGGTACGGCGGCGGGCCACCGCCCGGGAGCGGCTCCGGGGCGGGCCGGTCACCGGTACCCGCGGCCCAGCTCGCGGTACGCGTCGGCGGACCCGGTGCAGAGCAGGATGGAACCGGTGCTGATCGCGGTGCGCGGGTTCAGCCGCTCGGCCTCCCGGAGGTGCGACGGACCGGGTCAGCGCGGCAGCAGCTGCACCGGGACGTCGACCAGCCGGCTGCGCAGGTACTCCCCCAGTCCCTTCGCCTGCGGGTCCGGCCGGGTCGACGAGGCGACGCCGTCCCCGAGCAGGCCGTGCACGACGACGTTCACCGCGCGCAGGTTCGGCAGATCGAACACCTCCACGTCGAGCCCGGCGGTCTCCGGGCCGAGCAGCTCGCGGATCCGCTGCGGGGTGAGAAACGCCGCGAGCCAATCGCGCCCGGCGTCGTCGCGCGCCCAGATCCCGATGTTGGCGTTGCCGCCCTTGTCCCCGGAGCGGGCGCCGGCGACCGTCCCGAGCGGGACCCTCCTGGTCGTCCCGCTGCTCTGCTCACCTGCCGCCCCGATGCTCTGCTCGCCTGTTCGGGCCGGCGCCGTGACCTGCGGTTGTATCGGGCCGGAGGAGGGCGGGTCGGCGACCGTCCGGCGGGTCCCGTCGGGCAGCACGACGGTGTGCGTCACCGCCGTGCGGGGCACCCTCGCCGGCCGGTAGATCCCGAACACGGTCGCGTCGGTCGGCGGTGTGGTGGTGTGGAACCCGGCGTACCCGCCGAGCGCGAGCTCCATCGTCGCGTTCGAGAAGCCGCGCCCGACCAGCCGCCGGTCGGCGCCCTTCACGGTGATCCGCAGGTGCGCGGTCGCCTCCGGATTGGACCCGGCATCGGGACGGTCGAAGCGCAGCAGCCGCACGTCGACGTCGTCGAAGGCGTCCCGGTCCAGGATCCCGAACAGCAGCTCCTCGGCCCAGGCCGCCTTGGCCTCGATGTCGAGACCGGTCAGCACCAGCGTCATCGTGTTGCGATAGCCGCCGACGTCGTTGAGCGCGACTTTCAGGGTGTCCGGCGGTGGGCTGCCGCGCACCCCGGCGATCGCGACCCGGTGCTCGCCGGCCCGTTCCAGGCGGATCGTGTCGAAGTGCGCGGTCACATCCGGGCCGAGGTAGGCGGGCGGGCCGATCTCGTAGAGCAGCTGCGCGGTGACCGTGCCGACCGACACCAGGCCGCCGCTGCCGTCCGGCTTGGTGATCACCGAGCTGCCGTCGGTGGCGACCTCGGCGATCGGGAAGCCGGGGCGGCGGCGGTCGGTGATCTCGTGCAGGAACGGGTAGTTGCCGCCGGTGGCCTGCGGCCCGCATTCGATCACGTGCCCGGCGACGACGGCGCCGGCCAGCGCGTCCCAGCCGTCGGGGGCCCAGCCGTGCCACCAGGCGGCCGGCCCGACGACCAGCGAAGCGTCGGTGACCCGCCCGGTGACGACGACGTCGGCGCCTGCGGCGAGCGCCTCGGCGATCCCCCACGCCCCCAGGTAGGCGTTCGCCGAGACCGGCGTCCGGTCGACCGGCGGGTCGATCGCGGACAGATCGCCGCGCAGGTCGTCGCCCTCGACGTGGGCGACCCGCACCGCGATCCCCTGCACCGCGGCGACCGCCCGGACAGCGCCGGCCAGCCCGGCCGGGTCCAGCCCGCCTGCGTTGGCGACGATCCGGATGCCGCGCTCGGCGCAGCCGGCGAGGATCTGCTCGACCTGGGTCAGGAACGTCCGCGCGTAGCCGACACCGCCCTCGCGGGCCTGCGCCTTCGCCAGGATCAGCATCGTCAGCTCGGCGAGGTAGTCGCCGCAGACGACGTCCACGTCGCCGGTCTCGATCATCTCCCGGGCTGCGTCGAGCCGGTCGCCGTAGAACCCGGAGACGTTCCCGATCCGGACCGGCCTGCGCCCCTCTGCTCTGCTCACCTGACCGCTCCCCGCTCCCGTCCGCTGCCGGGCGCCCCGGCGAACGCCTGCGCGATCTCCAGCCACGCGGCCGCGACCGGGCCGGTGACCGCGAGCCCGACGTCGTCGCGGTGCCGGCGCTGGGTGACCGCCAGGCAGAAGTCCAGGGCCGGGCCGGTGACCCGGTCGGCGGCGTCGGCCGGACCCCAGGTCCAGACCTCGCCTGCCGGGCCGGTGAGCTCCACCCGGACCGGCTCGTCGGGGACCGGGCGGCCGTGCACCGCGAAGCTGAACGCCCGCGCGCCGACGCCGATGTGCGCCACGTGCCGCAGCCGGCCGGTGGGCTCGCGGACGACGCCGAGCGCGTCGGCGACGTCCTGGCCGTGCGCCCAGGTCTCCATGATCCGCGCGGTCAGCGAGGACGCCGCGCTCATCGGCGGCCCGAACCAGGGCACCCGCAGGCCCGGGCCGAGCCCGCGGAAGACCTCCAGCAGGTGGCGGCGGGCGTCGTCGAACCAGGTCAGCAGGGCCGCACCGGAGCGATCCCGGTACGACGCGGCGATCGTGTCCGGGTCGATCCCACCGGCGGCGACGATCCGGTCCCGCTCCGCGGTGAACCCGTCCGGGTCGACGGCCGAGCGGACCGCGACGTCGTCGAAGTGTGCGAGATGCGAGACCTGGTCGGCGATCGTCCAGCCGGCGGCCGGGGTGTCCCGGCGCCAGTCCGGATCGGGCAGTGGCGTGAGCAGCTCCCGCAGCACCGCGGACTCGGCGGCGAGATCGTCGGCGAGCGCCTCCATCGAGATCGGCATCAGGCTCCCTTCCAGACCGGGGTGCGGTGGTCGCGGAACGCGGCGTGCCCCTCATGGGCGTCCGCCGAGGCGTAGACCGGGGACAGACGGTCGAGCGCGGCACGGCGCAGCAGGGTCGCGATGTTCATTCCAGGATCCCCGTCCCGGGAGTGTGGCGAGGAGGTACGGACACGGGCGCTCCCAGAACGCGGATCATGATCCGGACTCCCCGACGACGGCCAGTACCTGCCCGGTGTCGACCTGGTCGCCGGGCGCGACCCGCAGCTCGCCGAGGACGCCGTCCCCGGGCGCGGCGATCGTGTGCTCCATCTTCATCGCCTCCAGCACGACGAGTGGCTGCCCGGCGGCGACCTCGTCGCCCGCCGCGGCGTACACCCGCACCACCGATCCCGGCATCGGCGCGAGCAGCGAGCCGGCGTGCGTGGCCGCGTTCGGGTCGGCGAACCGGGGCTCCTCGTGCAGCGCCACCGAGCCGTCCGGTCCGTCCACGTAGGACACCTCCGCGGCGCGGTGCACCCGGTAGGTCCGCCGGATCCCGTCGAACTCCAGGACCACCGCGTCCGGGGTCACCGACACCGGCGTCACCGCCAGCGGCTCGCCGTCGACCCGCAGGTCCAGGCCGTCGCGGCGGAACCGGTAGGCGACCGGCAGCGCGCGCTCCCCCAGCCGGTAGCCGACCTGCTGGAACGCGCCGCCGACGTTGCGCCAGCCGGACGGCATCCCGCCCAGCACCCGGGCGTCACGCCGGTGCGCCGCCTGCGCGGCCAGCGCCGCCGCGGCGGCGTGCCGGCGCCCGTCGCCGGAGAGCGTGCCCGCGCCGAGCGCGACCGGATCGCGCCGCACCAGGAACCCGGTGTCGGTGTCGCCGGCCAGGAACCCCGGTTCCCGCAGGATCCCGACGAGCAGGTCGCGGTTGGTGGTGACGCCGTGCAGCGCGGCGCCGGCGAGTGACCGGGCGAGCGCGCGGGCGGCGGCGGCGCGGGTGGGCGCGTGCGCGATCACCTTGGCCAGCATCGGGTCGTAGTGCGGAGAGACGACCGAGCCGGTGCCGACACCGGAGTCGACCCGGACCTCGCCCGGCACGTCGAACCGGTGCAGGGTGCCGGTGGCCGGGAGGTAGCCCTCGGCGGTGACGTCCTCGGCGTAGAGCCGGGCCTCGATCGCGTGCCCGGTGATCGTCGCGTCGCGCACCTCGGGCCCGAGCGGGGCGCCCTCGGCGATCCGCAGCTGCTGCTCGACCAGGTCGAGCCCGGTGACCAGCTCGGTGACCGGGTGCTCGACCTGTAACCGGGTGTTGACCTCGAGGAAGAAGAACTCCGAGCCGGCCAGCACGAACTCGACGGTCCCGGCGCCGGTGTAGCCGATCGCCTTCCCGGCCGCGACGGCCGCCGCGCCCAGCTCGGCGCGCAACGCCGCGGAGACCGCGGGCGACGGGCACTCCTCGACGATCTTCTGGTGCCGCCGCTGGATCGAGCACTCGCGCTCGAACAGGTGCACGACGGCGCCGTGGCCGTCGCCGAGGATCTGCACCTCGACGTGCCGCGGATCGACCAGGTAGCGCTCCAGGAACACCAGCCCGTCGCCGAACGCGCCCGCCGCCTCGCGCCGGGCCGAGTCGACGGCGTCGGCCAGCGCGGCCGGGTCACCGACCACCCGCATGCCGCGCCCGCCGCCACCGTAGGCGGCCTTGACCAGCAGCGGGAAGCCGATCCGCTGCCCCGCGGCCGCCAGGTCGGTCTCCGGGCCGAGCGTGACTCCGGGCAGCACCGGCACCCCTGCGGCCTCCATCAGCGCCTTCGCCTCGACCTTGGAGCCCATCGCGGCGATGCTCTCCGGGGACGGCCCGACGAAGACCAGCCCGGCGTCGGCGCAGTCCCGCGCGAAGCCGGCGTTCTCGGACAGGAACCCGTACCCCGGGTGGACGGCGTCGGCGCCGGTGGCCAGCGCCGCCGCGATCACCAGGTCCGCCCGCAAGTAGGTGTCGGCCGGGGCGGTACCGGGGAGCCGCACCGCCTGGTCGGCGTCCCGCACGAACCCCGCGTCGGCGTCGGCGTCGGAGAACACCGCGACCGTGGCGATCCCGAGCCGGTGGGCGGTGCGCTGCACCCGGCTCGCGATCTCCCCGCGGTTGGCGACCAGCAAGGTCCGGATCATCGCCGTCACATCCTGAAGACGCCGTAGCCACGGCGCCCCTCGATCGTCTGGTTGTGCACCGCGGACAGCGACATCCCCAGGACGGTGCGGGTGTCGCGGGGATCGACGACGCCGTCGTCGTAGAGCCGCCCGGTGATCGGGAAGGCGTGCGACTCGCGCTCGATCTGTGCCTCGATCGCCGCGGTGCGGGCGGCGTCGGCGGCCTCGTCGTACGGCTTGCCCTGGGCGGCCGCCGACGCCCGGCCGACGATCGACAACACCCCGGCCAGCTGGGCCGCGCCCATGACGGCGAGCTTCGCGCTCGGCCAGGCGAACATGAACCGCGGGTCGAACGCGCGGCCGGACATCCCGTAGTTGCCCGCTCCGAACGACGACGCCATGTTGATCGTCAGGTGCGGCACGGTCGAGTTGGTGACCGCGTTGATCATCTTCGCGCCGTCCTTGATGATGCCGCCCTGCTCGTAGGACTCGCCGACCATGTAGCCGGTGGTGTTCTGCAGGAAGACCAGCGGGGTGTCGGTCTGGTTGGCGAGCAGGATGAACTCGGTCGCCTTCTTCGCCTCCTCGCCGAACAGCACGCCGCGGTGGTTCGCCAGCACCCCCACCGGGTAGCCGTGCACGCTCGCCCACCCGGTGACCAGGGACGTCCCGTAGAGCTGCTTGTACTCGTCGAACTCCGAGCCGTCGACGACCCTGGCCAGCACCTCGCGCGGGTCGAACGGGATCTTCGACGCCGGCGGCAGCAGCCCGAGGATCTCCTCCGGGTCGTAGCGCGGCGGCGCAGGCGGGTACGACGGCCCCGGCCCGCGCTTGCGCCAGTTGAACCGGGCGACGATCGCCCGGCCGATCCGGATCGCGTCCGGCTCGTCGGCCGCGAAGTGGTCGGACAGGCCGGAGACCCGGCTGTGCATCTCGGCGCCGCCCAGCGCCTCGTCGTCGGCGTCCTCGCCGGTCGCCATCTTCACCAGCGGCGGGCCGCCGAGGAACACCTTCGCCCCGCCGTCGACGAGGACGGCGTGGTCGCACATCCCCGGCACGTACGCCCCGCCCGCAGTGGCGTTGCCGAAGACCAGCGCGACCGTCGGGATGCCCAGCGAGGACAGCTCGGTCAGCTCGTGGAAGATCCGCCCGCCGGGCACGAACAGCTCCGACTGGCTCGGCAGGTCCGCGCCACCGGACTCCACCAGATTGACGACCGGCAGCCGGTTCAGCCGGGCGATCTCCAGCGCCCGCAGCGTCTTGCGCAGCGAGTACGGGTTCATCGCTCCGCCGCGCACCGTCGGGTCGTGCCCGATCACCATGCACTCGACACCGGACACCGCGCCGATCCCGGTGAGCACCGAGGCCCCGACGGTGTGCTCGCTGCCCCAGCCGGCCAGCGCCGAGAGCTCCAGGAACGGCGAGTCCGGATCGAGCAGCAGCTCCACCCGCTCCCGTACCGGCAGCTTCCCGCGCTCGCGGTGGCGCGCCAGGTGGCGCTCGCCACCGCCCGCGACGACCGTCTCCAGCTCGGCGTCCAGCGCGGCGATCGCGTCGAGCTGGACGGCCCGGTTGTGCCGGAACTCCTCGGTCGTGGTGTCCAGTGCCGATCTCAGGACGGCCATGCGTGCTCCCTCCCCGGCGGGCGGCCGGGTGCCGGTGTCGGGCGTGGTCCCCGGTCCGTCGCCGGGCCTGCGGTGCCGGGCCCCGTCCGCGTGCGACGGGGCCGGGTGCCCGGTCGCGGGATCAGTACGACCTCGGCAGGCCGAGCCCGTGCTGGGCGACGTGGTTGAGGATCATCTCCCGGTTCACCGGGGCGACCCGCATCAGCCGGGCCATCCCCCAGTACGGGACCAGCCCGTACTCGCTGGCCAGGCCGTTGCCGCCGAGCGTCTGCATCGCCGCGTCGAGCGCCGCGAGCGCGGCCTCGGCCGCCGCGTACTTGGCCATGTTCGACTCCTCGCCCGCAGGCAGCCCGTGGTCGTGCAGCCAGGCGGCCTTGCGGGTCATGAGCGCGGCAAGCTCGGTCTCGATCCGTGCCTTCGCCAGCGGATGTGCGACGCCCTGGTGGGCGCCGATCGGGACGTCCCACACCTGACGGGTGCGGGCGTACTCGGCGGCCCTGGCGAGCGCGAAGCGGGCGATCCCGACGCCCAGCGCCGCGCCGGTGATCCGCTCCGGGTTGAGTCCGCGGAACACCTGCCGGAAGCCGTCGTTCTCGGCCCCGACAAGATTGCCCGCCGGGACCCGGACGTCGTCGAAATGCAGGACGTGCTGCTTGTCCGGCGCGATGAGGTCGACCGGCAGCGGGGTGCGGACCAGCCCCGGCGAGTCGACCGGGACGACGAACAGGCTCAGCCGGGCGTTGCCGTCGGACGTGCGCCCGGTACGGGCGACGACCAGGACGGCCTCGGCGTCGTCGGTGCCGGAGATGTAGTGCTTGGTCCCGTTGAGCACCCACTCGTCGCCCTCGCGGACCGCGGTGGTGGCCAGCTTGTGGGTGTTCGAGCCGGCATCCGGCTCGGTGATCGCGAAGACGACCTTGGTCGAGCCGTCGGCCAGGCCGGGCAGCCAGCGCCGCTTCAGCTCCTCGGACCCGAACTCCCCGATCACCTCGGCGGAGATCGCCGCCGAGACCAGGATCAGCAGCAGCGGCGCCCCCTGGGCGCCCGCCTCCTCGCAGACGGCAGCCAGTTCGACGAGCCCACCGCCGCCCCCGCCGTACTCCTCCGCCACGTTGACGCCGATGAACCCGGCATCACCCATCGCCGCCCACAGCTCGTGGGTGTGCCTGCCCTCGCGGGCGCACCGCACGTAGTACTCGCTGCCGAACGACCCCGCGATCGCCGACACGGCGGCCCGCAGGTCCCGCTCCTCGTCGGTTTCGGTGAAGTCCACGCCGACTCCCTCTAAGTGATTTCCTATTCACTCATAGCGGACATTACCCGTCGCCTGCCATGCTGAGAAGATGGTCGGGGAGATCTGGCACACGGACCGTCGGGCGCGACGCCGTCGGGACCCGGACCGCCCGGAGCGCATCCTCGCGGCGGCGGCCCGACTGGCTGCGGGCCGAGGCTTCCACACCGTGGGCATGGCCGAGATCGGCTCCGAGGCCGGCATCGTCGGCTCCGGGGTGTACCGGCACTTCGCCTCCAAGGAGGCGATCCTGATCGCGCTGCTGGACCGCGGGATGACTCGCCTGGAGTCCGGCGCCGCGGCGGCGCTGCGGCACGCCTCGTCCGACCAAGAGGCGCTGTTCCTACTGGTGAGAGACTACGCCGAGGTTGCGCTGACGCACCGGGCGGAGCTGACCGTGTACCACCGCGAGTCGCACACACTGCCCGACGAGCACCGGCGGTCGCTGCGCAGGCGGCAGCGGCACTACGTCGAGGAGTGGGTGCACACGCTCGCCCCGCTGCGCCAGGACCTCTCCGATGCCGAGCTCCGGCTCGCGGTGCACGCCGCGACCGGGGCGATCCAGTCGACACTGTTCTTCCGCAGCGGGCTGACCCCGGAGCTGCTCACCGAGCGGCTCGTCGGGATGGCACACGGGTGCCTCGGTGTCGTCCCGTACTCAGTGAACCCGAACTGACCAGGTGGGGTGAGCTATCGACGGCGTCGGAGTTGGGGGCGCCCCGTGCCAGGAGCCGGCACGCATCGAGGGCCGTCCGGATGCCGACCGGCCGGCTCACGCTCCGCCGTCCCGGCCACCCCTCTGTGACCGCGGGCATCAGGCCGTGGTGGGTCCGCCCGGTCAACAGCTCGACCACGACGTCGGCCAGGCCCGCGAAGTACGCGTTTCCCGATGCCTCCAGCAGGGTCCGGTGAAAGCCGGCGTCGTGCTGCAGGTAGATCTCCTGATCGGCGGCACGCGCGGTTCCGGACATCCCGATCACAGCCGTGGCAAGCCGATCGCACTGCTCGGCGTTCGCGTTCTCGGCGGCCAGTGACGCCGCTATCGGCTCGATCGCCACCCGCAACGTGCTCAGCCGGGCGAAGTGCCGGAGCCGGTCCGGGCCGGCAAGCTGCCACCGGATGATGTCCCCGTCCAGGGCGTTCCGGGCCACGGCGGGCCGCACGGTGATCCCTACCCGCCGTCGGACACCGACCAGGCCCTTCGGCTCCAGGCCCCGGACCGCCTCCCGCACGACACCGCTCGACGACATCGTCGTGCAACTGATGACGGCCATCGGTCGATCGACTCATCCGACGAGTCCGACGGTCGAGCGCCGATGACGCCGCGCGTGCCTCGAGCGAGCGAGATATCAACGCGGCTTAAATCTTATCAATATCGTTGCATCTTTAAAAAATCACACGATTCGCTTACTGTGTGCCCTCTCACATCGTCGCGGTGCTCCGCCGCGACGGGAGGAGGGGCCTGGCCGGGCTGACCGGGATCAGCGCCCGCTCGCAGCGAATGCGACGGAAGGAGTCGAATGGCCACGACGAGCGACGGCGTGCCGGCCGAGGAGGCCGGCGACGCGCAGGCGGTGGTCGATGCGTTCCCGAGCCGGCACCATCCGCGGCCCGAGATCCGCGAGCTGCCCGCTCCCCCACCCCGGTACTGGCGCCTGATCGGGCCGGGGATCGTTGCCGCCGGTGTCGGTCTGGCATCGGGTGAGTTCATCCTCTTCCCCTACATCGCCTCGCAGGTCGGCCTGGTCTTCGTGTGGGCAGCCCTGGTCGGTCTGCTCACTCAGTTCGTGCTGAACATGGAGATCGAGAGGTACACCCTTGCCACCGGGGAGACCGTGCTGACCGGGTTCAGCCGGTACTGGCGGCACGCCGGCCTGATGTTCGCCGTGCTGGTGTACTTCGCCAGTATCTGGCCAGGGTGGGCAACCGGTTCGGCGACCCTCGCCACCTACATGTTCGGCGGCGAGCCGCGCTTCATCGCGATCGGCATGCTGGTGGCGATCGGACTGGTCCTCACGCTCGCACCGGTCGTCTACGTCGCCCTGGAGAAGGCGCAGATGCTCAAGGTCGCCGCCGTCGTGCTGCTGTTCGTGGTCGGTGCGGTGTTCGCCATCGGCGCCGAGGTGTGGGCCGACCTGCCGCAGGTCGTCACCCATGCGCGCGTCCCGTCCGAACTCGGCTTCGCCCTACTGCTCGGGGCACTGGCCTTCGCCGGCGCGGGCGGCGGACAGAACCTGGTGCAGGCGAACTGGATCCGCGACAAGGGATTCGGCATGGGCAGCTACGTACCGCGGCTGGCCAGCCCGGTCACCGGTGCCCCCACCGCGACCCGGAGCCCTGGTTACGTGTTCCTGCCGACCGAGGAGAACATGCGCCGGTGGCACAGCTGGTGGCGGTTCGCGAACCTCGAACAGCTGGCCACCTTCGTCCTGATCACGTTCGTGACGATCCTGTTCACCTCGCTGCTGGCGTACGCGACCGTGTTCGGGGCCGACGGCCTGTCGAACAGCATCGACTTCGTCCGCACCGAGGGCGAGGTTCTGGGCATGCGGGTCGGCGCCTGGTTCCAGTACCTGTTCTGGTTCGTCGGTGCCTTCTCACTGCTCGCGGCATCGATGGGCTTGGTCGATTACACCAGCCGGCTCGCTGCCGACGTCATCACGACCTCGTACCGACCGGAGTCCAACGAAAGCAAGCTCTACGCCGGGCTGGTCTGGGGCCTGGTCGCCGTCGGGACCGTCATCCTGCTGGTCGGGAACCCCCAGCCGCTGGTGCTACTCATCATCTCCGCGGTCGTCGGCGGGTTCATGATGTTCCTCTACTCCGGCCTTCTGATCCTGATCAATCGTCGGTCCCTCCCGGCGCCGATCCGGGTCCGCGGGTGGCGCCTCGCGGGCCTCGTCTGGGCCATCGTCCTGTTCGGCGTGCTGTTCGTACTCACGCTCGTCGACCAGATCAGCGGGCTGGCCTCGGGCTGAAGCGGCGCCCGGCCGCCGAACCTCCGAGCGGCGGCCGGGCCGCCCCCTGCCGCGCAGGACCCGCGCGGCCGCGCCGGGAGCGGGCTGGTGTGGCGTGGTCGTCACGGACACACGGTTGACAACCTCGGCATTGCTCGGTTCGGTAAGTCTTGTGATCGCCCATCTACTGACGCGTCGCCGTCACGTCGATCACCAGCTCATCACGAGCCAGGCCTGTCGTTGATCCGCTGATCACCGGATTCGCCGCACCTTCCTCCGCACAGCCGGTCGCCCTCGCGCGCCGGTTCCGCCGCCCGGCGGACAACCACATGGAGCAGCCCTGTCATGTCCGACCTCTCCACCGCTCCTCTCGACACCACCCTGAACACCCAGATCACCGAGCCGCTGAAATTCGCCTACTGGGTCCCGAACGTCTCCGGCGGCCTGGTCACCAGCACCATCGAGCAGCGCACCGACTGGGGCTACGACTACAACGTCCGGCTCGCCAGGACCGCCGAGAACAACGGCTTCGACTACGCGCTCTCCCAGATCCGCTACATGGCCAGCTACGGTGCCGACCACCAGCACGAGGCGACGGCGTTCTCGCTCGCGCTCGGGCTCGCGACCGAGCGGCTGAAGGTGATCGCGGCCGTCCACCCCGGGCTGTGGGAGCCCACCGTCCTCGCGAAGTGGGTCGCCACGGCGGACCACCTGACCAAGGGCCGGATCGCGGTCAATGTCGTCTCCGGCTGGCTCAAAGCCGAGTTCACCGCGCTCGGCCAGCCGTGGCTGGAGCACGACGAGCGTTACCGGCGCTCCGCGGAGTTCATCCGGATGCTCCGGGAGATCTGGACGGCGGGCGAGGGCGGCGCCGAGTTCGCGGGCGACTTCTACCGGGTGCGCGGATACGACCTCAAGCCCAGGCCGGTCGACGTCCCCGGGCGGCCGCACCCGGAGATCTTCCAGGGCGGCAACTCGACCGCGGCACGCCGCAACGGCGGCACCGTGTCCGACTGGTACTTCTCCAACGGCAAGGACTACGACGGGTTCACCGAGCAGGTCGAGGAGGTGCTCGGGCACGCGAAGACCGCGCAGCGCGCCGCGCCCGTCCGGTTCGGGCTGAACGCGTTCCTGATCGCCCGCGACGACGAGACCGAGGCCCGCGAGACCCTGCGCGAGATCATCGCGAAGGCGAACCGGCCCGCCGTCGAGGGCTTCCGCGACGCCGTCCAGCAGGCCGGGAACTCCACCGGCGACAAGCGCGGGATGTGGGCGGACTCGTCGTTCGAGGACCTGGTCCAGTACAACGACGGCTTCCGCTCCCAGCTCATCGGCACGCCGGAGCAGATCGCCGACCGGGCGATCGAGTACAAGCGGCGCGGCGCGAACCTGCTGCTGCTGGGCTTCCTGCATTT
Source organism: Pseudonocardia sp. NPDC046786 (assembly GCF_040645415.1). Taxonomy (NCBI): domain Bacteria; kingdom Bacillati; phylum Actinomycetota; class Actinomycetes; order Pseudonocardiales; family Pseudonocardiaceae; genus Pseudonocardia; species Pseudonocardia sp. NPDC046786. The sequence continues at coordinate 2,196 of NZ_JBEYYF010000035.1, read as the reverse complement.
CCAGGAGGAGGTCGAGTACTTCGGCGCGAAGGTGCTGCCGATCATCAGGGAGAAGGAGGCCGAGCTCGCCGCCCGCGAGCCGCAGCCGACGGCGGTCTGATCCCCTCGTCCCACCGTGAACGGGCCGTCCGCACGGACGGCCCGTTCACGCATTTCCGGGGCGCCACCGGGGTGACCGGACAGGTGCGCCGGATCCCATTCCGGGGAATGCGGAGTTGACATTTCGGGGCGATATCCTGAATATTCAGGACGTGCTGTTCACCGAGCTCACCCGGCGACGTCACGTCGATCTGTCCCGCGTGGCGTCGTCGATCTGTCGGTGAACTCGGGGCCGATCCCGGTGCCGGTCGCGGCGGTGGCCCTGCTGGTGGTCCGGCCGCTGATCCCGGCGCCGGGCGTCCTGCCGGTCCGGTCGCCGACGCCGCCGTCAGGCTTCTGCTGATCCCGCCGCCGGGCCGGGGCTGGTCCGCTGCCCGGCCCCTGGTCCGGGTCGCCCCCCGGTCCCGGCTTCGGCGCCGGTCCGGGGCCCCGGCACCCGACCTCGGTGTGCCGCCGGCTCCTGGTGCCGCCCTCGGCGCCGGCCTCGCTCCCGGCACCGACCCGCAACCCCCGGCCCCGGCATGGCCCCGGCCCCGGCCGCGCCGTCCCCGGCGCCCCCGCTCACCCGCCCGCCGTCCGGCCCGCCACCCGACGCCCTCCGGAATCGTCACCGGCCCGCGTCCCACCCCGTTTCGCACCCAATTTTCCGCCGCATTGCAGTGGCCGGTGCACAACGGGTCCGTCCGGCTGCCCGAATTCTGCTGCCCAGCATTCACGAAACGACAGGGAGATGTCCGTGACCACGACCGAGAACCGCCCCGGATCCGATGTGATCGACTGGTCGGCCGCACCGGCGCCCACCGACGAGGCCGGCTGGCTGCAGCGGGCCCGCGAGGTCCGCCGGATCCTGGAGCGCGACGCCGCCGCCCGCGACCGGGCCGGCGCCACCCCCTACGACGAGGTCGCGCTGCTCAAGGAGTCCGGCCTGGTCACCCTGCTCGGCCCGGTCGAGCACGGCGGCGGCGGCCAGGAGTGGCCGGCCGCCTACCGGGTGATCCGCGAGGTCGCCGCGGGCGACGGCTCGATCGGTCAGCTGCTCGGCTACCACCTGCTGTGGTTCTGGGCCGCCCGCCTGGTCGGCACGCCCGAGCAGATCGAGGCGGTGGAGGCCGACGCCACCCGCAACCGCTGGTTCTTCGGCGGCGCGGTGAACCCGCGCGACGCCGACCTGACCATCCGGGAGGACGGCGACGACATCGTCTACTCCGGACGCAAGAGCTTCTCCACCGGCAGCAAGGTCTCCGACGTGACCGTGCTGGAGGGCGTCCTCGAGGGGACGGACACGCACATCTTCGCGATCGTCCCGAGCGAGCAGGAGGGCATCACCTTCCACGACGACTGGGACAACATCGGCCAGCGGCTCACCGAGAGCGGCAGCGTCACCGTCGACGGCGTCCGGGTGCCGTGGACCTCGGCCGCCGGCTTCGTCGACCGCGCCTTCCAGCCGCGGGTCTACAACACGCTCAACGTGCCGACGATCCAGCTGGTGTTCGTCAGCTTCTACCTGGGCATCGCCCGCGGGGCTCTGGAGACCGGGGCCGAGTACACCCGCACCACCACCCGGCCCTGGCTGCACGGCGGGCAGGAACGCGCCGTCGACGAGCCCTACCAACTCGACCTCTACGGCGACTACCAGTCCAAGCTGTGGGCGGTGGAGGCGCTCGCCGACGCCGTCGCGCAGGAGGCGCTGGAGATCCACCGGGACGCCTGGAACGTCACCGCCGAGCAGCGCGGCGCACACGAGGTGCGGGTCGCGGCGGTGAAGGCCCGGGCCACCGAGGTCGCCCTGGAGATCACCTCGGGGATCTTCGAGGGGCTCGGCGCCCGGGCCACCGCGTCCCATCTCGGGTTCGACCGGTTCTGGCGCAACGTGCGCACGCACACCCTGCACGATCCGGTGGCCTACAAGCGCCGCGAGGTCGGCGCGCACCTGCTGCGCGACGAGCTGCCGGAGCCGACCTGGTACTCGTGATCACCGGTTGTGGAGCGTGGCGCCCGCCAGGTGGGCGCCGCGAGTCCAGGTACGGGCCGAGCGCGCCGTCCGGGGGCGCGATGACGGTGGTGCCGCGGCCGAGCACGGTGTCCCCGGCGAGCAGC
>NZ_JBEYYF010000034.1:0-51046 GCF_040645415.1 Pseudonocardia sp. NPDC046786 | reverse complement strand
CCCGATCGTTGGGTGCTGATGACCCGCGGACACTGGACCAGCGGCGGGTCGATCTGGCGCATCAACTGCTGCAGGGCACGGTGACGGTCACCGACGTGGAGACCATCCGGGCGGCCGTCACCCAGATCCTGGCACCCCACCCGGCCGACACCACCAGCACAGCAGGTGCCGCCGACACGGCCGGTGCTGTCCGGACCGCCGGTGCAACCGGAACGGCCGGGCAGGACGCCGGAGCGGCTGGGGCAGCCGGGGCCGGTGGGGGCATCGGGCGGGTCGATCAGGTCGCCGGCGCCGCCGGATACGTCAGCCCCCCGGCCGAGATACTCGCCGAGATCGTCGCCGCCGTGCTGGCGGCACGCCCCGATCCAGGCACGGCGGTCGGACGCAAACCGCTGATCCAGGTCGTCGTCTCCCTCGACACGCTGCTCGGCGACGACCGCCCCGGCGAACTGGTCGGACACGGCCCGATCCCCGCCACCACCGCACGCGCCCTGGCCGCCGGCGGCACATGGACCCGGCTGGTGATCGACCCGCTGTCCGGAGCGGTCCGCGACCGCGGCCGCAGCACCTACACCCCACCCGAGGACATGGCCGACCTCATACGAGCCCGCGACGGCCTCTGCCGCGGACCACTGTGCAGCCGACCGATCCGCGATCTCGACCACTTCGTCCCCTGGGCCCAGGGCGGCACGACCGACACCACGAACCTGCACGGCCTGTGCCTGCACCACCACAAGCTCAAGGACGCACCCGGCTGGCAGGTCCTCGCCGCAGCCGACGGCTCACTGACCTGGATCAGCCCGTGCGGGCACCGGGAGACCACCCACCCACACGACTACCGACCCCACCTCGGCGACACGGGCACGACACTGCGCAGCAGCACTTCGCGGACCGCGACCACCGGTGACGGGGAGGCGGAACGGTCCGGCGACAGTGGGCGGAGCGAGACCACAGGGGACGGTGGCGATGACGTGCCGCCGTTCTGAGCCAGCACCGCGGGAAGGCACCGCGGGAAGGTGCCCTGGGAACGCACCGAGGGAGGCACCGGAGTGGCGCCGACATGCCCACCTGCGTGGCTGCCGATCGACTCGGGCGGCAGAGCCGACGGCTTCGAGAGTCCGCCGGAGAGCGACGCTTCCGCGGAGCGTGCCACGCGAGCGGGCCGGAGCGGCTCACGGCCGGCTCTCGTGGACGGTGCCGGATATGCCGTCACGGGTCGACGACGGCACGTCCGGGCCGTGGTTCCCGAACGCCGCGCCCGGCACGGCCGCACGAACGCGGGCTGTGGGAGAGCCGCCTGCGCGGCTGCATGAGCGCGGGCAGCGGTCGGCGTCGCCGGCGCGGCCGCACGACATGACCGGCCGCGGCCGGTGCGGCTGACGCGACCGCCGGCGCCGCCGGCGGGACCGCTGCGCCGGTGCCGGTCCTGTGGGACATATCCGCTCGTCCGGAGTGCGGTCCGTTGCTAGCGTCGACCCCATGGCACGAGGTATTTGGTCGCAGAAGGTCCGCAACGCCCGCTGACGGCGGCGCCTCACCTCTCCTTCTGATCGCGTCCGCCGTTCCGGTTCCCCGCCGGGCGGCGATCTTGTGCTGCCCGGCTCCACTGCAAGCTGCGGAGCACTTCGTGAACCACCACCCCGAACACCCTGATCTCGCCGCCGCCTACCCGGCCGACTCCGCCGCTACCGACGCCGCTGACGGCACTGCTGGCGGCACCGCGCACCTACGCGCCGACAGCGTCTCCGTGACCCGCGGGGCGCGGCGCATCCTGCACCGCCTCTCGGTCACCGTCTCCGCGCGGTCCCGGATCGCCGTCGTCGGTGAGAACGGGCGCGGCAAGACGACGCTGCTGCACGTCCTGGCCGGCATCGTCACACCGGACGAGGGACGCGTGCACCGCACCGGCACCCTCGGGCTCGCCCGGCAGGAGCTGTCCGCCCGTCCCGGCGAGACGGTGGGCACGCTGACCGCGCAGGCGCTGCTGGCGCCGCAGCGCGCACTGCGCGCGCTGGACTCGGCAACACGCGGGCTGGTCGAGGGCGTCACCGGCGCCGACGACCGGTACGCGGCCGCGTTGGACACCGCCACCCGGCTCGACGCGTGGGACGCCGAGCGCCGGCTCGACATCGCGCTGGCCGCCCTCGCCGCCTGCACCGACCGCGACCGCGAGCTGGCCACGCTCTCGGTCGGGCAGCGCTACCGGGTCCGGCTGGCGTGCCTGCTCGGTGCCCGGCACGACGTTCTGCTGCTCGACGAGCCGACCAACCATCTCGACGCCGCAGGGCTCGACTTCCTCACCGCGACGCTGCGCGAGCATCCCGGCGGGCTCGCCGTCGTCAGCCACGACCGGGCCCTGCTGCGTGCGGTCGCCGACCGGTTCCTCGATCTCGATCCGACCCGCGACGGCCTGCCCCGGCTCTACGCCGGCGGCTACGACGCCTGGCAGGACGCCCGGCGTCGGGAACGGGACCGCTGGGCCCGGGACCACGACGACCAGCGGGCCGAGCACCGCAGGCTGGCCGACGCCGTCGCCCGTGCCCGGGACCGGCTCAGCACCGGCTGGCGTCCGGAGAAGGGGACCGGGAAGCACCAGCGGCAGTCCCGGGCGCCGGGCGTCGTGCAGGCACTGAAACGGCAGCAGGAGGCGCTCGATGCGCACCGGCTCGACGTGCCGGCGCCACCGCCCTCGTTGCGGTGGCCGGAGCCCGGCGTCCGTCGCGGGGCACCACAGCTGCGGGCGCACGGGGTTGCCGTCGACGGGCGGCTGGACGGGCCGGACCGGCTCGACCTCGACGGCGGCGACCGGCTGCTGGTGACCGGACCCAACGGCGCCGGGAAGTCGACGCTGCTCGCCGTCCTGGCCGGCGTCCTCGCCCCGGACCGCGGCCACGTGTGGACCGCGGCCGGCGCGCGGATCGCGCTCCTCGGTCAGGAGACCGCGGCCTGGGACCCGGGGTTGACCGCCCGGGAGGTGCACACCCGGCACGTCGGACGGCTGGTCGACCGGGGCCTGCTCACCGACGCCGATGCGGTGCCGCTCGGGTCGCTCGGGCTGCTGGACCGGGAGGCGACGGCGGTGCCGGTCGGCCGGATGTCACAGGGGCAGCGCCGCCGCCTCGACCTGGCGCTGGCCCTCGCCGGGCGGCCCGGGGTGATCCTCCTCGACGAGCCGACCAACCACCTGTCCGCGACGCTGGTCGACGAGCTGACCGGGGCGCTGCGCGACACGGGTGCCACGGTCGTCGTCGCGACGCACGACCGGCAGCTCCTGCGTGATCTCGCGGACTGGCCGCGCCGGGAGCTCGGTGGCCCGCCGGACCGGGTCGGTCCGGCCCCTGACCGGGCGGGCGGCGTCGACCGGCCCGGCACCCGGGCGGGCTGATCACCGGGTACTGATCACTGGGTACGGCGACGGGTGACCGACCTGCCGCGGAGCGTGCCCGCGGCCGCGTCGAACCGGTCCGGCAGCCCGTCGTCGCGTGTGGATGGCGCGACGGATGAGAGCCGGATCACACAACGGATGCGAAGATGGTGTCGATCCCGGCGCGCCCCGTTCGTCAGGTGGGTGGCGGCGCCGGACCGGCCGGCGGAGCCGTACACCCGAGGGGAGCCACGATGGCCCGGTACGTGTTCCTGATGTTCGACTCCGAGGACTGGTACGACGGCGTCGACGAGCAGGGGATGGCCGACGAGATGCGGCTGCACCACGAGTTCATGGGCGCGGTGCGCGCCGCCGGGGCGAGCGTGGTCGGCGGCGAGGCGCTGGAACGCTCGTCGTCGGCCACCACGGTGCGACGCGGGAACGGTGCGACGCCGATGGTGACCGACGGGCCGTTCGCCGACACCAAGGAGGCGCTCGGCGGCTTCTACGTGATCGAGGCGGCCGATCTCGACGTCGCGTTGCGGCTCGCCGCGATCTGCCCGGCCGGCACCGTCGAGGTGCGGCCGGTGCTCGACACCGGCGACGACGACGCGGCGACCCCCTGAGCGGGGCCGGGGCCGGGGCTGCCGGGAGCGGGCCGGATGCGGCGCTGCGCCGTGCGTACCGGGAGGGGTGGCCGGTGGTGGTCGCCGCGACCGCCCGCACCACCCGCGATCTCGATCTCGCCGAGGAGTGCACGCAGGACGCGTTCGTCCGCGCCCTGGGTGCCTGGGCGGACGGTGTCCCGGACAACCCCACCGGCTGACTCACCATCACGACCCGACCGGATCGCGCTCGACCCGGCTGCGACGCGAGACGGCACTGCGCCGCCGGTTCCCGCTGCTCATCGAGCCCGGCGGGGCCCGACCCGGGCAGGACGTCGGGCCCGAGCCCGCCGATCCGCTGCGGCTGGTGTTCACCTGCTGCCACCCGGCGCCGGCCCGCGAGTCACAGATGGCGCTGACCCTGCGCCTGCTGTGCGGCGTCGACACCGCCGCGATCGCCTCGGTGCTGCTCGCCGGGGAGGCCGGCGTCGCGGCGCGGATCACCCGGGCCAAACGCAAGATCGCCTCGGCCCGGATCCCGTTCCGGATACCGGACGACGACGAGCTGCCGGCCCGCCTGGACACCGTGCTGACCGTCGTCCACCTGCTCTACACGGCCGGGCACGTCGGCTCCGGCCCACCCTGACCAGCACCGACCTGACCGGGCGGGCGTTCGGGCTGGCCCGGATGCTGGTCCGGCTGCTGCCCGGCGAGCCGGAGCCGCGGGCGCTGCTCGGGCTGCTCCTGCTCACCGAGGCACGCGCCGCGGCCCGCACCGACGGCGGCGGTGAGCTGGTGCTGCTCGACGACCAGGACCGCTCCGGCTGGGACCGCCGGATGATCGCCGAGGGACTCACCCTGGCGACGGCGGCGCTGCGTCCGGACGCCGGGCACGGACGGTTCGCGCTGCAGGCGGCCGTCGCCGGGCTGCACGCCGTTGCGCCGTCACCGGAGCGGACCGACCGGGTGCTGATCGTCACGATGTACGACGCGCTGATGCGGGTGGCACCGTCGCCGGGGACTAGAGGGCGGCGTCGAGCACCCGCCGCAGCCCGCTCTCGAACAGCGGCTCCCCGCCGCCCGGGCCGCGGACCACCGCGCCACCCAGCAGCCGGGCCAGCAGCGGGAGCTCGTCCGCCCGGCCGGACCGCTCCAGGTCCGCGACGGTCGGCAGCCGGTCACCGGCCAGCGCGGCCGCCCCGCGGACGTAGCCGTGCACCAGGTGCAGCACCTCCACCGCTGTCCCCAGCGGACGGCCGGCCCCGACGACGTGCGCGAGCAGCGTCTCCGCCCACCGGCACTCGGTCGGCCCGGCCTGCCGCGGCCCGGCCATCAGCCGCACCGCCCACGGATGCTCGGCGAGCACCTCGCGCAGCGCCGTCGCCCAGATCTCCAGCCCGAGCCGTACCGGGCAGCCGGTCAGGTCCGGCGGATCACCGAGCGCCGACTCCAGGATCAGGGCGACCAGCGCTTCCTTGCCGGGCACGTGCCGGTACAGCGACATCGGGGCGGACCCCAGCTCGCGGGCGAGCCGGGGCATCGAGACGGCGTCGAGCCCCCCGGCGTCGGCGATCTCCAGTGCGGTCGCGACGATCCGTGCCCGGTCGAGGGTGCGTCCGGGCGGCCGGGGAGGGGCCGCCCAGCGAGGGTCCTCGGAGATCGTCGACGACACCTGTTGATCATGACACGCAACGCGTGGAACCGCCTACGCACGTGGCGTAAGGCCTACGCAGCGCCGACCCGCCCGGTCCGCCGGCGCGGCACCTAGAGTGCTCCGGGTGCAGGGGTGGGAGGTCGCGGTCATCGCGCTGGCCGGGCTGTGGGCCGGACTGATCAACACCGTGGTCGGCTCCGGGACCCTGGTGACCTTCCCGGTGCTCGTCGCGCTCGGGTACCCGCCGGTGACGGCGACGACGTCGAACGCGATCGGCCTGATCTCCGGCACGATCACCGGCGCCGTCGGATACCGCAGGGAGCTGGCCGGGCACGGGCGCAGGCTCGCCGGCTACGCGGTGGCGTCGTTCCTGGGGGCGATCAGCGGTGCCGCGCTGCTGCTCTCACTGCCGCCGGACGCGTTCGAGACGATCGTGCCGGTGCTGGTGGGGCTCTCGGTGCTGCTGGTGGCGGTCCAGCCGCTGCTCTCCCGGCGGCTCAAGGAGCGCGCCGGCCCGTCCCGGGCATCCGGGCCGCTGGTGTACCTGGCGGTCTTCGCGGTCGGGATCTACGGCGGCTACTTCACCGCGGCGCAGGGGATCATGCTGGTCGGGCTGCTGGGGCTGCTGCTGTCGGACCCGCTGCAGCGGCTCAACGCGTTCAAGAACACCCTCGCCGCGGTGGTGAACCTGGTCGCGGGCGTGATCTACGCGGTGGTGGCACCGGTCGACTGGACGGTCGTCGGGATCATCGCGGCGAGCTCGATCGTCGGTGGCCTGCTGGGGGCGAAGGTGGGCAGGCGGCTGCCGCCCGCGGTGCTGCGCGGGGTGATCGTCGTGATCGGCGTCGCGGCGATCGTCTTCCTGCTGCTGGGGTAGCCCGCCGGTCACTGTCGGTGGTCCGTGCTCTGCTGGGACGCATGGACGACGACCGGGCGGCCGGGCTGGTGGCCGCGTTCGCGGCGCTGGCCGGCCGCGACATCGCCGAGGCGGAGGTGCGCGCGACCGTCGCGCACTCGCGCGCGCTGAGCCCGGCCGCGGCCAACGCGATCTGGGGCCGGTTCCGGCGGGCACCGGGGACCGTGTCGCTGCGCGACTACCTGGCGATGACGCTGCGGTTCGTCGAGCAGGACCCGCCGGCGCAGTGAGCGGGGCCCGGGGGGAGTCAGCGTTTCCGGCCGCGCGCGAAGTAGGTGATCGGGCCGGCGAAGTTCACCAGCGACGCCAGCGCCCACGCCCAGCGCGGTCCGTTCACCTCGGACGGCGAGCGCCGCGCCAGGTCCGCCCAGGCAGCCCCCAGCAGCCCCAGCTGGAGCGTCGCCGCGATCACCACCGCGATCCGGCCGGAGGTCCCCAGCTCGTTCCATCGCACCGTCGTCCGCGCCGTGGTTCGCGCCGTGGTCTGCACCGCCATGAGCCCGATCCTTGCAGACGGGAGGCACCCCGTCAGTCGCCCGGCGGGCTGGGCCTACCGTGTCAGCACGAGCGGGAGGGGACAGTCATGAGCCTGACGGGGGCGGCCGGGGCCGCGTTGCCGGCGATGATCGAGGACCTGCGCGGGTACGTCGAGATCGAGACCCCGAGCGACGACCGGCCCGCCCTGGAGAAGGGACTGTCCTGGCTGGACGGGCTGGTCGGGGACCGGCTGGGTCCGGCTGCGTCGTCGTCGCTGGTGCCCGGCGGCCGGTACGGCGACGTGCGGGTGCTGGAGTACGGCGGTACCGGCGGATCGACCGCACCCCCGGTGCTGCTGCTCGCCCACTACGACACGGTGTGGCCGCTCGGCACGCTGGACACCATGCCGTTCGCGGTGGACGGCGACCGGATCACCGGGCCGGGCGTGTTCGACATGAAGGCCGGGCTGGTCCAGGCGCTGTGGGCGGTCCGGCTCGCCCGCGTCGAGGGGCTCGCGCTGCCGCCGCTGCGGCTGCTGCTCACCGGTGACGAGGAGATCGGCTCGCCGGTTTCCCGCCCGGTGATCGAGCGGGTCGCCGAGGACGCCCGGGCCGGTCTGGTGTTCGAGGCGGCGGGGCCGGACGGGGAGGTGAAGACCGCGCGCAAGGGCGTCGGGATGTTCCGGCTCGACGTCGACGGCGTCGAGGCGCACGCCGGACTGGACCCGACGGCCGGGACGAGCGCGGTCGACGAGCTGGCCCGCGCGGTGCTGGCGCTGCACGCCGCCCGCGATCTGGACGCCGGGACCAGCGTGAACGTCGGTGTGGTCGGTGGCGGCACCCGCTCCAACGTGACCGCCGGGCACGCCTGGTGCGAGATCGACGTCCGGGTGTCCGACGACGCCGAGGCCGCCCGGATCGACGGCGTCCTGGCCGGGCTGCGCGGCCACCACCCGGAGGCGGCGCTGCGGGTCACCGGCGAGTGGAACCGTCCGGTGATGGAGCGGACACCCGCCACCGTGGAGCTCTACGGGATCGCCCGGACCGCGGCCGCCGGGATCGGCACCGACCTGGCCGAGATCGCCGTGGGCGGGGCGAGCGACGCGAACTTCCTCGCGGCCCGGGGGATCGCCGTGCTCGACGGGCTCGGGGCGCTCGGCGCCGGTGCGCACGCCCGGCACGAGCACGCGCTGGCCTCCGGGATGGTGCACCGGACCGCGCTGATCGCGGCGCTGCTGCACGCGCTGGCCTGAACGCCGCTGCACCGGCCGGTGCGCTGCTGCCGCGGACGACCGGCCGCGGACCGGGTGCCGGTGGGGTCGTCCACGCAGATCGTCAGTGCATGTACAGGCCGCCGTCGACGTTGAGCGTCTGGCCGGTCACGAACCCGGCGTCCGCGCTGATCAGGTAAGCGGCTGCGGCCGCGACGTCGCGCGGGGTGCCGATCCGCGGGAGCACGCCGTCGGCCGCCATCGCGGCCTTGCGTTCCTCGCCGAGCGTGCCGCCCATGATGTCGGTGTCGATCGGGCCCGGCGAGATCGCGTTCGCGGTCACCCCGTGCGGGCCCAGCTCGCGGGCGACCGAGCGGACCAGACCGACGATCCCGGCCTTGGCCGCGGAGTAGGGCGTCTTCGAGTAGGTGCCGCCGCCGCGCTGCGCCGACACCGACGACACCCCGACGATCCGGCCGACGCCGTGCCCGACCAGCGACCGGGCCACCCGTTGGGTGACCCAGTGGGTGCCCTCCAGGTTGACCGAGACGACCCGGCGCCACTCCGCCTCGTCGACCTCCAGGTAGGGCACCGGCGAGGACACCCCGGCGAACGCGACCAGCGCGACCAGCTGCGGCAGGTCGTCCTCCAGTGCGTCGACGGCGGCCACCGCGGCGGCCCGGTCGGCCACGTCGGCACCGATCCCGGCGGCGCGCACGCCGTGCGCGGCGGCCACCTCGGCGGCGGTCGCGACGGCCGCGTCGCCGTCGACGTCGATCAGCCCGACGTTCCAGCCGAGCCCGGCCAGGTGGAACGCGGTGGCGCGGCCGATCCCCCGCGGGGACCCGGCGCCGGTGAGGACGACGGTGCGCTCCGCGGGGAACGGCGCACTCACCGGCCGGCCTCCTGGACCGGGGGCGGGCCCAGCTCGTCGAGCAGCTGCTGCATCCGCACGTAGGCGCGGTTGCGGTAGGCGACCAGCTCCGGCACCTGGTCGGCCGGGACGTCGAGGAACCCGCCGCCGGACTTGGTGCCCAGCCGGCCGTTCTCGACGTGCTCGGCGAGCGCGGGCGGGGTGGCGAAGCGCTCCGGCCAGCGGCCCTGCAGCGACTCGAAGCAGAACTTGTAGACGTCCAGCCCGGCCATGTCGGCGATCGCGAACGGGCCGAAGAACGGCAGCCGGAAACCGAACGTGGTGCGGACGATGGTGTCGACGTCCTCGGCGTTCGCGACGCCCTCGGCGACCAGCTTCGACGCCTCCTCGAACAGCGCGTACTGCAGCCGGTTGAGCACGAAGCCGTCGGCGTCGGAGATCCGGGCCGGGTGCTTGCCGGTCGCCCGGACGATCTCCTCGACGCCGGGGACGATCGACTCGTCGGTGCCGGCGTGCGCGATCACCTCGACGCCGGGGATGAACGGCGCCGGATTGGAGAAGTGCACGCCGAGGAACCGCTCCGGGTGCTGCACCGCCTCGGCGATCCGACCGATCAGGATGGTCGAGGTGTTGGAGCCGATCACGGTCTCCGGTGCGGCCGCCGCGGAGACCCGGCGCAGCACGTCGTGCTTGATCTCGATCCGCTCCGGCACCGCCTCCTCGACGAACGTCGCGCCCTCGACGGCCTCCTCGTAGGACGCGGCGACGGTCACCCGCTCGGCGATCGTGTCCGGTGCGTGCGCGGGGAACAGCCGGTCGGCGGCGAACTGCTTCGCCTCGGCGATCAGCCGCTCCCGGTTGGCGGTGGTGGTCGCCGGGTCGACGTCGGCGATCCGGACGTGCGCGCCGGCCAGCGCCAGTACCTGGGCGATCCCGCCACCCATGTAGCCGCTGCCGATCACCGCGTGGGTTCCGGTGAGAGTCATGCTGGGTCTCCTCAGGGACGGGGGAGCAGGGTGCGCAGGTAGTCGCGGTTGGTGGCGCAGACGCCGAGCGAGTCGCCGCCGTACTGCTCCATCAGGAACGGGCCGCGGAAGCCGAGCTCGACAGCGTCCCGCACGACCTGCCGGTAGTTGATGAGCCCGAGCTCCATCGAGGTCGGCGTGGAGCTGAACCAGGAGCCGTCGCCCGCCTCGTCGCGGGTGTAGTTCTTGACGTGCCAGTAGTTGGCGTAGGGCAGCGTCCTGGCGTGCATCTCCCGCCAGTCCTCGATCGGCCGGTGCAGCCGCACGAGGTTGCCGATGTCGGGATTGAGGCCGACGTTGTCCAGGCCGATCTCCTGGATCAGCTGCACGGCGGAGTCGGCGGTGCCCAGGTAGGTGTCCTCGTACATCTCCAGTGCCATCGGCAGCCCGGCGTCCTGGGCGTGCTTGCCGAGCTCGCGCAGCCGGTCGACGGCGAACGCGCGGGTGTCGGCGTCGTCCGGGTCCTTCCAGCCGGGCGCGGTCCAGAACCACAGCGCCCGCTTCTGGGCCTCGGAGAACGGATGGTGCAGGCCGGTGGAGAACACGCTCATACCCATCTCGGCGGCGGCGTCGATGGTGCGGTGCGCGTAGTCGAGATTGCGGTCCTCCCGGCCCGGCTGCAGCACGCTCTGCCGCTGCACGTGCACCGAGATGATCGACACGCCGTGCTCCGCGGCGATCGAGAGCAGCTCGGCCCGGCGGCCCGGTTCCAGGTCGGCCGGGCGGATGTGCGAGTCGGCCAGCTCGAGCTCGGTGAAGCCGAGCGAGGCCACCTCGGCGAACAGCGCGTCCCAGCGATCGGCCGGGGCGTCGTGCAGGGCGATCCCGTCCCGGCCGACCGGGGCGAAGCCGTGCATGCACACGGCGATCGGCCAGGTGTCGGCGGTGAGATCGGGGCGAGCGGTCACGGCGGCTCCTCGGTCGCGATGGTGCGAGTCTCTTTCAGAGATCCTATAGGATTGGTAGCCACCGTCAATCGTGCGACGGACCCGGGCGGCCGGCGCTCAGTCCCCGCGTTCGAGCCGCAGCGACCGCTCGCGGACGTTCTGCAGGTGCCGGGTCATCGCCGCGACCGGCGCGTCGATCTCCCCGGAGGCGAACGCCTCGACCACCGCGGCGTGCTCGGCGACGGCCTCCTCGACGTCGGGCACGCCGCGCAGCGCGGTCTGCCGCATCCGGTGCAGCTGGGCGCCGAGCGTCTCGGACATGTCGAGCAGGTAGCGGTTCCCGCAGTGGTGCAGCAGCACGGCGTGGAAGCCGGTGTCGGCGGCGAAGTACTCGGCGGTCAGCGGCAGGTCGACCCGGCCGGCGTCGAGCGCCTCGGCCACCCGCTCGCCGATCCGGGCGTGCTGCTGCTGCGCGCGGCGCAGCTCGGCGAGCAGCTCGGGACCGGCCGGGGCGGCCATCCGGGTCGCCGTCGTCTCCAGCATCAGCCGGGCGTCGAAGAGCTCGGCGAGCTGGTCCGCGCCCAGCGGTGGCGCGACCCGGTAGCCCTTCAGCGCCTCCCGGGTGACCAGGCCGGTGCGTTCCAGCTGGACCATCGCCTCCCGCACCGGGGTGGGGGAGACGTCCAGATCGCGGGCGATCGTGTCGATCCCGAGCCGGGCGCCGGGCTCCAGCCCGCCGCTGAGCAGCAGCTCCAGGATCCGCTCGTAGACGTGGTCGCGCAGGCCGCGGCGCTCGATCCCGCCGCGCAGACCCGGGTTGGCGCTCATCGGGCCCGCGCCGCGGCCGGGCCGAGGGCCAGCACCTCGTCCAGGATGGTGCCGACCGCCGCCGGGTCGTGCGCGAACCGGCCGAGGAACATCCCGTCGACGCCGTCGGCGATCTGCGGGAGCAGGCCGGGGCCCGCGCTGCCGCCGTAGATCACCCGGGCGTCCGGCTGGCCGGCCAGGTGCTCGCGCAGTGCCGATCCCACCGCCCGAACGTGCGCCGGCGGTGCCGGTTCCGGGGCGCCGATCGCCCACGCCGGCTCGTAGGCCACCACCAGCGGCCCGGTGATCCCGGCCGTGCGGGCCGGGGCGAGTGCGTCGTCGACCTGGGCCCGCACGGCGTCCGCGGCCCGCTCCGGGGAGCCCCGCCCGGCCTCGCCGACGCACAGCACCGGGGTCAGCCCGTTGCGCAGCGCGGCGAGCGTCTTCGCAGCGACCACGGCGCCGGTCTCGCCGAAGTGCAGGCGCCGCTCGGCGTGCCCGACCTCGGCCATCGTCGCGCCGACCTCGGCCAGCACCGGTCCGGTGACCTCGCCGGTCCACGGGCCGTCGTCGTGCTCGGCGATGTCCTGGGCGCCGATCGCGATCCCGGCCGGGGCGGCGATCCCGACGGCGGCCGGGATGGTCGGGTACTGCGGCATCGCGAACAGCCGGAGCGCACCGGAGACGACGGCGTCGTGCCCGCGGGCGGTCGCCGCGACCGCGCGCAGCCAGTCCAGGGTGCGCGCGTGCGAGAACCAGGTCTTGAAGCTGATGCCGATCAGCACGTGGGTTCCTCCCGCAACCGGTGCCCGACGGTCCGCACGACCAGTGCGAACGAGACCGCCCCCGGATCGGGGGTGCCGATGCTGCGGTCCCCGTGCGATCGTGCCCGGCCCAGCCGGGCGCGCAGCTCGCGGGTCCCCTCGGCGGCCGCGGTCGCGGCGTCCGCGGCGGCCGCCCAAGCGGCGGCCAGTCCGTCCCCGGCGGCCACCCGCTCGTCCAGGGTGGCGGTGAACGGGACGATCGCGTCGACCATCGTCTTGTCCCCGACCGCGGCCCCGCCGGACTTCTCGACGGCCTGCTCGGCGGCCCGGGCCGCGTCGGCGACGATCCGCGCGTCCGGTGCGGCCCCGTCGCCCAGCGCGCCGCCGAGCGCGTCCAGCGCGGCCGCCCAGATCGCGCCGGAGGTGCCGCCGGCCCGGTCGCCCCAGGCGTCGGCGGCCCGGCGCAGCACGGTCCCGGCGCCCGCCCCGCGATCCGCCGCGTCGGCCGCGGCGTCCCGGGCGGCCCGGCCGCCGCGCTGCATGCCGATGCCGTGGTCACCGTCCCCGGCGATCCGGTCCAGCCTGCCGAGCTCGTCGGCGTGCGCGCCGAGCTCCGTGGCGACGTCGGCGAGTGCGGCCGCGATCCGCCCGCCGCAGGCGCGCGATCCCGGGCTGCCCTCGACGATCGTGGTGGCCGCCGAGGGGGCGGCCGGCGCGGCGGCGGACCGGGTCCGCTGCCCGTCGACCCGGCCGCGGCGGAACGCCGGGGTGTCGCAGGGGGCGGTCCAGAGCCGCTCCAGCTCGTCGTCGGGCCACAGCAGAGTGAGCGAGGCGCCCGCCATGTCGAAGCTGGTGCAGAACTCGCCGACCTCCGGATCGACGACGTCCAGGCCGGCCTCGGCGAGCAGCCGGTGCACGGTGCCGTAGACGACGAACAGCTCCTCGTACTTCACCGAGCCGAGCCCGTTGAGGATCGGCACGACCCGGCTGCCCGCGCCGTCCGGGATCTCCGCGAGCAGCGTGGAGACCAGCAGCTCGGCGAGCGCGGCGGCGGTCGGGACGTCGGTCTCGTCGATGCCGGGCTCGCCGTGGATGCCGAGCCCGACCGCCATCCGGTTCTCCGGCACCCGGAACAGCGGCTCGCCGGCGCCGGGCAGCGTGCAGCCGCCGAAGGCGACGCCCAGCGAGCGGGTCCGGTCGTTGGCCAGCCGGGCGACCCGCTCGACGTCGTCGAGATCGTGGCCGGCGGCGCAGGCCGCGCCGGCGACCTTGAAGACGGTGAGGTCGCCCGCGATGCCGCGGCGGTCGGCGCGCCGGTCGGACCCGGCGCTCCACACGTCGTCGGTGACGACCACGGTCCGGCAGTCCACGCCCTCGGCGCGCAGCCGCTCCTGGGCGGCGTCGAAGTTGAGCACGTCGCCCGCGTAGTTGCCGTAGGACAGCAGCACCCCGCGGCCCTGGTCGGCCTCGGCGGCGATCGAGTGCACCTGCTGGGTGGACGGCGAGGCGAAGATGCTGCCCATCGCGGCGCCGTGCGCCAGTCCCGGCCCGACCAGCCCGGCGAACGCCGGATAGTGCCCGGAGCCGCCGCCGACCACCAGCGAGACGGTCGGTCCGGGATCGGCGGTGGAGCGCACGACGCCGCCCGGGTGGGCGCGCACCCACCGGGCCGACGCGGCGGCGAAGCCCGCCGTCATCTCGGCGCCGAAGTCATCGGGGTCGTTGAACAGGCGCGTCATCGCGGTCCCATCGTCGAACGGATCGGAGACTGTGGCTCCGATAATCCTATAGGATGTGGGAAGTCCGGTCGGGTGGCTCCTTCACCGGCGTCACACGGGCACCGCGATCGAATGCCAGGGTGAGCACGAGTCCGTCGAACGACCTCCCCGCGTCCGGCCCCCCGAGCACACCCGCGCGCGACGCCGAGCGGCTCGAGCGCGCGGTGCTCGAGGTCAAGCGGGTGATCGTCGGCCAGGACCGGCTCGTCGAGCGGATGCTGGTCGGCCTGCTCGCCAGGGGGCACCTGCTGCTCGAGGGCGTCCCCGGAGTGGCCAAGACGCTCGCCGTGGAGACCTTCGCCCGCGTCGTCGGCGGCAGCTTCTCCCGCCTGCAGTTCACCCCGGACCTGGTGCCCGCCGACATCCTCGGCACCCGGATCTACCGGCAGGGGCGCGAGGAGTTCGACGTCGAGCTCGGCCCGGTCGTCGCCAACTTCGTGCTCGCCGACGAGATCAACCGGGCGCCCGCGAAGGTGCAGTCCGCGATGCTCGAGGTGATGGCCGAGCGGAAGCTCTCGCTGGCCGGGCGGGACCACCCGATGCCCGATCCGTTCCTGGTGCTGGCCACCCAGAACCCGATCGAGAACGAGGGTGTCTACCCGCTGCCCGAGGCGCAGCGCGACCGCTTCCTGTTCAAGCTGATGATCTCCTACCCGGGCGTCGAGGAGGAGCGGGAGATCATCTACCGGATGGGCTCCGAGCCGCCGACCGGAACCCAGGTGCTCACCCCGGCCGAGCTGGTCCGCCTGCAGCGCACCGCCGCCGACGTGTTCGTGCACCACGCGCTGGTCGACTACGTGGTGCGCCTGGTCGTCGCGACCCGGCTGCCGGACGAGCACGGCCTGTCGGATGTCGCGTCCTGGATCGCCTACGGCGCCTCGCCGCGCGCCTCGCTCGGCATCGTCTCCGGTGCCCGGGCGCTGGCCCTGGTCCGCGGCCGCGACTACGTGCTCCCGCAGGACGTGCTGGAGGTCGCGCCGGACGTGCTGCGGCACCGGCTGGTGTTGTCCTACGACGCCGTCGCCGATCAGGTCCCGGTCGACCACATCGTCTCCCGGGTGCTGCAGACCGTGCCGTTGCCGCAGGTCAGCGCGCGCCCCGGCGGGGCGGGGCAGGGTCCGGCGTGACGGCAGGCCCGGACGGCGGGCAGGCCCGGCTGGAGGCGTCGCTGCGCACCCTGGAGCTGACCGTCCGCCGCCGGCTGGACGGGCTGCTGCAGGGCAACCACACCGGCCTGCTGCCGGGGCCCGGCGGGGAGCCGGGGGAGGCGCGGCCCTACCAGCCCGGCGACGACGTCCGCCGGATGGACTGGTCGGTGACCGCCCGCACCACCGCGCCGCACGTGCGGGACACCGTCGCCGATCGCGAGCTGGAGACCTGGGCGGCCGTCGACCTGTCCCGCAGCCTCGACTTCGGGACCGCCGACACCGACAAGCGGCACCTGGTGCTGGCCGCGCTGACCGCCGTCGCCCAGCTGACCGCCGGCGGCGGGAACCGGCTCGGGGCCGTCGTCGGCAACGGCGCGGAGATCGTGCGGCTGCCCGCGCGCGGCGGCCTGGTGCACGCCCGCGGGCTGGTCCGGCGGGTCGCGACCACGCCGACCGCCCCGGACGGCGTGCGCGGCGATCTCGGCGCCGTGCTGGACCAGCTGCGCCGCCCGCCGCGCCGCCGCGGCCTGGTCGCGGTGCTCTCGGACTTCCTCGGCGAGCCGGTGTGGGAGCGGTCGCTGCGCGCCCTGTCCGGCCGGCACGACCTGCTCGCGATCGAGGTCGTCGATCCGCGCGAGCTGGAGCTGCCCGACGTCGGCACCGTCGTGCTGGCCGATCCGGAGACCGGCCGGCAGCGCGAGGTCGCCACCACACCGCTGTTGCGCCGGGAGTTCGCCGCCGCCGCCTCCGCGCACCGGGACCGGGTCGCCGACGTGCTGCGCCGCTGCGGCGCCGCGCACCTCACGCTGCGCACCGACCGGGACTGGGTGGCCGACATCGTCCGCTTCGCCGTGGCCCGCAGGCACGCCTGGGCGGGCGCCGGGAGGGCGCCGGCATGAGGTTCGCGACACCCTGGTGGCTGCTCGGGCTGCTGATCGTCGCTGCGCTGGCCGCCGGGTACGTGTGGCTGCTGCGCCGGCGCCGCCGCGACGTCGTCCGGTTCACCAACCTGGAGCTGCTGGAGACCGTCGCGCCGCGTCGCCCCGGGCGCTGGCGGCACGTCCCGGCGATCGCGATGATCACCGCGCTGGCCGTGCTGACCGTCGCGCTGGCCGGGCCGCAGGCGATGGCGAAGGTCCCGCGCAACCGGGCCACGGTGATGCTGGTGATCGACGTCTCGCTGTCGATGAAGGCGACCGACGTGGCCCCGACCCGGCTGGCCGCCGCGCAGTCGGCGGCCAAGCAGTTCGCCGACCAGCTGACCCCCGGCGTCAACCTGGGGCTGGTCTCGTTCGCCGGGACCGCCGCGGTGCTGGTCTCGCCGACCACCGAGCGGCCCGCGGTGAAGAACGGCGTCGACAACCTGCAGCTCGCCGAGTCGACCGCGACCGGTGAGGCGATCTTCACCGCGATGCAGGCGATCGACACGTTCTCCCGGTCGCTGCAGGGCGGCCCGGACGCCGAGGGCGTGCCGCCGCCGGCCCGGATCGTGCTGCTCTCCGACGGCACCCAGACGGTGCCCGGGCCGGACGGCGAGAACGAGCCGCGCGGCTCCTTCACCGCCGCGTCGGAGGCCGCCGAGCGCGGCATCCCGGTCTCCACGATCTCGTTCGGCACCAGCTACGGCACGATCGAGCTGGACGGCGGCCGGACCCCGGTCGCCGTCGACGACGCCTCGATGGAGCGCATCGCGCAGCTCTCCGGCGGGCGGTTCTTCACCGCCGCCACCGAGTCCGAGCTGCGCGCGGTGTACTCCGACCTGTCCGAGGAGCTCGGCTACGAGGAGCGCGAGGTCGATGCCAGCCGGCCGTGGCTGATCGGCGGTTTCGCGCTGCTGATCGGCGGGCTGGCCGCCGGGATCCTGCTCGGCAGGCGGCTGCCGTGAGCTTCGTCCCCACGCGGGGTCCGCGGTACCGGTCGGTAGTGCGTTAGGTTCACCCCCCGTGGGACGCAGCGTGCTCGTGACCGGAGGAAACCGCGGCATCGGCCTGGCGATCGCGACGGCGTTCGCGGCCCAGGGCGACCAGGTGGCGGTGACCTACCGCTCCGGGAAGGACGGTCTGCCCGACGATCTGCTGCCGGTGCACTGCGACGTGACCGACGCCGACTCGGTGGACGCCGCCTTCACCGAGGCCGAGGCCGCGCACGGCCCGGTCGAGGTGCTGGTCTCCAACGCCGGGATCACCGACGACGGCCTGCTCATGCGGATGAGCGAGGAGTCGTTCACCACGGTCGTCGACGCCAACCTGACCGCGGCCTACCGGGTCGCCAAGCGCGCCTCGCGCGGGATGCTGAGGGCGAAGGGCGGCCGGATGGTCTTCGTGTCGTCGGTGGTCGGGCTGTCCGGCTCCGCGGGGCAGGTCAACTACGCCGCGTCGAAGTCCGGGCTGGTCGGGCTGGCCCGCTCGGTCGCCCGCGAGCTCGGCAGCCGCGGGATCACCGCGAACGTGGTCGCCCCCGGCTTCGTCGACACCGACATGACCCGGGCGCTCGGCGAGAAGCGCCGCGCCGAGATCCTCGGCACCATCCCGCTGGCCCGCTACGCAGACCCGGACGAGGTCGCCTCCGTCGTCACCTTCCTCGCCTCGCCCGGCGCCGGGTACGTCACCGGGGCGGTCGTCCCGGTCGACGGCGGCCTCGGCATGGGCCACTAGAAGCACACCCCCCGAAAGGACGTCATGGGACTGCTCGACGGCAAGCGGCTGCTGATCACCGGGGTGATCACCGACGCCTCGCTGGCCTTCCACTCCGCCAAGATCGCCCAGGAACAGGGTGCCGAGGTGGTGCTCACCGGCTTCGGCCGGATGCGGCTGGTCGAGCGGATCGCCCAGCGGCTGCCGAAGCCGGCCCCGGTCGTCGAGCTGGACGTGTCGGACTCCGAGCAGCTCGCCACCCTGGTCGAGCGGATCAGCCCGCACCTGGGCGACGAGCCGCGCCTGGACGGCGTGCTGCACTCGATCGGCTTCGCCCCGCCCGGGGCGCTCGGTGAGGGCGCCTTCCTGAAGGCCGAGTGGGCGGACGTGGCCACCACCATCCAGGTCAGCGCCTACTCGCTGAAGTCGCTGGCGGTGGCCTGCAAGCCGCTGCTCGGGCCGGGCAGCTCGATCGTCGGGATGGACTTCGACAACCGGCAGGCGTGGCCGGCCTACGACTGGATGGGCGTCGCGAAGTCGGCCCTCGAGTCGGTCACCCGCTACCTGGCCCGCGACCTGGGGCCTGACGGCATCCGGGTCAACCTGGTCGCGGCCGGCCCGGTGAAGACGATGGCCGCCAAGTCCATCCCGGGCTTCGGCGCGTTCGAGGACGTGTGGGACAAGCGGGCGCCGCTGGGCTGGGACATGAACGACCCGGTGCCGGTGGCGAAGACCGTGTGCGCGGTGCTGTCCGACTGGCTGCCCACGACCACCGGCTCGATGGTCATGGCGGACGGCGGCGTGCACGCGGTGGGTGTCTAATCGGGGGGTGCCCGAACAGCCCCGCCACGAACAGCCCCGCCACGAACGGGGCTGCCCCGATCCCGACGCCGTCCTGGTGCTCTCCTTCGGCGGCCCGGAGGCCCCCGACGAGGTCCGGCCGTTCCTGGAGAACGTGACCCGGGGCCGCGGGGTGCCCCCGGAACGCCTGGACGCGGTGGAGGAGCACTACCAGCACTTCGGCGGGGTCTCCCCGATCAACGCCCGCAACCGGGAGCTGGTCGCGGCGATCGCGGCCCGCACCCCGTTGCCGGTCTACTTCGGCAACCGCAACTGGCACCCGTTCGCCGAGGACACCGTGCGGGACATGGCCCGGGACGGCGTCCGGCGGGCGCTGGTGTTCGCCACCAGCGCCTACGGCGGCTACTCGGCGTGCCGGCAGTACCATGAGGACATCGCCCGCGCCCGGGACGCGGTCGGGCCGTCGGCGCCGGAGCTGGTGAAGCTGCGGCACTTCCACGACCATCCGGAGTTCGTACGCGCCAACGCCGACGCCGTCCGGGCGGCGCTGGACCGGCTGCCCGCCGGGCAGCGCGCCGGGGCGCGGCTGGTGTTCACCGCGCACTCGGTCCCGAACGCCGCCGACGCCGCCGCCGGGACCCCGGCGGAGGGCGGGCACCGGTACTCCCGACAGGTCGCCGAGGCGTCCGCGCTGGTTGCCGCGGAGCTCGGCATCGAGGACTTCGACGTCGTCTGGCAGTCCCGCTCCGGCCCGCCGCAGGTGCCGTGGCTGGAGCCGGACGTGGTCGACCACATCGACGACCTGCACGCCAAGGGCGTGCCGGCGGTCGTCGTCGCGCCGGTGGGGTTCGTGTCCGATCACGTCGAGGTCATCTGGGACCTGGACAACGAGGCCGCCGAGCGGGCCGCCGGGCACGGCATGGGGTTCGCCAGGGCGGCGACCGCCGGGCCGGACCCGCGGTTCGCCGACATGGTGATCGAGCTGGTCGCCGAGCACGCGCACGCGGCCGCCCCGCGCCGGCTCGGCAGCGTCCCGGCCGCCGGGTGCACCGCGAACGGCGCCCCGTGCGCGGTGGACTGCTGCGTGCCCCAGCGTCGCCCGGCCCGGCCGGCCTGAGCCGGGGCGGGCCGGGCGCCGATCGGGATCAGCTGCGGCGGATCCGGGCCAGGTGCGCCGGCTCGTCCACCCGGGTGCCGGCGGGCCTGCCGATGGACGGCGCGAGCGCGCCGGTGACGACGCCCCGGTAGGTCGTCCGCTGCACGGCCTCGACGGTCCAGTCCGGCCCGCCGAACGCGGTCCGGATCTCCGACTCGTCGATCACCGGGCCGAACTCGGGGCCGTCCCCGGCCCGGGCCAGCGCGAGCAGGTGCACGACGCCGCCGGGGCGCACCAGGCCGGCCAGTCCCCGGGCGTAGCGGAGCTGGTCGCCGGGATCGAAGACGTGGAACAGGGCGCTGTCCAGGACCGTGTCGAAGGTGCCCAGCCCTGCCGGGTCGAGCGCGTCGGCGACGGTGAACCGGGCGTCCACCCCGGCCGCGGCGGCCCGCGCGGTGGCGCGTTCCACGGCGCTCGCGGACGCATCCGCGCCGAGTACGTCGAGCCCGCGGCGGGCCAGCAGGATCGTGTGCTCGCCCGCCCCACAGCCCAGGTCGAGGGTGCGGCCGGTGATCAGCCCGGCATCGGCGAGCGCGACGACGGCCGGTTGCGGCCCGCCGATCACCCAGGGCGGATCGCCGTCCCGGTAGGCCCGGTCGAAGGTGGTGACGGATGGTGTGACGTCCATGTGTGCTCCCTTCCGCGATCCAGGCTGGTAACTGAAGTGCGGTCGAGGTCAAGGCGGCGGCGCGGTGTGACTCCGACAACCCGTTTCGCCCCGAAGTTGAGATTTGTCCGGATGTTCGGTGGGCTGTGCGACCATGTCGCCTCCCCACGACGGGGCCACGAGCCCGCCGGTCCCCGACGCTCTCGCCGCGCCCTCGCAACCCGGGCTGCTCGGCGCGGTCGAGGACGCCATCAACTCGGTCTTCGATCCGGTCGCCTCGACCCTGTCCAGCATCGTGTTCTTCGAGGTCTCGCTGTTCGGGGCCGCGTTCCCGCTGATCGTCGCCTGGCTGGTGCTCGCCGGGGTGATCTTCACCCTGTACTTCGGGTTCATCCAGTTCCGGTCCTGGTCGCTGGCGATCACGATCGTGCTCGGGAAGTACACCCGCAAGGACGAGCCGGGGGAGGTCAGCCACTTCCAGGCGCTGACATCGGCGATGTCCGGCACGGTGGGCCTGGGCAACATCGCGGGCGTCGGCCTCGCGGTGACCCTCGGCGGCCCCGGCGCCACATTCTGGATGATCATCGCCGGGCTGCTCGGGATGGTCACGAAGTTCGTCGAGTGCACCCTGGGTGTCAAGTACCGGGAGACGCACGCCGACGGCACCGTGTCCGGCGGACCCATGCACTACCTGCGGCGCGGTGTCGCCGAGCGGATCCCGAACCGGTTCGGGAGGATCGTCGGCTCGGCGCTGGCCGGCGGTGCCGCCGTGACCATCCTGCTCTTCGGTGTGGCCGGCGGGAACATGTTCCAGGCCAACCAGACCTACGCCCAGCTGCGCGACGTGACCGGCGGCGACGACGGCATGCTCGGCAGCGCCGGTGCCGCCCTGGTCTTCGGCCTGATCCTGGCCGCGGTGGTCGGCGCCGTCGTGATCGGCGGGATCAAGTCCATCGGCCGGGTCACCTCCCGGCTGGTGCCCGCGATGGCGATCATGTACTGCCTGGCCTGCCTGGTGGTGATCGCGGTGAACGTCGCCGAGATCCCGAACGCGGTCGGCATGATCGTGTCCGGCGCGTTCACCCCGGAGGGCGTCGCGGGCGGTGCGCTCGGCGCGCTGATCGTCGGCTTCCAGCGGGCCGCGTTCTCCAACGAGGCCGGTCTCGGGTCGGCGCCGATCGCGCACTCCGCGGTGAAGACGAAGGACCCGGTCACCGAGGGCTACGTCGCGCTGCTGGAGCCGTTCATCGACACCGTGATCATCTGCACCATGACGGCGCTCGCGATCACCATGGCGAGCACCCAGTTCTACGCGACCGCCCGGGAGGAGGCGTACCTCTCCGGCGGGTCCGAGGTGGCCGACGGGGTCACCGTCACCTCCGACGCGTTCGCCTCGGTGCTGCCCTGGTTCCCCTGGGTGCTGGCGCTGGCCGTGATGCTGTTCGCGGTCTCCACGATGATCACCTGGGGCTACTACGGGCAGAAGGCGTGGTCGCACCTGTTCGGGCGCAGCCTGCTGAGCGAGCGGATCTACTTCACGATCTACTGCGCGTTCGCGGTGATCGGCTCGGTGCTGACCCTGGGCGCGGTCGTCGACTTCGTCGACGCGGTGCTGTTCCTGCTGGCCCTGTTCAACATCGCCGGGCTGTACCTGCTGGCACCGGTGGTGAAGCGCGAGGTCCGGGCGTTCCGGGCGAAGCTGCGCAGCGGTGAGGTGCGCGAGCTGGAGCCCTCCGAGCGGGCCTGACCGCTCCGGTCCCCGCCTCGTCCCCGGCTCGTCACCGGTCCGTCCCCGGATCGGTGACGAGGCCGGTGACCAGGTCGGCCGCGCTGCCCGCGCGGGAGCGCAGCGACCGGTCGTAGTGCCGGGTGGTGGCGATGCTCGCGTGCCCGACGTCGGCCTGCACGTGCTGGATCGGTGCGCCGGCCTCCAGTGCGAGGGTCACGTAGGCGTGCCGCAGGGCGTGCGGGTGCACCCGGTCCGCGACGTCGGCGAGCTCCGGGCCGCCGTTGCGGGCGATCCGGCGCAGCAGCAGGTAGAGATCGTGCCGGGAGCAGCGGCCGCCGTCGCGGGTCGCCAGCATCGCCGAGCGCCCCGCCCCGCCGCCGCGCACCGGCAGCGCGGCGCCGTACTCGCGGTCGCGCAGCAGCAGGTACCCGGTGAGTGCGTCCACGCAGGCGTCGCCGGGGAACACCTCACGCACGGTGCCGCCCTTGCCGCGCACCCGCAGCACCCGCTCGCCGCCGGAGACCACCAGGTCGTCCCGGTCCAGGCCGGTGATCTCGGAGATCCGCAGGCCCAGGCTGAGCAGCGCGACGAACGCGACCGCCCGGCGGGCGTAGAGCTCGCGGTGCCGGGTCCGGTTGGGCAGCGCCGCCGCGGACGTCCACAGTGCCCGGACCTGGGCGGCGGTCAGCCGGATCGTCGGGGACGGGTCGCGGGAAGTGCCGGTCAGGCCGAGCCGCCCGCGGTGCAGGGCCGCCGGGTTCCCGTCGACGACGCCGTGCTCGGCCAGGAACGCGTAGAACGCCGACACCGTCGACAGCATCCTGGCCCGGGTGCGCTTGCCGGCACCCGCCGCGTCGAGCGTGTGCAGCCAGGTGGTCACGTGCGCGGCGGTCACCTGCCGCGGGTCCAGCGCGTGGCCCGCACACCAGCGGAAGAACGCCAGGTGGTGCAGCCGTCCGCGACGGGCCGGCGGGGGAGCGGTGCTGTCGGGCCGGGCCGGTGTCCGCGGCCCGGCACCGGTGACGGCGTCGGCCCAGCCGGGCGGCAGGCCGAGCGCGTAGGCGTAGGTACGCCGGGTCTGCGCGGTGCCGTACCCGGCCAGCCAGCGGGCGACGAGCGCGCGCAGCGCGGCCGGATCGTCGACACCGGGCCAGTCGGCGCCCGGCCGGTCGGCGGCCCGGTCGGTGCCGGGCCGGTGGGTGCCGGCTTCCGGGCCCGGCGGTGGCGGGTCGGTGCGCCCGCGGAGTGCGGCGAGCACGAGTGCGGCGGGATCGCTCATCGCCGCCGATCGTGCCGGAGACCCGGACCGGCACGGCGTACCGACACGGCGGGCCCACCGTCCGCGCCCGGGGCCGAGGTCCGGTTCGCGTGTTCACCGACGAGGCCCTGCGCGCGGTCGCGGTCGCGCTGCGCGACGCGCTCCCGCCGTCCGACGGCCTCGCCGCCCGGTTCGGCGGCGAGGAGTTCGTGGTGCTGCTCCCGGGGGGTCGCCGCCGGCGGGGCCCGGTCGGTGGCCGAGCGGATCGCGGTGCGCGTCCGGTCGCTTCGAGCCCCGGACGCGTCCTGAGCGCTCACCCGTCCAGCGCGTAGCTGCGGACCCAGTCCACCTCGAGCTGCGCCGGCCGGTACGGGCCGGTGCCGTGGAAGCCGTCGAGCTGGATCTTCAGCGCACCGGACGGCATGCCCTGGATGTCCGACCGGCCCGGCCCGGCCCCGCCGGAGAAGCGGAACCACTCCACGCCGTCGATGAAGCCGCGCACGTGCTGCGGGGTCCATTCGACGGCGACGTTGTGCCACTCCGACAGCGGCGCGCCGCAGTCGGACTCGCGGGCGAACTCCTGCTGCACCGGGCCCGGCTCGTGCGGGTAGTGGATGAACGCCTCGGCGCACGGGGCGCCGGGGGAGCCGTTCTCCAGGAAGTCGTACTCGCCGTCCTGGGGCCACCGGTTCGACGACGGCCAGATGATCAGCACCGGGTGGTAGCGGTGCGCGGCGGTGCCGGTGTCACTGGAGCGCACCCGCATCTCCCAGCGGCCGTACCGCTGGTCGAGCCGGGACCCGAGCCATCCGGTGTCGCCGTTCGCGAGGCCGGTCTGGATCAGCCTGCCGTCCCGGACGGTGGACCGGCCCGCGCAGCGGCGGCCGTTGCCGTCGTGGCCGGGCCAGCACTCGGCCGCGGCGACCCACTTCTCCGGGGAGGGCGGGCCGGTGTAGTCGAACTCGTCGCTGCCCAGCGGGATCGGGGTGCCCCAGCCGTGCCGAGCGGCGGCGGTGCTCGCGCCGGGATCCGGTCCGGGCCCCGGCTCCGGTTCGGGCTCCGGGTCCGGGCCGGGGCCCGGTGGGACGCCGGGGGCCGGTGGATGGGCCGCCAGCCAGTCGAGACCGGCGGTGATCTGCGCCTGACCGGCGGTGATCTGCGCCTGACCGGCGGTGAGCTGCGCCTGACCGGCGGTGAGCTGCGCCTGACCCGCGGTGAGCTGGTCCTGCCCGGCGGCGACCTGTGCCCGGCCCGCGGTGACCGCGGCGACGGCCTGCTCCTGCGAGCTGATCGGCGGCGGATCCTCCTGTGCCGCAGCCTCCGTGGTGCCGAACCCGACCGTCCCGGCCCCGATCATGAGGGCGGCGGCACCCCCGGCCAGCGCGCGACGCCAGGTCACGACGCCACCGGTGGCGCCGTGACCGCCCGGCGTCGACCCGGCGACCCGATCGGGTCCGTTCCGTGCCGGACGCCGGAGCGTCCGGGCAGCACAGCAGTACCCTGGTGCATGTCGACTCCTGAGGTCGGCAGTCGCAGGAACCTCGGCGGGTGTGTCCGCACCCGTCGGGGCTGCCCATCGGGCGAGCGCGACCGCCGGGGGAACCTACACCGATCGGGTGTCAGGTCACCTGGGACGCGACGGCGTCGAGCCGTGATTTTCGTCGATCCGCAGAACTCCCGGCTGTGCTGTCACCGGGCCTGTCACCGGGTGACGACCGAGCGCCACGGCCGGGAGCCGAGCCGGGCCGTGCCGGCCCGTTCCGCCAGCCCGGCGGCGGCCGCCGCCGACCGCTCCCGCACCGTGCGGGCGTCCACCCGCACCGGCCGGCCACCGGCGACGACCGGCTCCCCGTCGACGTACACCCGGTCCACCTCGTCGCCGCGCTGGCTGTAGACCAGCGCGGACACCGCGGCGTGCACCGGTGTCACGCAGAGGTTCGACAGGTCCAGCACGATCACGTCGGCACGTTTCCCGGGTTCCAGCGAGCCGATCCGGTCGGCCATCCCGAGCGCGGCGGCCCCGTCGACGGTCGCCATCTCCAGCGCCTTCTCCGCGGTCATGATCTCCGGGTCCCGGTGCACGCCCTTGTGCAGCAGCGCCGCGAACTTGACGGCCTGCAGCATCGAGTGGTTCGAGCTCGACGCCGGCCCGTCCGAGGCGAGGCCGACCGTGATGCCGCGCCGGTGCATCGCCGGGACCGGGGCGAAACCGGAGCCGAGGTAGAGGTTCGAGCACGGGTTGTGCGACACCGCGGTGCCGGAGGCGGCGAGCAGGTCCAGGTCGGTGTCGTCGCACTGCACGCAGTGCGCGGCGACCAGGTCGGGACCGAGCAGGCCGGTCTCGGCGGCGAACGGGACGTCCCGCATGCCGAAGCGCCGCTGCGACTCCTCGACGTCGAACGGCGACTCGGCGAGATGCATCGTGACCAGCGCATCGGTGCGGTCGGCGAGCGCACGGGTCTCCCGCAGCGTCGCGGCGTCGACGGTCCAGCTCATGCACGGTGCCAGCCCGGCCCGCACCCGGCTGCCGGGACGGTTCCAGGTACCGATCAGCCGCTCCGCGTCGGCCAGCGCCGTGTCGAGCGGCTCGATCAGCTCCGGCGGCACCCCGACGTCGGTGCCGGTGGTGGTGTAGCCGCGCCCGACGATCCCGCGGATCCCGGTGTCGTACATCGCGTGCGCCACCGCGTCCGCCAGCCCCGGCCGGGGATGGACGTACATGAAGTCGAGCAGCGTGGTCGTCCCGGTGGTCAGTGCCTCGGTGCAGCCGTGCAGCGCACCGACGTACACGTCGTCCTCGGTCAGCGCGACCGCGGACGGCCCGGTCATCGCGGTGAACCAGTCGGAGAGCACCCGGTCGTCGCCCAGGCCCTTGAGCAGCGTCTGGAACAGGTGGGTGTGGGTGTTGACGAACCCGGGCAGGACGAGCGACCCGCGGCAGTCGACGACGTCGGCGTCCGGGTACGCGGCCAGCACCTCGGCCGGCGGGCCGACCGCCAGGATCGTGCCGTCCGCCGGCCCGGGGCCCGGCCCGGCGAACGCGACCGCGCCCTCGGTGAGCACCCGGCGCTGCGGGTCCACCGGGACGACCGTCCCCCCGGTGAGCACGGTGACGCTCACGCCTGCTCCTCCGGGATCAGCGCGAGCACCCGGTCCGGCGTCCACGGCCCGTCCGAGGTGAGGTGCACGCCGAACGGCGCCAGCGCGTCGGCCAGCGCGTTGACCAGCGCACCGGGTGCCCCGGTGGCGCCGCCCTCACCGGCCCCCTTCATGCCGTAGGGGTTGAGCGGGGTCGGCGACTCGGCGGAGTCGGTCCGGATCACCGGCACGTCGCTGACCGTCGGCAGCAGGTAGTCGGCCAGGTTGCGGGCCAGCGGGGTGCCGTCCGCGGCGTAAGGCACCTCCTCGAACAGCGTCCCGCCCAGGCCCTGCACGACGCCGCCGTGCACCTGGCCCTCGACGATGCTCGGGTTGATCACGGTGCCGCAGTCGTGCACGACGACGTAGTCGAGCACGTCGATCTCGCCGGTCGTGACGTCCACCGCGACCTTCGCCGCGTGCGTGGCGTGCGAGAACGCGATCCCGGGCGCCTGGTGGCGGTGGGTGGCCTCCAGGTTCCAGTCCAGACCGCCGGGCAGCGGCGCGTTCCAGGCGGTCGCGGCACCGGCCAGCTCGGCCAGCGACATCGACCGGGACGCCCCGCGGACGACGGCGGCGCCGTCGCGCCACTCCAGGTCCGCCGGGTCGATCTCCAGCAGGTGCGACGCCAGGGTGAGCGCCTTCTCCTTGACGGTGGCGGCGGCCGACCGGGCGGCGGCCCCGCCGATCGCGGCGGACCGGGAGGCGAACGTGCCGACCCCCTCGGCGACGACGTCGGTGTCGCCGTGCAGCACCGTGACGTCCTCCAGGTCGATGTCGAGCTCGTCGGCGACCAGCTGGCTGAACGTCGTGACGTGCCCCTGCCCGTGCGGGCTGGAACCGGTCAGCACGGTGACCTTCCCGGCGCCGTCGACCCGGACGACGGCGGACTCGTAGGGGCCGATCGCGGTCTCCTCGACCAGCGAGGCCACGCCGATCCCGAGGTACCGGCCGCGTGCGCGTTCGCGCTGCTGCTCGGCCGCCCAGTCCGGGGTCAGCCCGATCATCCCGGCGGCCCGGCGCAGCACCGCGCCGTAGTCACCGGTGTCGTAGACGACCTGCCCGGCCAGCACGATCGCGGTGCCGCGGTCGTTCGGCAGCTCGGCCGGGGTGATCATGTTCTGCAGCCGCAGTTCGACCCGGTCCCGGCCCAGGTCGGCGGCGATGATGTCCATCATCCGTTCCATCACCAGCACCGCCTGCGGGTGACCGGCGCCGCGGTAGACGGCCAGCGGGGTCTTGTTGGTCGTCACGCAGTGCGCCCGGGCCCGGTAGACCGGGATCCGGTAGGGCCCGCGCAGCATCGCCGAGCTGATCGACGCCGGGGTGGTGGCGAGCGTGCAGCAGGCGGCGCCGTTGCTGGTCCACGACCGGGCGTCGACGGCGGTGACGGTGCCGTCCGCGGACACCGCGACCCGCACGCTGTGCTTCTGCTCGCGGGCGTGCGAGCTGGCGACCATGTGCTCGCGCCGGTCCTCGATCCACTTGACCGGCCGGCGCAGCCGCATCGCGAACAGCGGCGCCAGGATCTCCTCGCAGTAGAACTCGCACTTGGCGCCGAAGCCGCCGCCGACGTCCGGGGCGATCACCCGGATCCGGCTCTCCGGCAGCCCGAGCACCCCGGACAGGAAACCGCGGACCAGGTGCGGGAACTGGGTGGAGGTGATGAGCGTGAGCCGCTCGGTGACCGGGTCGATCTCGGCGACGACGCCGCGGGTCTCCATCGGCGCGGGGACGTAGCGGTGCACGGTGAACGTCTCGGTGTAGACGTGGTCGGCCGCGGCGAAGGCGGCGTCGACGGCGGCGTCGCCGCCGACGTCCTGGGCGATCGTGGTGACCACGTTGGTGCCGTGCTCGGGATAGAGCAGGGTGTGCCCGGCGACGGCCTCGTCGAGATCGACGACGGCGGGCAGCCGCTGGTAGGTCACCTCGACGCCGTCCAGCGCGTCCTCGGCGAGGTACTCGTCGGTGGCGACGAGCGCGGCGACCGGCTGGCCGACGTAGCGCACGACGCCGTCGGCGAGCGCGGTCTGCAGGGTCGGCAGCGAGTCCGGGTACAGATCGATGCACGGGATCGGACCGGCCTGGTCGGCGATGTCGTCCCAGGTCAGCACCGCGAGCACGCCCGGAGTCGCCAACGCGCGCGAGGCGTCGACGCCGACGATCCGGGCGTGCGCGTGCGGGGAGCGGACGATCGCCATGTGCACGGTTCCGGCGGGGCGGATGTCGGCGACGTAGCGGCCGCGGCCGCGGAGCAGCCGCGGGTCCTCGCGCCGCTTGACGGACCCGCCGACGTAGGCCGGGCGTGCACCGGTGGGGGTGACGGTCACGGGGCGACCTCCGGGACGGGGCGGCCGGCCGCCTGGCGGGCCGCCTTCACGATGTTCTGGTAGCCGGTGCACCGGCAGAGGTGGCCGTCGAGGGTGTCGGTGATCGCCTCGTCGGACGGTGCCGGATCGGCGTCGAGCAGGGCGGTCAGCGAGCACACGACGCCGGGGGTGCAGAAGCCGCACTGCATGCCGTGGTTGTCGTTGATGGCCTGCTGGACCGGCGTGATCGGACCGTCGCCCGCGACGCCCTCGACGGTGGTGACCGAGCTGCCGTCGGCCTGGACGGCGAGCATCAGGCAGGAGCGGACCGGCTCGCCGTCGAGCACCACGGTGCAGGACCCGCAGGTGCCGTGGCCGCAGCCGAGATGGGTGCCGGTGAGGCCGAGGTGCTCGCGCAGGAGGTCGGCGAGCAGCAGCCGCGGCGGGACGGCGGCGGTGTGCGGGACCCCGTTGACGGTGAGCACGACCGGCAGGAGCTCGCTCATGCCGCCACCGCCCCGGCGGTGGGCAGCGCGTCGTCCAGGGCGCGCCGCACCACGGCGGGCAGCACCCGCCTGCGGTATCCGGCGCTCGCCCGGAGCGTGAGGTCGGGATCGATCTCCCCGGTGGCGGCGCGGGCGGCGGCCGCGATCGCCGGCCCGTCGGCCGGGTTGCCGAGCAGCGCCTGCTCGGTGGCGGTCATCCGCTGCGGGTGCGCGGCGAGGCCGGTCGCGGCCACCCGGGCCGCGACGATCCGGCCGTCCGCGACGGTGATCTGCGCCCCCACCGCGACCAGCGGCAGGTCCTTGGCCTTGCGGCCGATCTCGGCGAACCCGGCCCGGGTGCCGGGCGGGGCGACCGGGAAGGTCACGGCGACCGCCAGTCCGCCGGCCGGGACGGCGGTCTCGAAGGCCGCGCCGAAGAACTCCGCGGCCGGGACGGTCGGCCCGTCGGCGACCACGATCCCGGCGTCCAGGGCGAGCGCCACGGCGGGCAGCTCGGCGGCCGGGTCGTGATGGCACAGCGACCCGAGGACGGTGCCGCGGCTGCGCACCTGCGGGTGCCCGGTGCGGGCGAGCGCCGCGACCAGCAGCGGGGCGGCGGCCGCGACGACGGGGGAGCGCAGTGCGGTGGCCTGCCGGACCGTCGCGCCGACGTGCAGCCGGTCGTCGTCGACGGTCAGCCGGTCCAGCCCGGTGATCCGGTTGACGTCCACCAGCCGCCCGACGTCGACCAGCCGCTGGTTGAGCAGCGGCAGCAGGCTCTGCCCGCCGGCCAGCACCCGGGCCCCGGGGGCGGCCAGGTCGGCGAGTGCCTCGGGGACGGTGCTGGGCCGCCGGTACTCGAAGTGTGGTGGTTTCATCGCGGGCTCCGATCGGGTCCTGCTCGACGTTCGGTGCCCATCCTGGGACCGGGAGCCCGGCATGCACCACGGTCGTAACGTCATGTTGCGGCGATGGTGACTGGACAGGACGTCCGGCCGGTGGTGCGCTCGGCGGATGACGTTGACCCTGCGGGAGGTGCTCGAGCTCGACGCCGTCGCGCGGGCCGCGCCGGAGGTGGTCGTCGGCGCCGACTGGCTGGACCGGCCGGTCCGCTGGGTGCACACCAGCGAGCTCGCCGAGGCCGCGCTGCTGCTCAAGGGCGGTGAGCTGCTGCTGACGACCGGGCTCGGCGTGGCCGGGCGCGGGCCGGTCGGCGAGACCGCCTACGTCACCGAGCTGGCCGAGCGCGGGGCCGCGGCACTGGCGCTGGAGGTGGGCTGGACCTACCCGGAGCCGACCGCGGCGATGGTCGACGCGGCCCGCAGGCACGGGCTGCCGCTGCTGGTGCTCCGCGAGATCGTCCCGTTCGTCGAGGTCACCGAGCAGGTCCAGCGCGCGCTGCTGGAGCGGGAGCGGGCCGGGGTGCGCCGGGACCGGGACGTGCGCGAGCAGCTGACCGACGCGCTGCTCGGCGGTGCGGGACCGCAGGAGCTGGCGGCGGTGCTCGCCGGGCTGACCGGGGCGCCGGTCGTGCTGACGACGGGAGAGGGTGCGCTGGTCGCCTCGGCCGGGCTCCCGGCGGGCGACCGGCGCCGCGGCCGGCCGGCCGCACGCCGCGACATCGTGCTGCTGGACCGGCACTGGGGGCACCTGTCGGTGCTCGCGCCGGCCCGCGCCGACGATCCGGCCGTGGTCGCCGCGTGCACCTTCGGCGCCGAGGCACTGGAGCTGGCCCTGCTGCGCTCGGCGGCGTCCGGCGATCTCGACGACCGGCGCAGGCTGCTCGTCGAGGACCTGCTGGCCGGCGACTTCGACGGCCCGGGCGAGCTGGTCGGCCGGGCCCGGATGCTCGGGCTGTCGTTCCCGGTGCAGGCCCGCTACACCTGCCTGGCCCTGCGCGGCGCCGATCCGGTGACGGCCGCCCGCGCGGCGGGCGGGACGCTCGCCGCGGGGACGGCGCTGGTCGCCGCGAACGGCGACGGCGTGGTCGTCGTCGCGCGGACGTCCGCGGCCACCGCCGCGGCCCGGGCGGTGCTCGCCGCGGTGGAGGTCGCCGATCCGGCGTCGGCCGGATCGGTGCGGGTGGTGGCGGGCCCGGTGGTGCCCCGGCTGGACCTGGCCGGGCAGTCGCTGGCCAGGGCCCGGCAGGCCCTCGACCTCGCGGACACCCTCGGGCTGACCGAGCGGGTGCTGCCCGCCGCCCGGCTGACCGCGCCCGCCCTGCTGACCGGTCTGGGCCCGGAGCCGCTGGCCGCGCGCCTGGTCGAGGAGGAGATCGGGCCGCTGGTGGCGCACGACCGGGAGACCGGCTCGGACCTGGTGGGGACGTTGCGCTGCTATCTCGCGCACTCGTCGTCGAAGGTCCGGGCGGCGGACGGGCTGGGGATCCGGCGGCAGACGCTGCACGTCCGGCTCGACCGGATCGCCGGGCTGGTGGGTGACGTGCACGCCGCGGAGCGGCACAGCGCGCTGGTGCTGGCGCTCGCGCTGCACGAGCTGGGCGTCGGGGGCGGGTGAGGGCCGGGCGCGATCCGGAGCCGGACGGGTCGGGCCGGCCCGGTTGGCGCCGGGCCGGTGAGATCCGGTCGGTGGCGCCGGGTCGGGTGGCGCTGGGTCGGCCGGTCGAGCCGCGTCGGTCAGGGGCGGGTCGCGAGGTCCAGCGCCTGGACCCGGTCGTGCAGCGCGCGCACCCGGGTGGCGAGCGCGTTCGCCACCCGGCGGTCGCGCGGATCGCGTTCCACCTGGTGCACCACGTCCCGGTACTCGACGGCGACGGTGCTGTACTCGGTGCCCAGTCCGGTGTCCTCGAGCAGCGCGGTGCGGGATTCGATGGACAGCATCTCGTCGGCCATCTCGGCGACCTCCGCGCGCAGCCGCTCACCCTCCGCGGCGAGCGCGGCGGCGTCCCGGCGGCGCCTGCGCCGCAGCTCCCACCACCGCCCGCCGCCCGCGACGAGGGCGACCAGCAGCACCGCGACGATCCCGATGCCCAGCCACGGCGGGCCGGGATCGGTGAGCTCGCCGACGAACTGCTCGGCCGCGGCGACGTCGCTGCCGGGCAGGCCGTCGATGTAGGCGTCGACGTCGTCATAACTGTCGCTGGCGGCCGCGGTGTACTCCGGGCTGAGCACCAGGACGGTCCCGCCGCGCTCGGACCGGACGGTCTGGGCCAGCTGGACCAGCTCTGCCTGGCTGTCCGCCTGCGGGACCACGACCACGGACAGCGCGAGATCGTGGTCCGCGGCGGCGGACTGCACGACGGCGGCGAGCTCGCTCTGGTCGCCGGGGGCGGCCACGCCGTTGTCGGCGAGATCGTCGAGGATTGCGTCGGCGTCCTGTGGCTGCAGGGACTGCACGCCGTGCAACGGTGTCCGACCGGGCATCATGTGGTCCTCATGACGGGCTCGTGAGCGGAGGGGGAGCGGGTGCGGGAACGGTACGTCAGCGCGCCTGACGGCATGAAGTGGGTGGTCGGGCGCAAGTTCCTGCTCGGTCCGCCGCGCTACCGCGGGTTCCGGTTCGGACTCGGCGGCGGCGACCGCTTCTTCGAGCCGGCCGCCCGGCCCGCGACCGGCGACGCCGCCGCGGAGGAGCCCGGAGCGGAGCGTCCGCGGGTGGTGCGGGACCGGCCGGTGCCCGACCACACGGTCCGCCGCGAGCCGCCCGCCCGGTACCGCGACGTCGACAGCCACTGGCACCGGCCGCGCCGCCGCTCGACGCCGATCATCATCCCGACCGGCCGCAGCAGCGGTGGCTGGGGCGGTGGCTGGGGTGGCTCCGGCGGATCCGTCGGGGGCGGCGACCGCGGCTCCTCCGGCGGCGGCAACCGCGGTGGGATCGGCGGCGGCAACCGGGGCGGCAGCGGTGGCGGCAACCGCGGTGGTGGCGGCGGCGGGGCCGCCGGCGGTGCGGGCGCGCTGCTGGCCGGGGCCGGCGGCGCCGGCGCGATGCTGGTCAAGGTCCTGTGGTGGGTGCTGATCGCGGCCGCGATCGGTGCCGCGCTGTTCCTGGCGATCTTCGTGGTGATCCCCGGGATCCTGCTCGGCTTGCAGTTCCTGCTGATCGGGGTGCTGATCGCCTGGCGGGCGATGACCGGTCGGCCGTGGGTGGTGGAGGCCCGGGAGAACCGGGCGGCGCCGCTGATCCACGCCTGGGAGGTCACCGGCTGGGCGGAGAGCGGCCGGGTCCGCGACGAGGTCGCCGAGGCGCTGCGGCGCGGCGACGAGCCGCGCCCGGCCGGGGCGGTGCCGGTCGAGATCAGCGGGTCCTGACCGGTCCGCCCGGCGGCGCGGGATCCATCTCGGGATGGAACTGCAGCCCGGCGTTGCGACCGAGCCGGAAACCCGCGCAGCCGTCGTCGCCGTCGGCCAGGATGGTCGCGCCGGGCGGCGGTACGAGCTGCTCGGCGTTCCACCGGAACCACGGGCCCGCCGGGACGGCGTCGCGGAGCGGCCGGACGGACTGCCAGCCGATCCGGGTCCGGCCCAGCGGAGGGTGTGGCCGCCGAGTGCCTCGGCGAGCAGCTGGGCGCCGAAGCAGATCGCCAGCACCGGCACCCGGGTGTCGTGCGCGCGCCGCAGGAAGCGGGTCTCGGCCGCCGCCCAGCCGCGGATCCGGCCCCGGGGCGACGGTGCGCCGAGGGTCACCACGAGATCCCGGGACCGCGGGTCGGGGAAGGTGACGTCGACGTCCGGGGTGGTGTACCGGTCGGCCGGGACGACCGTCAGCCACTCCGGCCGGTACCCGTGCGCGGTGAGCACCGGCTCCAGCAGCCCGAGCCCGGCGACGTGGTCGTGCCCGATCACCACCGCCGAGCGTGCCACCGGCCCACCTCCAACTCGGGCCGATCATCCCACCGCCCGGTAGTGGTCGGCGATGGCGTCGGTGGTGGTCATCCAGGCGTCCGGCTGGGCGGTGAGCCAGCCGAGCACCTCGTCGAGGTAGCGGGTCCGGAACGCCTGCCCGATGACGAACGGGTGCAGCGCGAGCGCGAGCACCCGCCCGGATCCGTCCGCGGCGTCGGCGCGCAGCTGCTCGTACTGGTCGCGCACCATCCGCACGAACTCCGGCCCGGTGCTGCCGCGGGCGAACAGCAGCAGGTCGTTGAGCTCCAGGGTGTAGGGCACGCTGAGCATCCCGGGGACGGTCAGCGGGTAGGGCTGGTCGTCGTTGGTCCAGTCGAGCACGTGATCGAACCCGAGCTCGGCGAGCAGCTCCGGGGTCCGCGCGGTCTCGGTCAGACCCGGTCCCATCCATCCGCGCGGGCGGGTCCCGGTGCCGCCCTCGATCGTGTCGACGATCTCCCGGAGCACCGCCCGTTCGGTGTCGGCGTCCAGCCCGGTGTGCAACGCCGAGTTGGTGCTCCCGTGCGCCAGCCAGGCCCAGCCACGGTCCCGGCCGGCCGCGACGATCTGTGGGTTGTGCTCGACGACCAGCGAGTTCAGCAGGGCACTCGGCCGGACACCGTGCCGGTCGAGCACGTCGATCGTGCGCCAGATCCCGACCCGGGCGCCGTAGTCGCGCCAGCCGTGGTTGAGCGCGTCCGGCACCAGGTCGGCGGTGCCCGGCCAGATGCTGGTGGAGGGCAGCCCCGGCACGAAGTACTCGATGTTGAGCCCGACGTGCACGGCGACCCGGGCGCCGCCGGGCCAGCTCAGCGGCGGTCGGTCGACGATCGGGGAATAGCGGAAGGGGACGGTGGCGTCGGTCATGGCGGGATGGTGGGGCCTGACACCGGTGTGAGGTTCAAGCCCGGAGGGGGACGCGATGCGGATCGGCGAGCTGGCCCGGCGGACGGGCGTCAGCGAACGGTCGCTGCGCTACTACGAGGAGCAGGGACTGCTCGCCCCGGCCCGGACCGCGGGCGGGCACCGTGATTATCCGGGCGCCGCGGTCGACCGGGTTCTCCGCATCCAGGAGCTGTACGCGGCCGGGCTGGGCAGCCGCCGGATCGCCGGGCTGCTGCCCTGCATGCGCGACGACGACGGCGGGCCGAGCGCCGGCGCGACCGCCCGGCTGACCGAGACGTTGCGGGCCGAGCGCGACCGGATCGACCGGTCGATCCGCGACCTGCACGTCTCCCGGGACGTGCTGGACGGTGTGATCGACGCGGCGTCCGGCGGCCCGGGCGACTGCCCCTGACCAGCGCAGCGCAGCCAGGTTCAGCCCGGCCGGTCGGCGCTGCGGGCGCCGAGGTGCTCGGCGAAGTGCCGCTCCATCGCGCGGAAGAGCCGGGTCCGGTTCTCCGGGTTCTCGAAGCCGTGCCCCTCGTCCTCGGCGAGCAGGTACTCGACGGGCACGCCGCGTTCCCGCAGCGACCCGACGATGTTGTCCGACTCGGCCTGCACGACGCGGGCGTCGTTGGCGCCCTGCGCGACCAGCAGCGGCGTCCGGATCCGGTCGACCATCGTGATGGGGGAGCGGGCCAGCATGTCGGCCTCGGCGGCCGGGTCGTCCGGGTCACCGACGTAGCGGAACCAGTTGTTCACGGTGAACGCGCGGGTGAACGGCGGCAGCGTCCGCATGAAGTTCGCCAGGTCGGAGATGCCGACGTAGTCCACCGCCGCGGCGAAGCGGTCGGGTGTGACGGTGACCCCGACGAGCGCGGCGTAGCCGCCGTAGGAGCCGCCGTGGATGCCGATCCGCGCCGGATCGGCGTAGCCCTGCTCGATCGCCCAGTCGACGGCGTCGATCAGGTCGTCGTGCATGGCCCCGGCGAACTCGCCGATGGCGGCGGTGACGTGCCGGCGCCCGTAGCCGGTGGAGCCGCGGAAGTTGACCTGCAGGACGGCGAGGCCCCGGTTGGCGAGGAACTGGGCGGCCGAGTTGTAGCCCCAGACGTCGTTGAACCAGGGGCCACCGTGCACCTGCAGCACCAGCGGCAGCCCGCGCGGTTCGATCCCGACCGGCAGCGTGAGGAAACCGTGCAGCGGCAGGCCGTCGCGGGCCGGGAAGGCGACCGGCGTCATCGGGGCCAGCGCCGCCGGATCGAGCTGCGGGTAGGGCCGGAACAGCTCGCGGCTCTCCCCGGTGGCGTGGTCGTAGAGCCAGGCCACGCCAGGATCGCGGTCGTGCACGAAGGTGGCGATCCAGCGGCGACCGGCGTCGTCGGAGGAGACCGTCCCGAGCACGCCGTCGGACAGCGCGGCCAGCGCGGCGTACACCTCGGCGAAGCCCGGGTCGACGACCTCGACGTGCGGGCGGTCACCGACGAACCTGGCCGCGAGCACCTCGCCCGTGCGGCGGCGCGTGTACACGGCCGGCGGAAGGACACCGGGCATCATCAGTCCGGTGATGTCGAGGCTCCGGCCCGGCACGGCAGCGACGACGCTCTCCTCGCCGGTCTCCCGGTCGATCCGGACCAGGCGCAGGTCGTCGGAGCCCTGGTAGGAACCGACGAGCAACCCCTTCCCGTCCGCGGTGACCTGCTGGGGCTGGATGCCCATCGGGTGCTGCGCTCCACCCATACGGTGCAGCAGCCGCTTCTGCCCGGTCGCCGCGTCCCACGCCGACACCTCGAGCGTGCCGTCGTCCGCCAGCGTGGTGTGGAAGACGGGCTCACCCCCATCGTCGAGGTGCAGGGTCGCGGCCGGATCGTCCTGCTCGTGGACGAGGGTCGTCGCGCCGGTCGCGACGTCGATCCGGAACATGTCGAAGTACAGCGGGCGCTCGTTCATGACGACCAGCACGCTGCCGGGCACCGCGGGCAGCGGGTCCACGCCGGCCACCCGTGAACCGGGGGCCATCGGGGTCAGGTCGACCGCGGGCTCGTCCGGGGCGTCGAGATCGACGCGGTGCAGGTGCCAGTCCTCGTTGCCGTCGGTGTCCTGCAGGTAGAGCAGCCAGCGCGGGTCGTCGGTCCAGTGGTAGGTGGTGATCCCGCGCCGGCTGTCGTGCGTCACGCAGACGGCGTCGTCGTGGGTCTCGTCGATCCCGCGTACCCAGACGTTGCGACGGCCGTGCGCCGGGGCCAGGTAGGCGATCCGGGTGCCGTCCGGCGAGACCGTCGGCACGGCGAACGCCGGATCGGCGAAGAAGTCCTCGATGTCGATCAGGGGTGGTGGCCCGCCGGGGGTGTCGGTCATGCGTTCGCTCCGTTCGCTCGCCGCTGTCGGTCGTGCCCCATCCGACACCCGGCCGCGACGGCACAGTCAAGTCCGCGCCGCGTCGGGGGGCGCGGAGGTTTCCGGACGAACACACCAACGAAACGATGGTTCTGTTGGTCGATGGATCAGTTTCTCGTAACCGAGAACCGGTTACTGAGTTTGTAAGCAACGAACTGATACGGTGTTCGGCGTGGTTGACACCGCCGTACGCTGCGCATACAGCCGCTGCCGGGCCGAGCTGCCGCCTCCCGGGCCGCAGGGCGGCCGCCCCCGGTCGTTCTGCCGGGACACCCGCTGGGAGGGCGGGCGCACCTGCTCGCAGATGGCGCGGGCCGAGCGGGAGGCGCTGGGCGCGCTCGGCCTGGACACCGGGGCCGGGGCGTTCGCGCTGGACGCCGACCGGCTCCGCGAGCAGGTCGCCGCGGTCGCCGGGCCGGTCGCCGAGCTCGCCGCGGCGCTGACCGCCGTGCAGGACCGGCTCGACGAGGTGCAGCGCGACGCGCTCGCCGCCACCGAGCGGGCCCGCACCGCGGCGGCCGAGGCCGACCGGGCCCGCCAGGAGGCCGAGACCGCGCGGGACGCGGCGCTGGGCCGCGCGCGGGAGGCAGAGA
The DNA here is from genome assembly GCF_040645415.1 of Pseudonocardia sp. NPDC046786. NCBI lineage: Bacteria > Bacillati > Actinomycetota > Actinomycetes > Pseudonocardiales > Pseudonocardiaceae > Pseudonocardia > Pseudonocardia sp. NPDC046786. Next base: position 12,705 of record NZ_JBEYYF010000034.1, on the reverse strand, counting down.
AGGTCGCCGCCACCGCCCGCCGGGAGCGCGCCGAGGCGGTGACCCGCGCGGAGGAGGCCGCGGCCACCGCGCTGCAGGCCACCGAGGGATGGGGTGCGGCCCGGCAGGAGGCGGCCGACGCGGTCGCCGCGCGGGACCGGGCGATCACCGACGCGGATGCGGCCCGGGCCGAGGCGGCCGCCGCGCAGCGGGACCGGGAGCAGGCGGCGCTCGACGCGGCCCGGGCCGGGCAGGAGCGGGACGCGGCCGCCGACCGTGCCGCCGCGGGGGAACGCGAGCGCGACGGGGCACGCGCCGAGACGGCCGTGCTGCGCGATGCGCTCGCCGTGGCCCGGGCGGAGTCCGGCGCGGTGCGCGAGGACCGGGACACCTGGCGCGACACCGCGGCGGCCGCGGCCGCCGAACGCGACGAGCTGCGTGCCGAGCGGGACCGGCTGCGCGCCGCGGGGGAGCGGTCGGCCGCCGAGCGGGACCGCCACGCGGAGGAGCTGGCGACGATCACCGCGGAGCGGGACCGGCTGGCCGAGGCCGCGCAGGCGGCTACGGCCGATCGCGACCGCCACGCGGCGGCGGCCGAGCAGGCGGGTCGCGAGCGGGACGCGCTCGCCGGCGCCGAACGGGCCGCGCGGGACCGGATCCGCGAGCTGGAGTCCGGCGCCGCGGAGCGCCGGCTGCACGCCGACGACCTGGCGGCGCTGGTCGCCGCGCTACGCGGCGGATGACCCCCGGGCCGGGGTCGCGCCGGCCGGACGGGTGTCGCGCGTCCCGGCCCGGCGGCGCAGCGCCAGCTCACGCAGCCCGAGGAACAGCGGGAAGGTGAACGCGATCGCGATCGCGAAGCTCAGCGGCACCAGCACCCAGACCCAGCGGATCCAGCCGAGCCGGGCGCCCTCGGCCATCATGAACACACAGGCCGCGAGCGCGACGACGATCACGTCCACCGCCGCCGACGAGCTCGCCGCGTTCGCGAACCAGCCCTCGAGATAGCTGAGGCCGCCCGGATCGGCGAAGAACGCGATGTTGAACGCCCAGGTGCCGACGAGGCCGGCCGCGGACAGCGCGAACCAGACGACCGCGAGCGCGAGCCGGCCGGGAGCTGCGACGGACATGACTCCTCCGATGGATAGTGAGACTATCCAGAAACGCTACCATCGGTCCCGGGAGCCGTCGGTCCGAACCGGAACGACGGGTGCCTGCCCGTCGCGTGCCGGGCGAACCCCGCCGGCACCCCGTCCACCTCACTCCGGGCGGGCCCGGCACCGACCACCTCCGGCCCGGTTCCGGACCCGAACGGCGCGAGTGCACCCACCAGGTACGACGCGTCCCGGCCCGGCACCGAATCGGGCACCACGGCCGCCCGGCCGGCGGCCCCGCCGAGATGCCGGGTGCCGGTGACCACCATCGGGCCGGTACGGGCGGCCACCCGGTCGAGCCCGGCGCCCTCGACGTCGGAGAGCAGCAGGTCGTCGCCCAGATAGGCGTGCGGGGGCTCCGGCTCGGCCTGGCGCGCCGGGGGACCGGCCGGCCCCGCGGCCCGTGCCCTGCTGGAGAACCTGGACACCGGGTGAGTGCCGCGTTCGTGCGGCACCGGTTCGGCCGCGCGCGCCGGTGAGCGATCCGCCCGCTCAGGTCCGCGGGACCGAGACGAGCACCCGCACCGCCTCGCCGACCGCGGCCCGGCGGGCCACCCGCACCGCGGTGGCGATCGGCCGCAGCGCGTCCGAGCGGGCCACCGCCGCGGACGCCGACAGCGCGCCGCCCGGATCGTCGCCGGCGGCCGCGGAAAGGATGGCGTCGACCTCGTCGGCCTGCTGCAGCACCCGCAGCGCCTGCGGCGGCATGCCGTCCGGCCACAGCGCCCGCGGGCGCCGGCGCAGCGACGCCGCGATCTCCTCGCGCACCCCCGGGCGGTGCCGGGCCACGCCGAGATCGGCGATCGCCGCGGCGGCGTTGCGGACCTGCCCGCGCAGCTCGCGCTCGGCCTCGTTCAGGGCGACGTACTCGGGCACCGGTCCGCTGTCGGGCACCGCGTAGACGGTCCAGCGGACCACGCCGTCGGCGATCGGCGAGGGGACCACGCCGAAGCCGGCGTCGGTGAACAGCACGCCCTCACCGGTGGTCGTCGCCTCCCGGGAGAACCCGCCCGGACCGGGCAGCCCGCGGACGTCCCCGGGCGCGGCGAGCACCAGCCGGGCGTGCCCGCGCGGACCGCCGCGGCGCACGGCGGCCAGCAGCAGCGCGAGCGAGGTGGGCCGCTCGCCCGGCGCGGGCATGCCGGTGAGCGCGGACGACGCGGAGTCGGCGGCCAGCACGTCGTGCGCGTCGGACCACGGGGCGAGCGCGTCGAGGACGTCATCGGGAGCCGCGGCCCCGGCCAGCCAGGCCGAGGCCCACACGGCCAGGGTCGCGGAGGCACAGGACACGGCGGTCAGGCTAACCGTCGATCACCGTCCGCACACCCCGGCACGTGGGTGACGCTGCGTGTCGCGCCGCCTGCACGGTGTCACCACGGCCGGGTGGGCGTGTCGCGCCGCGGTCACCGCGGGCGGCCGTCCGATACTCGACCCCATGAGCCGGACCCACGACTACCGCGGCATGTTCGACGCCGCCGGCACCCGGACCGTCCGACGCAGGCAGGTCCCCGAGGTGCCGGCCGAGCCGGGGCTCGTCGTGGAGGACCCGGCGAGCGGGTTCTGCGGCGCGGTGGTCTCGATCTCCGGCTCCGAGGTGACCCTGGAGGACCGGTTCGGCGGGCGCCGGGTGTTCCCGCTCCGCCCGGCCGCGTTCCTGCACGAGGGCGCACCGGCCACCCTGGTCCGGCCCGCCGCCCGGCCGGCCGGGCGCACGCTGTCCGCGTCCGGCTCGGTGCACGTCGCGAACCTGACGGCGCGCACCGCCCGGGCCGCCCGGATCTGGGTCGAGGGCCTGCACGACGCCGAGCTGGTGGAACGCGTGTGGGGGCACGACCTGCGGGTGGAGGGCATCGTCGTCGAACCGCTGCACGGCGTCGACGACCTGGCCGCCGCCGTCCGCGGGTTCGACCCGGCGCCGCACCGGCGCCTCGGCATCCTGGTCGATCACCTCGTGGACGGCTCCAAGGAGACCCGGCAGGCCCGCGACGCCTACCGGGCGACCCCGCGCGCGCAGCACGACGTGCTGGTCACCGGCCATCCCTACGTCGACGTGTGGCAGGCCGTGAAGCCCTCGGTGGTCGGCATCCGGGAGTGGCCGACGATCCCGCGCGGCACCGACTGGAAGACCGGGATCTGCGCCCGGCTCGGCTGGGGCGAACCCGCCGACGGCGCCCGCCGGGTGCTCGGCGCCGTCCGCAGCTACCGCGACCTCGAGACGCCGATGATCGGCGCCGTCGAGCGGCTGATCGACTTCGTCACCGCCGCCGGGTCGGGGGAACCGGACGACCAGGGCTGAAACGCCGCCGAAACCCTGCGGTGCAATAACGATCAGGCCACCGCAGGCGGTGTTCGGCGCGAATCGACGTCGCGGTATGTCCGGTTCTGGCACCCTGGGGGCATGACGGCACTGATCTGGCTGCTCATCGGGGCGGTACTGGTCGGGGCCGAGTTCGTGTCCGGCGAGCTGTTCCTGGTGATGCTCGGCGGAGGCGCGCTCGCCGCGGCCGGAGGTGCCGCGCTCGGACTGGGCGCGGTCGGGAGCGCAGGCGTGTTCGCGATCGTGTCCGTGCTGTTGTTACTGGCCGTGCGACCGGCCGCGAAGCGGAAACTGCAGGAACGGATGGGCACCCTGGAGAGCCACCAGGACCGGTTCATCGGATCGGCGGCCCAGGTCGTCGAACGGGTGGACGGTCAGCGTGGCCAGGTGCGGATCGGCAAGGAACTCTGGTCGGCCCGCTCCTTCGACGGCCACGAGGTCATCGAGGCGGGCGCCAGCGTCACCGTCCTGCAGGTCACCGGCGCGGCGGTGCTCGTCACCGGCCGGGACGAACTGCCGGAGCCCTGAACCGCCGCGCGGCGGAAGGGCACCGGCGAGCAGCCCCGGGGACTCCGGGGCGGACATGAGCGCCGGTTGTCCGGCGCGCATCGAGGGGAGACCGGATGGATGCCGGTTTGATCATCGCAGCAGTACTGCTGGTGCTGGTCGTGACCGTCGTCGTGAAGTCGATCGTCATCGTCCCGCAGGAGTGGGCGTACATCATCGAGCGACTCGGGCGCTACCACAGCACCCGCGAGGGTGGCCCGGCGATCCTCGTGCCGTTCGTCGACCGGACCCGGGAGCGGGTGGACCTGCGTGAGCAGGTCGTGTCCTTCCCGCCGCAGCCGGTCATCACGCAGGACAACCTGACGGTCAACATCGACACGGTCGTCTACTTCAAGGTCAACGACGCCAAGGCGGCGGTCTACGAGATCGCGAACTACATCGCCGGCGTGGAGCAGATCACCACCACGACGCTGCGCAACGTCGTCGGCGGGATGACCCTGGAGCAGACGCTGACCTCGCGGGACCGGATCAACACGGCGCTGCGCGGGGAGCTGGACGAGGCCACCGAGCGCTGGGGCATCCGGGTCGCCCGGGTCGAGATCAAGGCGATCGACCCGCCGCCGTCGATCCAGAACTCGATGGAACAGCAGATGAAGGCGGACCGCGAGAAGCGGGCCATGATCCTCACCGCGGAGGGCCAGCGCGAGTCGGCCATCCGCAGCGCCGAGGGCAACAAGCAGTCGCAGATCCTCACCGCGGAGGGCGCCAAGCAGGCGGCCATCCTCTCCGCCGAGGCCGAGCGGCAGTCCGAGATCCTGCGCGCGCAGGGTCGCCGGGCCGCGCTGTACCTCGAGGCGCAGGGCGAGTCGAAGGCGATCGAGAAGAAGTTCGCCGCGATCAAGGCCGGGCGCCCGACGCCCGAGCTGCTCGCCTACGAGTACCTGCAGACGCTGCCCGAGATGGCCAAGGGCGACGCCAGCAAGCTCTGGGTGGTGCCGTCGGACTTCGGGAAGGCCCTGGAGGGCTTCACCCGGATGCTCGGTGCCCCCGGGGAGGACGGCGTCTACCGGTTCACCCCCAGCCCCGACGACGGCACGGTCTCCCGGCCGGCCGACGACGACGAGGCGCTGAAGGACTGGTTCGACACCTCCACCGACCCGGAGATCGCCCGCCAGGTCGCCGAGGCCACCGCGGCCGCGCAGAAGGAGGTGCCGCCGGTGGGGGACCGCACCCCGGCCGGTGGCAACGGCGGCGGCTCGGCGCCCGCGCAGCTGGAGAGCTCGCGTGAGGTGCCCGGCCTGGACAGCACGCCGCTGCCGAACGGCTCCCAGGAGCAGCGCGGCTGAGCAGTCCGTTCCCGTCCGACGACGAGGGGCCGTGGTCCGGTGCACACGCACCGGGCCACGGCCCCTCGGTCGTCGCGCAGCGACCGGCGCGAACCCGGCGGGTCCTAGCGGGCCTCCGCCTCGTGCGCCTCCTGCTGCTCGGCCAGCACCCGGTCGTCCTTGCGGGCGGCGATCCGGGAGACCTTGAACAGGGCCTTGCGGCGGGCCCGGCCCAGCGGCAGCGCCAGCCGGCCGATCCGCACGTCCAGCGGCCGCACGTCGAACGCGCCGGAGCCGCCCAGCTCGTCGAGCAGCAGCTGCTGCTCGTCGGAGATCTGCTGCTCGAACTCGGCCGAGACCGAGCCGCGGGAGATCCGGAACGCGGCCAGGGTCTCCGGCAGGCCGAGGAAGTCGCCGTACTGGAGCAGCCGCATCCAGAGATCGAGGTCCATGATGAACCGGCGGTCGCCGCGCCAGCCGCCGGCCGTCACGAACTGCTCGCGGCGGAACAGCACGTTGCCCGGCTCGCCGATCGGGTTCGCCCCGTTGCGGATCACCCGGCGGGCGACCTCGCTACCCGAGTGCAGGCCGACCAGCCCGCCGCCGAGACCGCGCCGCGGCACCAGCACCCGGCTCTGCTCGTCGATCATGTGCCGGCGCGCGGCGACCACGGCCAGCGAGGGGTCGTCGCGCATCGGCGGCACCTGGAGCTCCAGGCAGCGCGGGTGCAGCAGGTCGTCGGCGCACACCAGCTTCACCAGTGGCGCCCGGCACAGGTGCACGGCGCGGTTCCAGTTGTCGCCCTGCGGCAGCGTCTCCCGGTTGTGCTCGACCCGGATCCGCCGGTCCCGGAACGACGTGGCGATCTGCCAGGTCGCGTCGGTGCTGTTGTTGTCGAGGACGACCAGCTCGAAGTCCCCCAGCGTCTGCTCCAGGATGCTGCGGATGGTCTCCGCCAGGAACGCCTCGCCGTTGTAGACCGGGATGCAGACGGACACGCTGGGCAGGAAGCCGCCGGGCCTCATCGGGTACCTCGTGGGGTCGGGAGTGTCGTGCGGGCGGCACGTGACGCTACCCCTCCCGCTCCCGGCGCTCCCCGGCGGCGGCCGGACACCCGCCCGCGGTCCGGGCGGCCGGGACCGGTGGACGAAGGTCGATCCAGGATTCCTCCGTTCGTCGTGATCGGCTCGCCGCTCGTCGGAAATTCGGTGCGTGCCGCCCGCCCAGGGGCTGTTCGGGCGGTCCCGCGGCCCACCGAACGGTGCACCGTCCGTAGTATTCGAGGCGTGCTCGCGTGGTCTCGCAGCTGCGGAACCGGCGTTACCAGCAAGGGGTTGCTCCGCCCGGGTGATACCCGATGCGGTCGAGGTCACGTAACGCGAGCGTCGGCGGCGGAGATAAGCCGTATGCCCCCCGTTGTGGGGGCGACAGGTTCCGGCGCCGTCGTCGCCGTCGGGCACAGAGAGCAAGCTCGCCATCCGCGTGCGCCCACTACCGATCGATTCGGGGGAGAGACCGGTGAACCAGCGCCCTGACCACGGACCACGCCGTCCGGGTGAACCGAGAGTGTCGGTGATCGTGCCGACCCGCAACGAGGCCCGCAACCTGGAGGTCGTGCTGCCGGCCATCGCCGCGGTGCGGCCCGCCGTGCACGAGGTGATCGTCGTCGACGGCAACTCGAAGGACGGCACCGTCGAGACCGCGCAGCGCGTGCTGCCCGGCGTGCGCATCGTGCGCCAGACCCGCAAGGGCAAGGGCAACGCGATGGCCTGCGGGTTCGCCGCCGCGACCGGCGACGTCCTGGTCATGTTCGACGCCGACGGCTCGGCCGATCCCCAGGAGATCCCGCGGTTCGTCCGGGCGCTGGTCGAGGGGGCCGACTTCGCCAAGGGCAGCCGCTTCACCAAGGGCGGTGGCAGCGACGACATCACGCTGCTGCGCAAGAGCGGCAACGCCGGGCTGAACCTGGTCGCGAACACGCTGTTCGGCACCCGCTACACCGACCTCTGCTACGGCTACAACGCGTTCTGGGCGGACATCCTGCCGGTGCTCGACCTGCCCGCGGTGGACATGCCGCCGCACCCGGACGGCGGGATGTACTGGGGCGACGGGTTCGAGATCGAGACCGTCCTCAACTGCCGGGTCGCCGCGGCCGGCTTCAGCATCACCGAGGTCCCCTCGGTGGAGCGGGAGCGGATGTTCGGCGAGACGAACCTGCGGACCTTCGCCGACGGCACCCGGGTGCTGCGCACGCTGGCCGCCGAGCGCCGCCGGGCCTCCCGGGAGGACCGGGCCACCGCGCCGGCCCCGGCCGCCGTCGTGGCGCCCGGCGCGGACCGCGGCACCCTCCCGGTGAACCGGACGGGCGGGATCAACCCGGCACCGTCCGTCTCCGGCAGCGGCCCGTCCACCGCTCCGGCGGAGCGTCCGCGCCCGGCTCCGCGCCGTCCGGCGGGGGACGTGCCGGCCGTGCCGCCGTACCGGCCGCAGCAGGCCCCGCAGTCCGCCGGGCACGACCGCCGTGGTCAGGAGGTCGGGAGCGCAGGCGCCGCCGCCGCGTCCCCCCGTGCCGCGACCGCGTCCGCCCAGGACGGGACCGGGCGTCCCGACCAGGTCGGCGTGCGGTACGCATGGGGTGAAGAGGCGTCCTGACCGACCCACCGCGACCCCCGGGGTCGCCGAGACAGCCACCGGCGCCCGTCCGATCGGACGGGCGCCGGTGATCGGAAGAAGGGGAGTACCGCGGTGAGCGTGCCGTCCGCAGCAGAGCTGACCCGGGCCAGGACCGCGCGTCGTTACGTGGCGATCCTGCTGGTGCTGGCCGGCGTCGTCGCGTGCGTGCTGAACCTGCTGGACGTCAGCGGGGGCGCGCTCGGCGAGTTCCGGCTGCTCGTCACCATCGGTTTCCTGCTGCTCGGCCCGGGCTGGGCCGCCGCGGGCTTCCTCCGCCGGGCCCCCGCGGCACACGTGTGGCTGCTCACCCTCGGCGTCGGCACCGCGGTCACCCTGATCGGCGGCCAGCTCATGGTGAGCCTCGGGCTCTGGTACCCCGGCGTCGCCCTGTTCATCGTCACCCTGATCAGCGTCCCGTTCCTGCTCCGGCACGCGGTGGTCGCACAGTGAGCCAGGTCGGGCCGGCGCGCTCCCGCCGCGGTGCGGGCGCCCCCGGTCCCGGCCAGCCCCCCGGCCCGCAGGCGCCGGACGGCGACGGGACCCGGGCGCTGCCCGCCCGTCGTACCCGGTCCGGTGTCGACACCCGCGATCCCTACGCCGACCCGGCGACGGCCGCCCTGCCCCCGGCGCCCCCCTCGGCAGCACCCTCGGCAGCACCGCCGCCGGCAGCCCCCCCGGCAGTACCCCCGGCAGCACCGCCCACCGGCCGGCACGCCGACCGCGGTCCCGGGGCCGGCACGCCGCCGGGACCGGACACCGGGCCGGACGCGCCCACCCAGCGGCTGGAGATCGCGCACGCCCGCGTGCGCTCCCGCCAGCTCGCCGAGCAGCGCACCGAGTACCTGCCGGTGGTCGGCCTGCGCGGCCCGGGGGAGAACCCGCCCCCGCCGCCCACCGACCGCACCGGCGGCCCGGGCGACGGCGGGGACGGGGACGGTGACGGCCCCGGCGGCCACTCCCGCAACGGCGGCATCGGCGACGGCATCGCGCTGACCCTGTGCTCGGCGTTCGGCTCGGTCGCCGGCCTGCTCGGCGTGCTGATCGCGGCCCGGATCATGCCGCAGGCCGAGGTCGGCCGGGCGTCGGAGTTCGTCTCCGCGTTCCAGCTGATCGGCGGGATCGCCCAGCTCAACCTGGGCCTGGGCCTGATGCGCTGGCTGCCCGGCGCCGGGCGCAAGTCGGTCCGGCTGACCTTCGGCGCGCTGCTGCTGATCATGCCGCTGTCCGGGCTGATCGGCCTGGTCTACGGCGTGATCGTGCCGCGGATCGCGGAGACCGCCGGCGGCGGCAGCATCGGGCTCGGCCTGCTCGTGCTGGTGCTCACCTGCGCCGGCTGGGGCGTGTTCGTCGTACACGACTTCGTGATGGTCGCGATCGGGAAACCGTGGGTCGCGGTCTGGCGCAACGGCACCTTCGCGGTCGTCCGGATCGTGCTGCTGCTCGCCCTCGGCGCCTCGCTGCACTCGCAGGCGATGGTGCTGTCCTGGGCGATCCCGGTGATGCTGTGGGTGGCCGCCGGCACCGCGATGCTCTGGTACATGACCCGGCGCTTCGCCGCGGCCGGTGGGCCGGGGATCGTCCCGAGCCGGGCCGAGGCGATCGCCTTCCTCGCGCCGACCGCGCTCGCCCAGTGCGGCAACGCCCTGCTCTACAACCAGGTGCCGCTGTTCGCGAACATCCGGATGGGCAACGAGGTCGGCGCGGTCTTCTTCATCTGCTGGCAGGCGGTCACCGTGATCGACCTGGCGGCGACGTTCTTCACGAACTCACTGGCCGTGCAGACCGCCCGCGAGCCGCACCGGGCCGAGGAGTTCGCCCGGCTCGCCCGCCGCCGGATGATCATCCTGTTCGTCCCGGTCCTCGGGCTCGGCGCCGCGCTCGGCTATCCGGTGCTCTCGCTGCTCGGCGAGGGCTACGCCGCGGGCGCCCCTGCGCTGGCCGTGCTGATGGTCGGCCTGCTGTTCCGGCTGATCGTCGTCTTCGAGCTGGCCCGCAGGCAGGCCGACGGCGACGGCATGGGCTACGCGAAGATTCAGCTCTTGAACACCGGCATGGTCGTCGTGTTCGCCGGACTGGTCCCGCTTCCCGAAGCGGGCACCGTATCCGTCAGCATGATGATGCTGCCGATGGTCCTGGGATACGTCGGTGCGCAGCTGCTGTGCGCCCTCGCGCTCAGATTCGTCCCGGCGTGGAACCGCCGGAGCACCTCGGAGGTGAAGTCGTGACGTCGGAGACCCGCCGGACGGGCGAACCCGACCCGTCGGCCCGGTCCCGGGGCGCCGGAGCCGAGGCGACCGTGGCCGCGTCGGCCCGGTCCGCCGAGGCGAGCCCGAGCGAGCGGACCCAGTACCTGCGCGCACCCGGACCCGACTCGCCGACGACCGCGGTCCGCGGGCCGGTCCCGCGCCCCGCCGGCGACGGCCCGCCGCCCCCGCCGCCACCGGCGCCCGGCCCGTCGGAGCCGCTGTCGCCGCTGTGGGTGTGGGGCGCACCGGTGCTCGCGATCCTCGCGGTGCTGATGCTGCCGCTGGCCGCGGCGACCACCGACCTCTCCGACATGGACGGCTGGGGCCTGGCCGCGGTGCTCAGCCCGTTCGGCTGGGTCGCCGTCGTGCTGGCGGTGGCCTGCTGCGTGGTCGAGCTGTGGTCGCCCCGGCCGCGGATCCCGATGCTCGGCGCGGCCACCGCCGTGCTCATCCTGTGCACGACCGGGATGCCGTCGGTCGTCCAGCCGCAGGCCCGGTTCACCACCGCCTGGCTGATCTCCGGCTTCGTCGACGCGGTCGCCGGCAACGGCGTGCCGCCGACCGGCGTGGACGCCCGGTTCTACTGGCCCGCGTTCTTCGCCCAGTGGGCCTGGTTCCGGGACGCCGCGGGCGCCGACCAGCTCGACGTCATCCTGCGCTGGTACCCGCCGGCGGTCGTCGCGGTGTGGGCGATCGGCGTCTACGCGCTCGCCCGCTCGATGCTCGGCGGCACCCGCGCGCCGTGGGTCGCGGCCTGGCTGTTCGTCGGGCTGAACTGGATCGAGCAGGACTACTTCTCGCCGCAGGCCACCGCGATCGTGCTGCTGCTGACCGTGCTGACCTTCGCGCTCGGCCCGCTGGCGACCCGCCGGGTCGACAACGCGGGCACGACGCCCTGGCCACGGCCGCACCGGGGGGCGACCCCGCTGCCCCGGTGGCGGCGCTGGCTGATCAGCGCGATGACGCCGCCGAACGCGCCGACGCTGCCCGCCCGGCAGCTGCTGCTGATCTACTTCTGCGCGTCGCTGTGCCTGATCGCGCTGGCCCCGACGCACCAGCTCACCCCGTTCGCGATCATCGGCCAGCTGGTGGTGCTCGCGATCGTCGGCCGGTTCCGCGGCCGCGGCCTGGTGCTCGTCGCGACGTTCGCGGTGATCGTGTTCGTGCTGATCTCCGCCCGGGACTTCTGGCTCACCCAGATCACGATGATCACCGGTGCGTCCGGCGACGCCGGCGCGATCGAGGCCGGCTTCTTCGAGCGGCTGCAGGGTGACCAGGGCCAGCTGGCGGTCAAGCTGCTGCGCGCGATCATGCCGGGCCTGACCTGGCTGCTCGCGATCGCCGGTGCCTGGGTGTACTGGAAGCGGCGCCGCGACCTGGTGCCGATCGCGCTGGCCGGCATCCCGATGGCGATGGCCGTCGTGCAGAGCTACGGCGGCGAGCTGCTGTTCCGGGTCATCCTCTACGGCCTGCCGATCCTGACGATCCTGTCGGTGGACGCGCTGCGCGCGTTCGCCAGGGTGGACCGCAGGCGCGAGTACGCGCTCGCGGCGGGCATGGTGCTGCTGTTCCCGCTGCTGATCCTGATCCGCGGCGGCAACGACGCCTATCTCGACGTCACCACCGAGGACGTCCAGATGACCCGGCAGGCCTACGCCGAGGCGGCACCCGGCTCGACGGTGCAACCGCTGTCGACGGTCGGCCCGTACGCGGTGGAGGGCGTCGGGGAGCACAACAACATGGCCTCCGGCGGGGACGGCTGCGCGATCCTGGCCGCCGATCCGTTCCGCTGCATCGACCTGGTGCAGCCGGACACGCTGCTGTTCTACCAGTCGATCGAGAAGCAGGGCACCGTGCTGAACGAGGAGCCGGAGGGCTGGACGCTGGCGATCCGCGAGCAGCTGATCGCGTCCGGCCAGTACCGCGCGACCTACGAGAACGGCTTCAACGCGATCCTGGTCCGGAACGAGCCGGCCCCGCTGCCGGGCGCGCCCGCGCCGGCGCCCGCACCGGGCGCGGAGGAGGTGCCCGCACCGTGAACGGATTCGTCCTGACCTGGATCGCGTTCGGCGTGATGCTGGCCCTGTTCGCCGCGCGCGCCTGGGTGGTCGAGACCAACCGCGGCCGGTTGACCACGGCCGGGTCCGCGCAGCGCGGCCTGACCGCGGCGGTGGCCGGGTCGGTGGTCGTGCTGGTCGTGCTGCTCACCCTGAACGGCGGGCTCACGCTGGTCGACCTGCTGGTCAACGGGGAGGCCGAGCTGACCGCGCCGGCGGACGCGGCGACCGGCGGGGCGGGGCCGGGCGAGGCCCCGGTCGATCCGGCGGCCCCGGTCGATCCGGCCCCGGTGGACCCGCCGCCCGCACCCTGACCGTCCGGGCCGGCCTGACCGCCCGGACCACCGACGAGGCGGGGCCCGGTGGCGGGGGGGGCCCCGGGGGCGCCGGGGGCGGGGGCCCCCGCGCGCCCCGCGAGCCCAGCCGCGCGCGAGGTGGGGGAGACCC
>NZ_JBEYYF010000033.1:0-52094 GCF_040645415.1 Pseudonocardia sp. NPDC046786 | reverse complement strand
CACTCTTCCCCTCCCCCCCGCTCTCCCGAACTCCCAGCCGCCGCGCCCGCCGACCCGCCCCCGGCCGCCCGGGGGCAGCGCGAGGCCGTCGACGAGCGCGACGGCCTCGCGCCGGGTCCGCAGGTCGGGCCGCCCGACGGCGGCGGGGACGGACGGCCGCTCGGCGGGCTCCTGCCCGGTCACCTGCGCGGCGGAGGAGCCGGTCGCCGGGGTGACCGCGCCGGGGACGCCCGCCGGGGTGCCGGCGACGTCACCGTCCGGGTCGGCGACGCCGGGATCCGCGGGGGCGGGCGGCACATCCGGGACCGCCGCACCGGGCGCCCTCGCTGCCGGGTCCGGGACGCCGGCTGCCGCACCGGACGCGCCGCCGGCTGCCACCCCCGCGGCGCGGGCCGCCGCATCCGGGGCGGGAGCCGGGGCACCTGCGGCGGGGGCCGGGGCACCCGCCGTACCGGCGTCCGGCCCCGGCAGCCGCAGCGCCCGCCCGGCGACCACCAGCACCGTGTCCGCGCAGACCTCGGCGAGCGCGGCGTTCAACCCGCCCAGCAGGTCCCGGAACAGCCGCCCGGAGGCGGACCCGGGCACCACGCCCAGCCCCACCTCCGCCGACACCAGCACGACCGGCCCGGGCGCGCCGGCCACGGCGGCGACCAGGCCGTCCAGCAGCTCGTCGATCTCGGTGTGCGGCCCCGGCCGGTCCCAGGCGCCCGCGTCGTCGAGCACCCCGGCCAGCCAGGTACCGAGATCGTCGACGAGCACCGGGCCGGGGACGGCGAGCGCCGCGACGAGCGCGCCGCCGGAGACCTCCTCGGTCGTCCACGCCGCCGGGCGGCGGACGACGTGCGCGGCGATCCGGGCGTCCCACTCGGCGTCGCCGTCGGTCCGCCGCCCGGTCGCCAGGTACCGGACCGGCACCTCCCCGCCGAGCAGCTGCTCGGCGTAGCGCGACTTGCCCGACCGGGTGCCTCCGATGACGAGCGTTGCGTTCATGCCGCACATCGTGTCGCACCCGTCCGGCGCGGCATCCGGAAGGGGGCTCGTCAGAACTCCACGAGGTTGTCCCGGAATAGCGGGTGCGCACCCGGCCACGTCGCTGCAGGGCGGGGACGAGCCCGTCGCAGACCCGGCCGACGACGTCGCGGGACATCTCCCCGGAGACCAGGAAGCCATCGCCGCCGACCTCGTCCATCGCCGCGCACATCGCGTCGGCCACGGTGTCGGGGGGCCCGACGAGCTCGAGCGAGGAGATCGTCCAGCGCGCCGCGGCCTCGCGCAGGGTGGCGGCGTCGGCGGCGCCGCGCAGGAAGTCGGCCAGCGTGGACCGCTGCCCGTTGGTGGTGACCCGGGGGACCGGGCCGACCAGGTCGAAGCCGGAGAAGTCGTTCTCGGTGAGCGCGGACAGGTGCGCCCGCGCGGCCTCGGCGAGCACCGGCGCCACCACGAAAAGGATCTTGCAGCTGTCCGGGTCGCGGTCGGTCCGCTCCATCCAGGACCGGACGTCGTCGCGGTTGGCCTTCATCGCCTCGACCCCGGCGCCGAGGCGATGATCGTCTCGGCGTGCGCGGCGGGCGTACTCCCGGCCGCGCGGCGAGCCGCCCGAGCCACCACCCGCCGCGGGTGCGCCGCCAGCAGCCCTCGGGTGTGGAGGTGCTCGGCGGCCCGCACGATGTCGGCCGACGGCCCGCGCTCGACGACGGTCCCGCGGTGCATCACCGTGATCTCGTCGCACAGGAACGCGGTGGCCGGCAGCCCGTGCGAGACGAACACCAGGCCGGTGCCGCTGCCGACGCGCTGGTCGGCTCGTCGGTGATGACCAGCTCGGGGTGTCCGGCGTGGGCGAGCGCGAGCATCACCCGGTGGCGCATACCGCCGGACAGCTCGTAGGGCGGGCGCCGAGCACCCGCGCGGTGTCGGGCAGGCCGACCCGCACCAGCCAGTCGGCGGTCTGCTCGCGGGCCTGCGCCCGGATGCACCCGGTCGTCAGGGGTTGTCGCCGCGCTTGACCCGCGGCTTCGGCACCCGCATCCGGCGCGGCTGGGTGGCCCGGGAGAACGCGTACCAGCCGGTGCCGAGCCCGCGGATGTCCTCCTCCGGGAACTTCTCGCGGGCCTTGCGCAGCACCTGGTAGCCGAGCAGCGTGCCCTCGACGACCATCACCGCCAGCATCAGGAACGTGAACAGCGTGACGTACTGCTGGATGACCGGGTTCTGGATCAGCGCGGCGACCAGCACCAGCGCCGCCAGCGGCAGGAACAGCCCGATCACGTGCGGGCGGGAGTCGACGATGTCGCGCACGTAGGCGCGGACCTTGCCGCGGTCGCGGGGGAGCAGCACCCGGTCGTCGCCCGCGTCCATCCGGCGGCGGCGCTCCGCGGCCTTGGCCCGGCGGTCCTCCCTGGACGGGCGGTTGGCCTTGGCCAGCTTCGCGGCCTCGCGCTGGGTGCGCGGCGGGGGCGGGGCCGGCCCGCGGCGCTTGCTCTCGGCATCGCGGCGCTTGGGCGTCGCGCGGCCCTTGCCGGGTGTGGTGTGCGGGCGGGACCGGCCGTCCGCGCCCTCGTCCTCGGCGCCCTCGGCGACCGGGGTGTCGACCGCGGTCTGCCCGGCCTGGTCGGAGCTGTCGGAACGGCGCAGGAACCTCACACCTCTCACAATACGGGCCCGGGCTAGCCTCGCCCGCATGCGGATCGTGGTTGCCCCGGACTCCTTCGGCGGGACGCTGAGTGCGCTCGAGGCGGCGGAGGCGATCGCCGAGGGCTGGCGGAGATCGGTACCGGCGGCGGACCTGCGGCTGGTCCCGCTGGCCGACGGCGGGACCGGTTTCGTCGAGGTGCTGCACACCGCGCTCGGCGGCACCGTGCACGAGCTGGAGGTGACCGGCCCGCTCGGCGACCCGGTCCCGGGTTCCTGGCTGCAGGTCGGCGACACCGGCTACCTGGAGTGCGCCTCGGCGTGCGGGTTGCACCACGTGGCCCGGGCGGACCGGGTACCCGCGGTCGCCCGGACCGCCACCACCTACGGCGTCGGCGAGATGCTCGCCGACGCCCGCGACCGGGGCGTCCGGACGGCGGTCGTCGGGCTCGGCGGGTCCGCCACCACCGACGGCGGCGCCGGGATGCTCGCCGCGCTCGGCGCCGCGCCGGTCGACACCGACGGCCTCGCGCTGCCCCCGGGCGGCGCCGCGCTGGCCCTCTGCGACCGCCTCGACGGCCGCCCCGACCTGGGCGGGATGCAGCTCGTCGCGGCCTCCGACGTGGACAACCCGCTGCTCGGCGAGCACGGCGCCGCCGCGGTGTTCGGGCCGCAGAAGGGCGCCGACGCGGCCACCGTCGCCGAGCTGGACGCCGCGCTGGGCGTGTTCGCCGGGGTGCTGGCCGGGACGGCCGGGCGCGAGATCCGCGGCGACGCCGCGGGTGGTGCCGCCGGCGGGCTCGGTGCGGCACTGCTCGCGCTCGGCGCACGCGTCGAGTCCGGGGCCGGCCTGGTCCGGCGGCTGGTCGGGCTGGACGCCGAGCTGGACGCCGCCGCCGGGGCGGGCGGCCTGGCCGTCACCGGCGAGGGCAGCTTCGACTGGCAGTCGCTGCGCGGGAAGCTGATCACCGCGGTCGCCCGCGGCGCGGCGGACCGGGGGATCCCGTGCGTGGTGCTGGCCGGCCAGGTCAGCGTCGGGCGCCGGGAGGCCGGTGCGGCAGGCGTCGACGCGGCGCACGGCGTCGCCGACGAGCTCGGTCTGGACGCCTCGATGGCCGACCCGGCCGGGACGCTGGCCGAGCTCGCGTCCCGGGTCGCGCCGCAGTGGAACCGGTGACCGGGCGGGGCACGGTGACGGCCGCCACGTCCACCGTCGCCGAACGGGGGTTCGCCACCGGGCTGGACTCCCACCCGGCGTCGTAGTATTGACCTGAGGAAGAGCACCGCCGGGGGAACACGGCGGACCCGCACGTTGTTGGGAGAGCCATGACCGTCGAGAACGCAGTGAACGCCGGAAACGCCGCCACCGCGGAAGAGACCCACGGTGTGGAGCTCACGGAGTCCGCCGCCGTGAAGGCGCGCACCCTGCTCGAGCAGGAGGGGCGCGACGACATGCACCTGCGCATCGCCGTGCAGCCGGGTGGCTGTGCCGGGCTGCGCTACCAGCTCTTCTTCGACGACCGCTCGCTCGACGGCGACCTGTTCCGGGACTTCCAGGGCCTGAAGGTGGGCGTCGACCGGATGAGCGCGCCGTACCTGCAGGGCGCCACGATCGACTTCGTCGACACCATCGAGAAGCAGGGCTTCACCATCGACAACCCGAACGCCGGTGGCTCCTGCGCCTGCGGCGACAGCTTCAACTGAGGTCTGCGTCACCGGCGTATTGCCTGGTGAAAGGCACACCCGGGCCCCGTCAAGATCGCTTCGATCATGACGGGGCCCAGTTGCGTGACGTAGGGTCCCCTGCGTGCCTATTGCCGTGACGGGATCGATCGCCTCCGACAACCTGATGCACTTCCCGGGGAAGTTCTCCGAGCAGATCCTTGCCGAGCAGCTGGACCGGATCTCGGTCAGCTTCCTGGTCGACGACCTGACGGTCCGCCGGGGCGGGGTGGCCGGGAACATCGCCTTCGCGCTGGGCGTGCTGGGCCAGAGCCCGGTGCTCATCGGGGCGGTCGGAGCCGACTTCGCCGAGTACAGGAAGGTGCTGGAGGACCTGGGCGTGGACACGTCCGGCGTCTCCACCCACGACGACGTGCACACCGCGCGGTTCGTCTGCACCACCGACGACGACATGCGCCAGATCGCCTCCTTCTACACCGGCGCGATGGCCAAGTCGAAGGAGATCGAGCTGGCCCCGATCGCCGAGCGGGTCGGTGGGTTCGACCTGGTGCTGATCGGCGCCAGCGACCCGGAGGCGATGGTCCGGCACACCGACGAGTGCCGTGACCGTGGCTATCCGTTCCTCGCCGACCCCTCGCAGCAGCTCGCCCGGATGGAGGGCCCCGAGGTGCGCCGGCTCGTCGAGGGCGCCACCTACCTGGTCACCAACGACTACGAGTTCGAGCTGCTGATGAAGAAGACCGGCTGGACCGCCGAGGACGTCGGCGCGAAGGTCGGCACCCGGATCACCACCTTCGGCGAGAAGGGCGCGGTGATCGTCGAGTCCGGCGGCACCGAGACCTGGATCGACGTCGTCCCGCCGACCGAGCAGGTCGACCCGACCGGGGTCGGCGACGCCTGGCGCGCCGGGTTCCTCACCGCCGTCGCCGGTGGTCTGCCGCTGGAGCGCTCGGCGCAGCTGGGCGCGCTGATCGCGACCTACGTCCTGGAGTCCGACGGTCCGCAGGAGTGGACCTGGGACCGGGACGCGGCGCTGACCCGGCTGCGCGACACGTTCGGCGATCTCGCCGCCGACGAGCTCCGGGCCGTGCTGCCCGCCTGACCGTCCGCTCCCGTGACACCCCGGCCGGCGCCCGCGACCCGCGGACGCCGGCCGGTCCGCTGTCCGGGGGTGCGGCCCGGCCCGGGTGCGGGGACGGCGGCCGGGTGACCGCGGTCGCCGTGCTGCGCCGCGAGTACCTGCGCCTCGGCGGCGGCGAGCTCGCCGCCGCTGCCGTGTTCGCGGCGGTCCCGGTCGCCGGGCGCCTCGCGACCGGCCCGGCGCCGGCGCCGCGCTCGCCGGGCTGCTCGCGGTGCTGCTGCACGCCGGGACGTACTGGCTGCTCGCCCGCCGCACCGGTGGCTCGACGGGATCCGCCGCTGCAGGTCGCCGCGCCTGCGCCGCGACCTGCAGCGGGTCAGATCTTGACCGGGTAAGTGGGCGTCGGGACGTCCGGCACGATCCGGCGCTCGACGAAGATGCCGTGCCAGATCAGGAACACCAGCACCGCCCAGATCCGCCGGGAGTGGTCCACCGGACCCTCCCGGTGCGCGTCCAGCATGCGGTGCACGGCCTGCAGGTCGATCAGGTGCCCGGCACCGGAGTTCTGCAGGATGTCCCGGGCCCAGGCGTACATCTCGTCTCGCAGCCAGTGCCGGATCGGCACCGGGAAGCCCAGCTTCGGCCGGTTCAGCACGTGCGGCGGGATGATCCCCTCGCAGGCCCGGCGGAGCGCGTACTTCGTCGTGCCGTTCGAGCCGTGGGTGATCTTCTGCGACTGCGGCAGCGACGACGCGATGTCGAACACCTCGGGATCGAGGAACGGCACCCGCAGCTCCAGCGAGTGCGCCATCGTCATCTTGTCGGCCTTGACCAGGATGTCGCCGCGCAGCCAGGTGAACAGGTCCACGTGCTGCATCCGGGCGACCGGGTCCCAGTCGTGGCTGGCGAAGTAGTGCGGCGCCGTGACGTCCTGGTGCGACACCCGCGGGTCGTAGCCGCGCAGCACCTCGTGCAGCTGGTCGTCGCGGAAGATCCGCGCGTTGCCGTAGTAGCGCTGTTCCAGGCTCAGCGAGCCGCGGCGCAGCAGGTCCTTGCCGCGCATGCCCTCCGGCATCCGCCGCGACGCCCGGCGCATGATCGGCCGCAGCGTGCCGGGGACCTTCTCGAACGGCGCCAGCGACAGCGGCTCCCGGTAGATCGAGTACCCGCCGAACAGCTCGTCGGCGCCCTCGCCGGACAGCACGACCTTGACGTGCTCGCGGGCCTCCCGCGCGATGAACCACAGCGGGACCAGCGCCGGATCGGCCACCGGGTCGTCGAGGTACCAGATGATGAGCGGCAGCGACTCCATCATCTCGTCCGGCTTGACCGTCCGGACCACGTGCCGGACGCCGATCGCCGCGGCCGACTCCGCGGCCACGTCGACCTCGGAGTAGCCCTCGCGCTCGAACCCGGTGGTGAACGTGATCAGGTTCGGGTTGTGCTCCTTGGCGAGCGCCGCGATCGCGGTCGAGTCGATGCCGCCGGAGAGGAACGCGCCGACGGTCACGTCGGCGCGCATGTGCTTGGCCACCGAGTCGCGCAGCACGTCGGCGATCTCGCCGTGCACGATCGCCTCGGCCTCGGCGCTCGCCGGGGCGTGGCTGGGCAGCGAGATGAACTTCGGCGCGAAGTAGCGCTGGTGCAACGGCTCCTCGCCGGGGCGGACGGTCACGTGCGTGCCGGACTCCACCCGGGAGATCATCCGGTGCAGCGACATCGGCTCCGGCACGTACTGCAGGGTCAGGTAGTGCTGCAGCGCGGCGGGCTCCAGGTCCAGCCCGATGCCCAGCTCGCCGGCCAGCGCGAGCAGCGACTTCTTCTCGCTGGCGAACGCGGTGCCGGTCGCGGTCGTCGCCAGGAACAGCGGCTTGATGCCGAACGGGTCGCGGGCGAGGAACATCTCGCGCTCGACGGCGTCCCAGATGGCGAACGCGAACATCCCGCGCAGCCGCTGCACGGCGTCCGGGCCCCAGTAGTGGAACGCGGCCACGATGACCTCGCCGTCGCCCTCGGTGGCGAACGCGGCGTCGTAGGTCTCGATCAGCTCCTCACGGAGCTCGAGGTAGTTGTAGATCTCGCCGTTGAAGACGATCGTGTACCGGGTGTCCTCGCCGGGCACCGGCCCCCAGTGCAGGGGCTGGTGCGAGTGGTCGACGTCGATGATGGACAGCCGATTGAACCCCAGTACGAGATCGTGGTCGTTCCACGTCGCGCTCTCGTCGGGGCCGCGATGCCGCGCACAGCGCAGCGCGTCGGCGATCGGCTCGACCCGGTTGGCGGCGTCCGCCCCGGCGGTCAGCAGTCCCAGCAGTCCGCACACGAAAGTCAGTATGACGAGTCATCCGGACGCGTCGTGCGCGCCCCGGGGCGAAGCGGCCTTTTTCCTGCGAGACTGCCTGATTCCGCACGCCCGGGTGATCCCGCGCAACGACCCCGGAGGACGCGCGGCGGGCGGCCTTCGTCTAGTCTCTACGCGAGGTCGAAGACGGTGCTCCATTCGAGTGGGGCGGAGCCCGTCGCGGCCGTTCCCGTGGTGACGGCAAGGCAGGAAAGAACGTGCTGGCAGTGCGGCTGACGCAGGAGACGACAGGAAGGCGGCGCGCAGTGGCCCGAACGGAAGGCCGCTCCCGGATCGCCCGGGCGGCGAAGGTCGGCCTGCTGGGTGTGCTGGCGGCGCCGGTGCTGTCCGGCTGCTCGGTGGAGGAGGTCATCCGGTTCGGATGGCCGGTCGGGGTCACCCCCGAGGCCGAGGCCATGCGGAACCTCTGGACCTGGTCCGCGATCGCCGCGCTCGTCGTCGGCGTCATCACCTGGGGCGTCATGTTCTGGGCGATGATCTTCCACCGGAAGCGCAAGGACGACGACGGCTCGCTGCCGCGCCAGACGCAGTACAACCTCCCGGTCGAGCTGGTCTTCACCGCCATCCCGACGGTCATCGTCGCGGTGCTGTTCGGCTTTACCGTGAACGTGCAGAACTACGTCGACAAGGACGAGGCCACCGCCGGCGGCCCGGCCGACGTCCGCGTCGACATCGTCGGCTTCCAGTGGAACTGGGAGTTCTCCTACCCCGACGAGGTCGGGCCGGACGGGCAGCCGGTGAGCACGCTGGGCACCAGCGACGTCATCCCGATCATGGTGCTGCCGACCGACCGCTCGATCGAGTTCACCCAGCGCTCGCCCGACGTGATCCACTCGTTCTGGGTGCCGGAGTTCCTGTTCAAGCGCGACGTCTTCCCGTTCCCGGAGCGCAACGACCAGGACAACACCTACGTGATCGACAACATCGACACCGAGGGCGCGTTCGTCGGCCGGTGCGCCGAGCTCTGCGGCACCTACCACTCGCAGATGAACTTCGAGGTGCGCGCGCTGCAGCCCGCCCTCTACGACCGGTACATCCAGCTCCGCAAGGAGACGAACCCGGTCACCGGCCGGCCGTACAACGCCGGTGAGGCGCTGCAGGAGCTGAACTGCGGCGAGTGGTGCGCCCCCGAGGCGATCACGACGACGCCGTTCCCGACCGACCGTGGCCAGCTGGCCGCGCAGGCCACGGGCTGAGGGGAGAACGACTCATGAAGATCGAGTCCCGGATCTTCGAGATCTGCACCGGGTTCTTCGTCATCGCCGCGCTGGTGTACATGTTCCTCACCCAGGAGGTCGTGGGCACGACGGCGCTCTGGCTGACCGCCGGCCTGTCGCTGATCATCGGCACCTACTTCCGGTTCGTCTCGCGCCGGCTGGAGGAGCGGCCCGAGGACAACCCGGAGGCCGAGGTCTCCGACGGCGCAGGCGACGTCGGCTTCTTCTCCCCGGGCAGCTACTGGCCGCTGGGTATCGCGGCCGCCGCGGCGCTCACCGCCATCGGGCTCGCCTTCTGGTACCCATGGCTGGTCACCGTTGGCGTGACCCTGATCCTGATCGCGGTGGGAGGGCTCGTCTTCGAGTACCACCGGGGTGTCGCACACCACTGATCCCGTTCCATCGAACGCCCCGCCCGGCACCCCCGGGCGGGGCGTTCGTCGTTCCGCGGCCCGGCCCGGCTCCTCGACCTGCGCCGCCCCGACCTGCGCCGCCCGGCCCCGCCCCGCGCCGCGCCGAGGCCCCGCTCCGCGAGCCCGGCCGGGTCAGGCCCGGGCGGCCTTCCCCAGCGCATCCCGGGCGATGATCACCTGCTGGATCTGGCTGGTGCCCTCGTAGATCCGGAACAGCCGGGCGTCGCGGAAGGACCGCTCGACGGCGACCCCGCGCATGTACCCCGCACCACCGTGCACCTGGACGGCCCGATCGGCGACCCGCCCCACCATCTCCGAGCAGAAGTACTTCGCCGTGGCGGGGCCGGAGACTTTGTCGGACCCGTCGTCGAAGCTGCGGGCCGCGTCGAGGACGAGGCCGCGGCCGGCCCGGGCGTCGGTCACCGAGTCCGCGACGAGACCCTGGACCAGCTGGAACCGGGCGATCGGCCGGCCGCCCTGCTCCCGGGTGCGCGCGAACTCGACGGTCTCGTGGACCAGCCGGTCGGCCATCCCGACGCACACCGCGGCGATGTGCAGCCGTCCGTGGGCCAGGCAGCGGGCGGCGGTGAGGAAGCCGCTGTCGATCCCGTCGGTGCCGCCGACGACGGCGTCGAACGGGACGCGGACGTCGTCGAGATGGACGTCGGCGGTCCAGGCCCCGAACTGGCCCATCTTGTGGTCCTTCGGTCCGACCGTCAGGCCCGGGGTGTCGCGCGGCACCAGGAAGGTCGAGATGCCGCGGTTGCCGGGGGCGTCCGGGTCGGTCCGGGCGAACACCATGATCACGTCGGCGACCGGGGCGTTGGTGATGTAGCGCTTCGAGCCGTTGAGCACCCAGGAGACGCCGTCCCGGACGGCGCGGGTGGTCAGCGACGAGGGATCGGACCCGGCGTCGGCCTCGGTCAGCCCGAACGACGCGGTCACCTCGCCCGAGGCCAGCCGCGGCAGCCACCGCTGCTTCTGCTCCTCGGTGCCGCCCTCCAGCAGGACGTGCCCGGCGATGCCGGTGTTGGTGCCGAACAGCGAGCGCAGCGCGGGCGTCGTCCAGCCGAGCTCGAAGGCCATCCGGACCTCCTCCGACGCGCTCAGCCCCAGGCCGCCGTACTGCTCGGGGATGGTGAACCCGTAGAGCCCCATCTCCTTGCACTGGGCGACGATCCGCGCGGGGACCTCGTCCTCGGCATCGATCGTCTCCTCCAGCGGCACCACCTCGGTGCGGATGAAGTCGCGAACCGAGTCCAGCACGTCCTGCAGGTCGGAGGGGTCCACCGGAAGATCCTCGCTCTCACGTCGGCGCCGTCGCGCGCCCAGCTCATCACGTCACACCCGGCATCGCGAGCGCATCGCCGCGCGCCGCCTATTCTCGACGCGCACCACCCGAACCGGAGGGGGCCGCGATGCCCGAGACCACCCGCGCGCCGGGGAACGACCCGGCGGCCGCCGGTGACCCGGTGGCCGGGCCGGAGCGGGTGCCCCCGGGCGGTCCGCTCGATCCGCACCTGGTCCGGGCGGCGGACGGCCGGGGCATCGGCGGGATGCGCGAGCACGTGTTCCGGGACGGTCCGCTGCACCTGCCGCAGGCGATGCACTGGCCGTCCGGCTGGCCCGGCCGGACCCGGCTCGGCGCACAGATGGCGTACCTGCTGGCCGGGCTCCCGCTGGCCGTGGTCAGCGGGCTGGTGGTGATCATCGGGCTGGTGCTCGGCGCCGGGACGTTCGTCATCTGGATCGGGATCCCGATCACCGTCGGCACGCTGGCCGCGGCCCGCGGCTTCGCCGAGCTGGAGCGCCGCGCCACCGAGGCGGCCACCGGGCTGCCGCTGCCACCGCACCACTACCGGCCCAACCGCGGCCGGCGGCTGATGGGCCGGCTGTTCCGCGCGCTTGTCGACCCGCAGAGCTGGCGGGACGTCGCGCACGCGGTCATCGCGCTGCCGGTCCGCGCGGTGACCGCGGCCGTTGCGCTGGTCTGGTCGGTGGCCGGCCTGGGCGGGCTGCTCTACGTGTTCTGGCAGTGGTCGATCCCGCGCGGCAGCGAGGACTGGACCCTGTTCCGGTCGGTGACCGGGGTGCACTCCGGCGTCGGGGACATCGCGCTGAACACCGGCCTCGGCGTGCTGCTGCTGGTCACCCTGCCGACTGTGGTGCGCTGGCTGACCGACGTGCGTGCCCTGCTGGCCCGCGGCCTGCTGACCAACCAGACCGCGGCACTGCGCGCGCGGGCGCAGGCGCTGGCCTCCGGCCGGCGGGCGGCGGTCGCCGCGGAGGCGCAGACGCTGCGCCGGCTGGAGCGGGACATCCACGACGGGCCGCAGCAGCGGCTGGTGCGGCTCGGCATGGATCTCGAGTCGGCGGTGCGGCGGCTCGACGACGATCCCGAACGCGCCCGGCCGCTGCTGCACGAGGCCCTCGAGCAGACCCGCGAGGCGCTGTCCGAGCTGCGCGCGCTGTCCCGCGGCATCGCCCCGCCGATCCTCGCCGACCGCGGCCTGGGCCCGGCGCTGGCCGCCGCGGCCGGCCGCTGCCCGGTGCCGGTCGACCTCGACG
The DNA here is from genome assembly GCF_040645415.1 of Pseudonocardia sp. NPDC046786. Taxonomy (NCBI): domain Bacteria; kingdom Bacillati; phylum Actinomycetota; class Actinomycetes; order Pseudonocardiales; family Pseudonocardiaceae; genus Pseudonocardia; species Pseudonocardia sp. NPDC046786. The sequence continues at coordinate 40,142 of NZ_JBEYYF010000033.1, read as the reverse complement.
TCGAGCTGGACCCGGGCGCCCGGTTGCCGGCACTCGTCGAGAACACGGCGTACTTCGTGGTGTCCGAGGCGCTGACCAACATCGCCAAGCACGCCGGTGCCTCCGCGGTCACGGTGACCGTCACCGTCGACGACACGGTCCTGCGGGTGGTGGTCCGCGACGACGGCCGCGGCGGCGCCCACCCGGGCAAGGGGCACGGGCTGGCCGGTCTCGCCGACCGGCTGGAGATCGTCGAGGGCAGCCTGGACGTGCACAGCCCGCCGGGCGGGCCGACGGTGCTCACCGCCGAGGTCCCGGTCGCCGGGCTGGGGGAGGGGTGAGCGCTCCGCGGCGCACCGGCGAGGATGCACGCATGACGATGCGCGTTGTCCTCGCCGAGGACTCGATGCTCCTGCGGGAGGGGCTGGTCCGGCTGCTGGAGGAGGCGGGTGCGACGGTGCTCGCCGCGGTCGGTGACGGGGCCGCGCTGGTCGAGGTGGTGGCCGAGCACCGCCCGGAGGTGGCGGTGGTGGACGTGCGGATGCCGCCGTCGTTCACCGACGAGGGGCTGCGCGCGGCGCTGGAGATCCGCAGCCAGTACCCGGAGATCGGGATCCTGGTGCTCTCCCAGTACGTGGAGGAGTCCTACGCCACCGACCTGCTGGAGGCCGGCGGCGGCGTCGGTTACCTGCTCAAGGACCGGGTGTCCAAGCTCGCCGACCTGTCCGACGCGCTCACCCGGGTCGCCGCAGGCGGCACCGTGCTCGATCCGGAGGTGGTGTCGGCGCTGCTCACCCGGCGCCGCCGCCGCGACCCGCTGGCGGAGCTGTCGCCGCGCGAGCGCGAGGTGCTGGAGCTGATGGCCCAGGGCCGCACCAACACCGCCATCGGACGGCTGATGGTGATCACCCAGGGCGCCGTCGAGAAGCACATCTCATCGATCTTCACCAAGCTCGGGCTGCCCCCGTCGTCGGACGACCACCGGCGGGTGATGGCGGTGCTGACCTGGCTGGAAGGGTGAGGCGGATCAGCCGGTGAACCGCCCGGTGACGCTCGCCCGGTCGATCAGGCGCTGCAGCTCGGCGGCGTGGGTGGCGACCCGCGCGTGGTAGTTCGGGGTTGCCGGGTCCGGGTCGGGGCCCCAGGCGTTCACCCCCGCCAGCCGGCCGCTGACGACGACCGGTGCTCCGCTGTCGGTCGGCCGGTACGGGGGGTTGGGCACGCCTGGTCCGGGTGCCGGGGTCCCGGCCGCGCAGAGGTAGTCGGCACGGTCGTACACGTAGCCGTGCCGGACCGGGACGGGGAACGTCAACCGGACCGCCCGGGCGATGGCGGCGCACTCCCGGTCGTCGAGCACGACGACCGGTGACTGCCAGAGCACCGGCAGGTCCGCCGGATCCACCCGCCACCCGTAGAAGACGGCGGCCGCGCCGGGGGTGGCGTCACCGGCCGTGTCGAGCGGCAGCGTCGGCTGTGCCAACGGCTCGGCGAGGAGCACCATCCCGAGGTCGGGTGCCGCGGCCACCGGGCCGGACAGCCCGCCGAGGAGCCGGTTCCCGTCGAACGCACCGGGCACCTCCCACAGGTCGGCCGCCGGGACCTCCACACCGTCGCGGGTCCGCAGATCTGTCCGACCGGCGATCACCGTCAGGTCCGCCGGCTCCCGGTTCATCACACAGTGCGACGCCGTGACGACGACCGACGGCGCGACCAGCGTTCCCACGCAGTGCTTGACCGGAGGATCGGCGGCGGACGCGAGCGCCACCACCCACGGCGCCCGCTCGGTGCTGACGGCGCCGTGCCCCGGCACCGGTGGCGGCTCGGCCCGCGGCCGGTAGTTCCATGCCACGAACCCGGCGAGCAGCACGAGCACGGCGAGCAGCGGGTAGGGCCATCGTCGGCTCCGCGAGGTCACCGAGCCGTTGTAGCGGACTCAGTGGACCGCGCGCAGGTCCAGGTCGAGTGTGGACGGCCCGTCCGGGGTCACGACGACCGGGATGCCCCAGTCCTGCTGGTAGCGGTGGCAGGCGGCGAACGTGGCGGAGGTGCCGTCCGGCGCGGCGTCGCAGGCCGCGGCGGCGACCGCGACCTGCAGCACCCCGGACCCGACCGCGGGATCGAGCTCGAGGGTCCGGACGAGGCCGGTCGCGGTGCCGGTGCCGGCGCGCAGCAGCCCGGGCGGGTCGGCGGCCACGGTCAGCGACGTCGGGTCGCCGAACCGGTCGTCGAGATGCTGACCGGCGGGTGGGGTGAACCCGATCCGCAGGCTGACGCCGGCGGCCAGCGGCGTCGGGACCCGGCGCACCCGGTGCGCGTCCCCGGCGACCGGCGACCCGGCGGGAATCGGCAGCCGGACCAGCCGGTGCGCCGCCGACTCGACGACGACCAGGGTGTCGCCGTCGACCAGCAGGTCCGACGGCTCGGCGAGGCCGTCGGCGAGGGTGCTGACGGTGCCGCGGTCCGGATCGAAGCGGCGTACGGCGCCGTTGTAGGTGTCGGCGACGGCGACCGAGCCGTCGGGCAGCACGGTGACGCCGAGCGGGTGCTGCAGCAGCGCCTCGGCGGCCGGCCCGTCCCGGTGCCCGAAGTCGAACAGGCCCAGCCCGACGGCGGTGCCCACCTGCGGCCCGGTGACCGGCTCGGCCGACACCCGGCGCAGCGCCGACACCTCGGAGTCGGCGACCCACAGCGTGCCGTCCGGCCCGGTGGCGAGCCCGCTCGGCTGGGCCAGGAACGCCTCGTCGAACGCGCCGTCGCGCAGGCCCTCGTTGGTGGTGCCGGCGAGCACGGTCGCGGCCCCGGTGCCCGGGTCGACGGTCCACAGCTGGTGCGAGCCCGCCATCGCGACGACCACCCGGCCGTCGTCCCACAGCGCCAGGTCCCACGGCGACGACAGCTGTGCGGCGCCCGATCCGGGCGGGATCCGCTCGCGCAGCTGCTCGCCGGTCCCGGCGAGCGTGGAGATGGTGCCCGCGGCCAGCGACAGCGACCGGACGGCGTGGTTCACGGTGTCGGCGACCAGCACGGTGTCACCGTCGGGCAGCACGAGCAGCCCCTGCGGCTCGGCGAACCGCGCGTCCGCGGCCGGTCCGTCGCGCAGCCCGCGGGTCCCGTCGCCGAACCGGCGCCGCTCGGTGACCAGGTCGTCGGCCAGGTCGACGAGCTGGTGGTGCGCGCTGTCGGACACCAGGAACCCGCCGTCCGGGAGCCGGGTCACCTTCCCGGGGAAGCGCAGCGCCGTGGCCGGGGCGGGCGGCGGCAGGTACGGGTCGTCGCCGCGGCGCAGCCGGTCGCCGTGCTCGGCGATCAGCTCCCGGACCAGGGCGGCCAGGCCGGGGCCGTGCCCCTCACCGGCCATCCGGGCGACGACGAACCCCTCCGGATCGACGACGGCCAGCGTCGGCCAGGCGCGGGCGGCGTAGGCGTCCCAGGTGGTCAGCTCCGGATCGTCGAGCACCGGATGGGCCACGCCGTAGCGTTCGACCGCCGCCTCGACGGCCGCCGGATCGGCCTCGTGCAGGAACTTCGGCGAGTGCACGCCGATCACGGTGAGCACGTCGCCGAACTCGTGCTCGACGGCGCGCAGCTCGTCGAGCGCGTGCAGGCAGTTGACGCAGCAGAAGGTCCAGAAGTCCAGCACGACGATCCGGCCGCGGAGCCCGGCCAGGGTCAGCTCCCGGCCGCCGGTGTTCAGCCACCGCCGCCCGCGCAGCTCCGGCGCGCGTACCCGCATCCGCTCGGTCACGATCATGACAACGCCGGTGCGGCGCGCGCGTGTTCCGCGTCCCGGGGCCGGTGGCATGATCTCGGCGTGCCGGACGACTCGGATGCCGCCCTGCTGTTCGTCGACCGCGGCCTGGTCCGGGCCGAGCATGGCCCGCCGGACCGGGCGGCACAGCATCGCGCCGTCGCGCTGGCCGGATGGACCCGACGGCTGCGGTTCGCGGTGCCTGTGGTCGCCGTGGCGGCGGTGCTCGGTGCGTTCCTCGGCACCGGCCCGGCGCTCGCCGGGGCGGCGCTGGTGCTGCTGACGCTGGTGGGGTTGCTGCTGGTGGCGCGGCGGGCGCAGGTCGCGCACGCGGTCGCCGGGCTGCCGGTGCCGATCGAGAACGTCGCCGAGGTCGCGAAGGCGATGCGTGCGGTCGGCGCGATGACCCGGGTGCTCGCCACCGACCGCCGGTGGCGCCGCTCGGACTCGGCGGGGGAGGCGACCGGGGTGCTGCGGACCTGGTCCCGGGGCGCGGACGCGCTGCGCGGCGCCTGGGTGCGCGACGACGTCGTCGAGTGGATCGAGACCGCCCGCGAGCTCGCCGCGACCCGGTCGCGGGCCGAGGCGGTCACCCGGGCCCTGGACCCGCCCGCCGACGAGGAGCGGTACCCGGAGGGCTGAACCACCCGGCCGGGCCGGCGAGGAGTCAGACCTCCGCGGCCCGGCGCGCCGTCACCGCGGCCAGCACCGCCACCCCGGCGAACGCCAGCCCGGCCCCCAGCGCCCAGCCGGCGAGCACGTCGGACAGCCAGTGCACGCCCAGGTAGATCCGGGTGATCCCGACCGCCGCCACCCACAGCACCGCGAACCCGGAGAGCAGCGCGCGGCCCCGGGCCGCGCACCGCGGCCACAGCACGAGCACCAGCACGGTCCAGGCGGCGGCCGCCATCGCCGCGTGCCCGGACGGCAGCGACTCGTTCGCCACCGCCATCACCTGCAGCTCCTCCGGCGGCCGGGGCCGGTCCAGGACCCGCTTCAGCGCGCTGAACACGACGCTGGTCAGCAGCGGGACGATCGCCACGCACAGCCCCTCGGCCCGGAACCCCTGCCAGGCCAGCGCGCCGCCGACCACCAGTGCGAGGCCCGCGCTCGCGGCGGTGTTGCCGATCTCGGTCACGACCAGCGCGGTCGCGGTCGCCGCCGGGCGCCGCTCGTCGGCCAGCCCGACCGCGGTGCCGACGTCCCGGCCGGCCAGCGCGCCGGAGCTCGCGACGGCCATCAGCGCCACCGCCGCCGCGAGCAGGACCAGCGCGACGACCGCGAGCCGGCGGACGTCGCGGGCCGGGGCGGCCGGGCTCACCGCCCGCGCCACGCCCGGTACTGGCCGATCAGCGCGGCGGTGGACGGGTCCAGGCCGGCCTCCTGCGCCGACGGCGGCTCGGCCGCGGACAGCGCGGGCCCGAACTGCCTGGCCATCACCTTCCCGAGCTCCACGCCCCACTGGTCGAAGGAGTCGATGCCCCAGATCGTGCCCTCGACGAACGTGACGTGCTCGTAGAACGCGATCAGCTGGCCGAGCACGGCCGGGGTCAGCTTCGCGGCGAGGATCGTCGAGGTCGGCCGGTTGCCGGGCATCACCTTGTGCGGCACCACGTCGGCCGGTGTGCCCTCGGCGGCGATCTCCTCGGCGGTCTTGCCGAACGCCAGCGCCGCGGTCTGCGCGAACAGGTTCGCCATGAACAGGTCGTGCATGTCCCCCGGGTCGCTGTCCTCGCCGGGGAGCGCGTGGTGCGGCTGCGCGAAGCCGATGAAGTCGGCGGGCACGATCCGGGTGCCCTGGTGCAGGAGCTGGTAGAACGCGTGCTGGCCGTTGGTGCCGGGCTCGCCCCAGAAGATCTCGCCGGTGACGGTGCTGACCGGGGTGCCGTCGCCGCGGACGGACTTGCCGTTGGACTCCATCGTCAGCTGCTGCAGGTAGGCGGGCAGCCGGTGCAGGTACTGGCTGTAGGGGAGCACCGCGCGGGTCTCGGCGCCGAAGAAGTTCGTGTACCAGATGCCGAGCATCCCGGCGATGACCGGCAGGTTCTCCTCCGGCGGGGTGGTCCGGAAGTGCACGTCCATGGCGTGCATCCCGGCCAGGAACCCGGCGAAGTGCTCCTTGCCGATGGCGCACATCAGGGAGAGCCCGATCGCGGAGTCCAGCGAGTACCGGCCGCCGACCCAGTCCCAGAAGCCGAACATGTTGTCGGTGGAGATGCCGAAGCCGGCGACCTTCTCGGCGTTGGTGGACACCGCGACGAAGTGCTGGGCGATCGCCTTCCCGTCGTCGGTGCCGAGCCCGTCGAGCAGCCAGGACCGGGCGTTGCGGGCGTTGGTCAGCGTCTCCTGGGTGGTGAACGTCTTGGACGACACCACGAACAGCGTGGTCGCCGGGTCGAGCCCGGTCAGCGCCTCGGTCAGGTCGGTGGGGTCGATGTTGGACACGAACCGGCACTCGATATCGCGCCGGGCGTAGTCGCGCAGGGCCTCGTAGGCCATCACCGGGCCGAGATCGGAGCCGCCGATGCCGATGTTGACGACGGTGCGGATCGGCTTGCCGGTGAACCCGGTCCACGCGCCGGACCGGACCGCGTCGGTGAACCCGCCCATCCGGTCGAGCACCGCGTGCACGTCGGCGACGACGTCCTGGCCGTCGACGACCAGCGTCGCCCCCCGGGGGAGCCGCAGGGCGGTGTGCAGCACGGCGCGGTTCTCCGAGGTGTTGACCCGCTCCCCGGTGAACATCGCCTCGGTGCGCTCGCGGAGCCCGGCGGCCCGCGCGAGCGCGCCCAGCAGCCGGACCGTCTCCCGGGTGATCCGGTGCTTGGAGTAGTCGAGGAGCAGGTCGGCGCCGCGCGCGGTCAGCGCGGCGGCCCGGCCCGGGTCGTCGGCGAACAACGCCCGCAGGTGGCGGGGCTCGACCTCCGCCGCGTGCTCGGTCAGCGCGGTCCACTCCGGAGTGGCGGTGATGTCGATGCTCGTGTCGGACACGGGTCCATCATTCCGCAGTGAGGATCGGGCAGCGCGCCGACACGAGCGAGCCGCAGTATCGGACGGTGCTGCAGGACGGTGCTGCAGGACGGTGCTGTCGGACGGGGGTACCGGCGACGGTCCGCACAGGTCCGGTCGCGCTGGGCCGCCCGGGGGTACCGCCCGTCGCGGACGGCGCCGTCCGCGACGGGCGGTACCGCACGGGCGACCGGCTGCCGGGTGCCGGAAACGGTCCGTGATGCCGCCCCAAGTTACCCGAGAGTACTGCAGCAGACGAGTGACCGGCCGCCGTCACTGTATACGTTCCGTGCCTGTGACCAGCAGCGATGCGGAACCGCCCGGGCCGCTCGGCGGCGTCCGGACCGGTCGTGGCGCCGGATCGCCCGGTCGTGGCGGGCGCCGCACGACGAGGTGTGAGTGCAACGACACTCGTCGCGCGATGCGGTCAGCTCGTCGCGCAGAGTCGCTGGACCGGGTGGCGCAAGGCAGTTGATCTCCTAGGCTCTTGTGCATTCAGTGATCATCGTGTCACCCGACGTGATCATGCCCGCACCCTGGAGGCACCGTGTACCGCTCCCTGACCGGCACCCCGCGCGACGTCGTCCTGCTCGTCGGCCGTGTCCTGCTCGCCTACATCCTGGTGATGCACGCCTGGAAGAAGGTCGACGCCGGCCTGTTCGACACGGCAGCGGTGTTCAGCAAGTTCGGCATCCCGCTGGCCATCGCGGCGGCCTCGTTCACGATCGTCGTCGAGCTGGTGCTGTCCGCCTCGCTGCTGCTCGGCCTGCGGATGGTCGTGCCGTCGGCGCTGATGGTGTTCGTGATGGCGGGCGCGATCTACTTCGTGCACGGCCAGCACGGCCTGTTCATGGCCGACAACGGGTGGGCGCTGGTCGGCGTGATCATCTGCGGGCTGCTCGCCTTCATGGTCTCCGGCCCGGGCCGGTTCAGCGCGGACGAGCTGCTCGCGAAGCACGCCGAGCGCCGGATCGAGCAGACCCAGGCCATCCCGCGGCAGACCGTCTCGGTCTGAGCACGCCGGACCTCCCGGCCCGTCCGCGCACCCCGACGCCGGACGGGCCGGTGAACCGCCACCCGCCCGCACCCCGACGCCACGGGGTGCGGGCGGTCGCGCATCTGGATCGCGACCGCCCGGCGCGCCGCACTACCCTCGCGCCGTGCCCTCCCCACCGGCCCCGCCCGAGCGGGGCCTGCGTCATGTCACGGCGATCCGCTACGTGCTCCCGCTGCGCGAGGGCGGATCGCTGCCCGGCCTGATGGAGGCCGACGATCTCGGCAGCTACGCGGTCAAGTTCACCGGCGCGGGCCAGGGCCGGGCGGTGCTGGTCAACGAGATCGTCGCGGGGGAGCTGGCCCGCGCGCTCGGCCTGCCGGTCCCGGAGATCGCCACGATCACCGTCGACGGCGGCCTCGGCCGCTCCGAGCCGGACCAGGAGGTCCAGGAGCTGCTCCGGCGCTCCGCCGGGCTGAACCTGGCGATCGACTTCCTGCCCGGGGCGCTCGACCTGGACCCGCTGGCGTTCGACGTCGGCCCCGGGTTCGCCGGGCGGGTGCTGTGGTTCGACGCGCTGGTCGGCAACGTCGACCGGTCCTGGCGGAACTCGAACATGCTGCTGTGGCACCGCAGCCCGTACCTGATCGACCACGGCGCGACGCTGACCTTCGCCCACGACTGGGGCTCGGTGGCCCGGTTCCCGACCCGGCCGTTCGACGCGGGTGACCACGTGCTGCTCGGCGCGCACCCGGACCTGGCCGCCGCCGACACCGCGCTCGCCCCGCTGGTCACCGCCGAGCTGCTCGACGGCGTGCTGGCGCTGGTGCCCGACGAGTGGCTGGACGGCACCGACGGGTTCGGCTCGCCGGACGCGGTCCGGGCCGGCTACCGCGGCGCCCTGCTCGACCGGGTCGCGCAGCGCTCCGCCTGGCTGCCGGGGGTGGCCGGGGCGGTCGCGGCCGGCCGGCCGCGACCGGTGCAGCGGGAGCCCCGGCACCCGTCGTGGCTGCGGATCGGCGGGGCCGGCCGGTGAGCGGTCCGGTCGGCTACGAGTACGCGCTGCTGCGGGTGGTCCCGCGGATCGAGCGCGGCGAGACGATGAACGCCGGGGTGCTGTTGTACTGCCGCCCGCACGACGCCCTGGTGGTCCGGGTCGAGCTGGACCGGGCCCGGCTCGCCGCGCTGGACCCGCACTGCGACGCCGACGCCGTCGACGACCTGCTCGCGACGATCGCGGCGGTCGCCTCGGTGCCCGAACCGCCGCGCTCGGACCGGCACGCCACCGGGGCGCTCGCCGCCCGCGGCCCGGGCGCGGGGGAGGACATCGGGCGCCGGTTCCGCAGGCTGACGACGGCGCGCAGCACCATCGTCGCCCCCGGCCCGGTGCACGCCGGCCTCACCACGGACCCGGCGGCGGAGGCCGATCGGCTGCTCGACCGGCTGGTCCGCCCGCCGGGCCCGCCGCGCGGCTGACCCGGCCATCTCGGCGGAGTGGGGCCACGATCGGTGCGAGTCCCGCGGGTTGCCGGTACGGCTGGTTCCACGTTGCCGGGTCGCGGCGTAACGTGCCGGGCGCGCCGGGTGATCACGCGTGCTCCGCACGGATGCGTCACACTCCTCGTGCGATCCACCCGCCCGATCCACAGACCAGCGCGACACCCGGGGGAGACGACGATGTCCGAGGACGACCGGACCCGTGAGATGAGCCGGGATCCCCACCCCCCGCGCCGGCCGGCCGTGCAGGCGGGCCGGCTGTGGGCCGGCGGCGTCGCGACCGCGGTGATCGCCGCGCTGATCGCGATGGTCGGGTTCCTGATCGTGCGGGTGCTGCTGCAGATCCCGTACCTGGCGCCGATCGAGGGCGACATCATCGGCGGCTGGGACGGCGCCGTCCAGCTCGCGATCGCCGCCGCGCTGGCCGCGCTGGCGGCGACCGGGCTCGCCCAGCTGCTGCTGGTCGCGGTGCCCAGCCCGATGGCGTACTTCGGCTGGATCGCGGGCCTGCTCACCGCGGTGGCCACGGTCTACCCGCTGGCGTTCTCCACCGGGCCGCTCACCGTCCGGATCGCCACCGGCGTCATCCACCTGGTGATCGGCATGGCGATCATCAGCCTGGTCACGACGACCGTGACCAGCGCGTCCACCCGGACCTGAGCCGGCTCAGGCGACCGGCTCCTGCACCTCGCTGCGGGCCTCGCCGAGCCGGACCGGCAGGCTGCGGTAGCCGCGCAGCACCCGGGTCCCGCGCAGCTCCGCCGGCCCGTCGGAGCGCAGGTCCGGATAGCGGTCGAACAGGGCCCGCAGGCCGACCTCGCCCTCCATCTTGGCCAGCGCGGCGCCCAGGCAGTAGTGAATGCCCTGGCTGAACGCGACGTGCCGGTCGGCGTTCTCCCGGCCGACGTCGAACCGCTCGGGATCGGTGAACACCGCCGGATCCCGGTTGGCCCCGCCGAGCTGGGTCAGCACCAGCGCACCCCGCTTGACCGGGAAGCCGCACACCTCGGTGTCCCGGGCGGCGACCCGGCCGGTGCGCTGCACCGGGGAGTCGAAGCGCAGGATCTCGTCGACGGCGTTCGGCCAGAGCGACGGATCGGCGCGCAGCCGCTCCAGCTGGTCGGGATGGGCCAGCAGCAGGCGGGTGCCGTTGCCGATCAGGTTCACCGTGGTCTCGAACCCGGCGGCGAGCAGCAGCAGCGCCAGCGACACCAGCTCGTCGTGGGTGAGCCGGCCCTCCTCCTCGTCGTAGGCCTGGACCAGCGAGGACAGGATGCTGTCGTTCGGGTTCCGGCGCAGGTACTGGAAGTGCCCGTCCATCCAGTCGGCGAGCGCGTCGATGTCCTTCTCCGAGCGCCGGAACATCGGGTAGGTCAGGCCCATGTCGAGCGAATAGGCCCCGCCCTCGCCCCAGCGCAGGAAGTCCTCGCGCATGGACAGCGGCGCACCGAGCATCTCGGCGATCACGGTGGCGGGCAGCAGCGAGGCGTACTGCGCCACGACATCGGCCCGCCGGAGCGTGCCGGTGCCGGCCCGTCCGGACTCCATGTCGTCGAGCAGGCCGGCCGCGACCTCCTCGGTGCGGCCGCGCAGCCGGGTGATCGCCTTCGCGCTGAACGAGCGGGTGACCAGCTTGCGGATCCGGTTGTGGTCCGGCGGGTCGATCGCGAGCAGCGACGGCGGCTCGGCCGGTCCCAGCGGCCAGCTCCCACCGGCCCGCAGTGCCGCCTTGAGCAGCCCGGGTGCGTTCTCCGGCATCCGCAGGCCGACGCAGAAATCGGGGCTGCGCAGCACCTCGGTGGTGATCTCGTGGTCGACGGTGGTCCAGCTCAGCGCCGAGCGCACCAGTCGGCCCTGCGTCCGCAGGGCCTCGTAGTGCGGGTACGGGTCGCGCACCGCGTCCGGTTCGATGATCATCCGGGCGCCCAGGTCACCCCTGGCGGCCTGCCGGGACACCTCCCGCCGCACCGCCCCGTGCCGCAGCACCCACCGGATCCAGCGCCGCGCCCCGCGCGATCCCGCCATGCCGACCTCCCGCGTCGTGTCCTCGTCGTCGAGCTCGGGATCGAGGCTACCGGCAGTAAGCTACTCGCGGTAAGGAACTTTCGGCCATCCCGGTCCGATCCGGGCCGGCCCGGCGGGTACTACTGGTGACGTGCCAGCCCACAACGGTCCGCGCCTGCTCGCGGTGAGCGACCTGCACGTCCGTCACGCCGAGAACCGGACGATCACCGACGCGCTCGCCCCGGCGCACCCGGACGACTGGCTGATCGTCGCGGGCGACGTCGACGAGCGCATCGAGGGCGTCGCCGGCACCCTGGCCGCGCTGCGCGAGCGGTTCGCCACGGTGCTCTGGACGCCCGGCAACCACGAGCTCTGGACCCGGGCCAGGAACGCCCGCGCCGAGGAGGTCGAGCAGCTCGCCGGCGTCGCCCGCTACGACGAGCTGGTCCGCCGCTGCCGCGAGATCGGCGTGCACACCCCGGAGGACGCGTACCCGGTGTGGGACGGGCCGGGCGGGCCGGCCGTCGTCGCGCCGTTGTTCGTGCCCTACGACTACTCGTTCCTGCCGGCCGGCACGTCCACCTCGGCCGAGGGGCTGGCCGCCGCGTACGCGGCCGGGGTGGTGTGCACCGATGAGCACCTGATGTATCCCGACCCGTACCCGACCCGGGAGGCGTGGAGCGTCGCCCGGGTGGCGACCACGACGGCCCGGCTCGACGGGCTCGACGAGGACCTCCCGACCGTGCTGGTCAACCACTGGCCGCTGGTCCGCGAGCCCTGCGACGTGCTGCACCATCCCGAGTTCGCGCTGTGGTGCGGCACCACGGCGACCGCCGACTGGCACCGGCGCTACCGGGCGAAGGTCGTCGTGCACGGGCACCTGCACATCCCGCGGACGGTGACCGTCGACGGCGTCCCGTTCGTCGAGGTCTCGCTCGGCTACCCGCGCGAGTGGCGGCGGCACTCCGAGCGGATCGGCGGTCACTTCCCGGACCTGTTGCCGCGCATCGTGTTACCTTCATCATAATAAGGTAAGGCTTACCTCATCTACGCTCGTGGTCGTCGACCCCGAGGAGAACGATGAACGCGCTGCGCGTCGCGGTGGTGGGTGCCGGCCCGGCCGGGATCTACGCCGCCGACACCCTGATCAAGTCCGACGCCGAGGTGGCGGTGGACCTGTTCGAGAAGCTCCCCGCGCCGTTCGGCCTGGTGCGCTACGGCGTCGCCCCGGACCATCCGCGGATCAAGCAGATCGTGCACGCCCTGCACCGGGTGCTGGACAACCCGGCGGTCCGGCTGTTCGGCAACGTGCACTACGGCACCGATCTCACCCTGGACGACCTGCGCGAGCACTACGACGCGGTGATCGTCGCGACCGGCTGCGAACGCGACCGCGACCTGGACGTCCCCGGCATCGACCTGCCCGGCAGCCACGGCGCCGCCGAGTTCGTGCAGTGGTACGACGGCCATCCCGACGTCGGTCGGGAGTGGACCCTCGACGCGTCGTCGGTCGCCGTGATCGGCGCCGGCAACGTCGCGCTCGACGTCGCCCGGGTGCTCGCCAAGTCCGCCGAGGACATGCTCTCCACCGAGATCCCGGACTCTGTGCACGCCGGTCTCGCCGTCAATCCGGCGACCGACGTGCACGTGTTCGCCCGGCGCGGTCTCGCGCAGGCCAAGTTCAGCCCGATGGAGCTGCGCGAGCTCGATCACGTGCCCGGCCTGGAGGTGGTCGTCGATCCGGAGGACGTCGAGTTCGACGACGGCTCGATGGCCGACATCCGCGCCACCAAGCACGTCCAGATGGTGGTGAAGATCCTGCAGGACTGGGCGATCCGCGACCGCCGCGGCGATCCGCGCCGGGTGCACCTGCACTTCTTCGCGCGGCCGGACCGGGTGCTCGGCACCGACCGGGTGACCGGTCTGCGGGTCGAGCGCACCGAGTACACCGGCGACGGATCCGTGCGCGGGACCGGGGTGTACACCGAGTACCCGGTCGGTGCGGTATACCGGGCCGTGGGCTACACCGGGTCCGAGCTCGCCGGGCTGCCGTTCGACGCCGCGCGCGGCGTCGTCCCGCACGAGGCCGGCCGGGTCGCCGGCCATCCGGGCGTCTATGCCGTCGGCTGGATCAAGCGCGGCCCGGTCGGGCTGATCGGGCACACCAAGGGCTGCGCCTCGGAGACCGTCGGCAGCCTGCTGGCCGACGCCGACGGTCTGCCCCGCGCCGCGCAGCGCGATCCGGAGGCGGTCGACGCGCTGCTGGCCGGGCGCGGCGTCCCGTTCACCACCTGGGACGGCTGGCTCACCCTGGACAAGCACGAGCGCGGGCTGGGCGAGGCCCGCGGTCGCGAGCGGATCAAGGTGATCCCGCGCGAGGAGATGACGGAGATCAGCCGGGCCGGCTGATCCCGGGCAGGACCACCCGGTGCGAGACCGGGCTCAGGGACGGGCGGCCGCGGAACCCCGCGGCCGCCCGTCCGGCCGTGCTCAGCGCTTGCGCTCACCGAACCGGCGACGGAACTTCTCGACCTGCCCGGCGGCGTCGAGCACCCGGGTGTTGCCGGTCCAGAACGGGTGCGACGCCGCGGTGATGTCGACCCGGACCAGCGGGTAGGAGTTGCCGTCGGACCACTCGACGGTCTCCCGGGACGTCTCGGTGGACCGGGTCAGGAACCGGTCGCCGGTCGACATGTCCTGGTAGACGACCGGACCGTACGAGGGGTGGATGCCGGGCTTCACGGGGTTCCTCCTGCGTCGACGACTGCTACCGTGAATTCTAAACGACAATGGTTCCGGTTTGCAGGAGGTGTCCATGGACGGCTTCACGGTGGTCCGGTGCGGGTCCTGTGCGCACATGCCCTCCGGCTTCGACGACGACGACGGCGGCGGCGTTGTCGCGGCGCTGCCGGGGATCGACGAGGTGCTGTTCGAGGGCCTGCGCGCGGTGGTGCGGGACAGCCCGCACGGCATGCTCGTCACCGCCGGCTGCCGGCTCGGCCCCGCCGTCTGCGCCGGCCGCCGGCCCGGCCTGATGCTGCTCGTGCAGGGCTGCGTGCCGGACCGGAGCCGTGCGACGTCGCCGGTGGTCGCGGTCGGCCCGGTCCGCAGCACCCTCGACGTGCGGGTGGTGACCGGCTGGCTGCAGGGCGGCGGGGCGCCCGACCCGATGGCGCTGCCCGCCCGGCTGCGCTGCGCGATCAGCCCCGCCCCGGCCGGAGGGCGGTAGCCGGACCAGCGGGCGCCCGTCGCCGTCCAGGCTGCCGCCCGGGGCGTCGGCGGAGGGCGCCGGTGCCGGATCAGCCGGTCCGGTAGCTCGCCGCCTCCACCGCCCACTCGGTCCCGATCCGGCCCGTCGCGGTCGCCAGCTCGGCACCGAGCTCGGCGACCCGGTCCCGCCGGAACCGGACGGTCGGCATCGCGATCGCGACGGCGGCCGGGACCGCGCCGGGCGGACCGTCCACCGCCCGGCCGATCGCGGTCACCCCGGACTCGGTCGCCTGCTCGTTCAGCGCGTAGCCGCGGCGCCGGCACCGGCGCAGCTCCCGCAGCAGCGCCTCGACGTCGACCGGGCCTGCCTCGGCCGCCTCCGGCCCGGCGAGCCGGGCCCGGACCTCGTCGTCGGGCAGGGTGGCGAGCGCGGCCTTCCCGCCGGACGCCAGATGGGCCGGGAGCACCCGGCCGGCCCGGTCGCCGACCCGCAGCACCTGGGTGCACTCCACGGTCGCGACGAACCGGGTCCGGTGCCCGACCGTCACGGTGACGCTGGTGGTCTCGCCGGTCCGCGCGGTCAGCTCGCGCAGGTGCGGCTCCGCGATCCGGCGCAGGTCGGCGACCGGCTCGGGCGCCGACGGATGCCGCAGTGCGGGCCCGGCGAGGTAGCGGCGGTCGTTGTCCTGCTCGGCGAAGTCGCGGTAGACCAGCATCGCGAGCAGTCGGTGTGCGGTGGAGCGGGCCACGCCGAGGTGCTCGGCGGCCTCCATGACGCGCAGCGGTCCCTCCTGCTTGAGCAGGGTCGCGAGGCGCAGGGCGTGGTCCACCGAGTCGATGCCGTACGCGGGCCGATTCTTCATGTCAGAATCTTATCGCCCGTCTTGCAGAATCCCTATACCGTCCGGGGCATGACAGTGACGTCTCGGCACGGGGCGGCGGCCACGGTGACGCTGCTCTGCTGGCTTCTGATCGTCTTCGACGGTTACGACCTGATCGTCTACGGCACCGTGCTGCCCGCGCTCCTGGAGGAGCCGGGCTGGGGGCTCGATCCCGGCAGCGCCGGGCTGATCGGCAGCCTCGCGTTCGTCGGCATGCTCGTCGGCGCGCTGCTGGCCGGTTTCCTCACCGACCGGCTCGGCCGCCGGCGCACCATCCTGGCCTGCACCGTGGTGTTCTCGGTGTGCACCGCGATCTGCGGCCTGGCGCCCGGCCCGGTCGTGTTCGGGCTGTTCCGGCTGCTGGCCGGGCTCGGGCTGGGCGGGCTGGTGCCCGCCGCGAGCGCGCTGGGCGCCGAGTTCGTCCCCGCCCGCTACCGGCCGGTGGTGGCGACCCTGATGATGTCCGGGATCCCGATCGGCGGATCGATCGCGGCGCTGGTCGGGATCGGCGTGCTGCCGGCCGCCGGCTGGCGGCCGATGTTCGGGATCGCGCTGCTCGCGCTGGTGCTCGTCGTCCCGGTGTGCCTGTTCCGGCTGCCCGAGTCGCCGGCCTGGTTGCGCGGGCGGGGCCGGATCGCCGTGGCCGAGATCGTCGAGGCCCGGTACGGCGTGCCACCCGAGCCCGCCACCGCCACCCCGGCGGCGGCCGGCCCCGGTGAGCTGTTCCGCGGCCCCTACCTGCGCCCGACCGTGCTGTTCGCGGTGGCCACCGCGGCCACCCTGTTCACCTGGTACGGGCTGGGCACCTGGCTGCCGCAGCTGATGCGGACCGCCGGGTTCGAGCTCGGGCCGGCGCTGGGCTTCCTGCTCGCGCTCAATCTCGGTGCGGTCGCCGGCTCGGTGTTGGCCGCCGTGGTCGCGGTGCGGTTCGGCGCGGCCGGGACCGGTGTCGCCGCCTGCCTGCTCGCCTCGGCAGGGCTGCTGATGCTGCTCACCGGCCCGGGGGTGGCCGGGTCCTACCTGGCGCTGGTGCTCGCCGGGATCGGCACGCACGGCACCCAGTGCCTGATCATCGCGATGGTCGCCGGCCGCTACCCGGCCGCGATGCGCGGCACCGCGCTCGGTGTCGCGCTCGGCGTCGGCCGGATCGGTGCGGTCGCCGCGCCGCAGGTCGGCGGCCTGCTGCTGGCCGCAGGGCTGGGCGTGAACGCCAACTTCCTGATCTTCGCCCTGGCCGCGGCGGCGGCCGGGGCCGTCCTCCTGATGATCCGCCGTCCGGTGGGCGAGCCCCGCCCGGAAGGAGTCCCCGCATGACCGTCCACGCCTCGCCGGTGTCCCTGCGCGCCACCGGCGGACCCGGTCAGCCCGAACCGGGCCCCGCGCTCTCCGAGCTCTACCGGGGCTTCGAGCGGCAGTCGCTGGTCCCGCTCTGGACCGAGATCGGCGACCTGATGCCGCCGTCGCCGCGGCCGCGGGCGGTGCCGCACCGGTGGTGCTGGTCGGAGCTGCTGGGTCTGGCGCAGCGTTCCGGCGATCTGGTGCCGGTCGGCCGGGGCGGCGAGCGCCGTGCGATCGCGCTCGCCAATCCGGGACTGGGCGGGGCACCGTTCGCGACGCCGACGCTGTGGGCCGCGATCCAGTACCTGAACCCGCGCGAGGACGCTCCGGTGCACCGGCACGCGCAGAACGCGTTCCGGTTCGTCGTCGAGGGCGAGGGCGTCTGGACCGTCGTCGACGACGACCCGGTCGCGATGCGCCGCGGCGACTTCCTGCTCACCCCCGGCTGGCGCTTCCACGGCCACCACAACCGGTCGGACGCGCCGATGGCCTGGCTGGACGGGCTGGACATCCCGTTCGCCCACCACATGGGCTCCGGGTTCTTCGAGGACGGCCCCGAGGAGGTGCCGGACCGGTCGGCGCCGGCCCGCTCCCGCTCGGAGCGGCTGTGGTCCCATCCCGGCCTGCGGCCGGTCGGTGTCACCGGGGAGACCCGGTGCTCGCCGATCGCGGCCTACCGCTGGGAGCACACCGACGCCGCGCTGCGCGAGCAGCTGGCGCTGGCCGACGAGGGCCGCCCCGGCGTGCTGGAGGCAGGCCACGCCGCGGTGCGTTTCAGCAACCCGGTCACCGGCGGCGACGTGCTCCCCACCATCCGCGCCGAGATGCACCGGCTGCGGGCCGGCACCAGGACGGCGACCCGCCGCGAGGTCGGCTCGTCGGTCTGGCAGGTGTTCGACGGCGAGGGCACGGTGCGGGTCGGCGACCGGGAGTGGGCGGTGCACCGCGGTGACCTGGTGACGGTCCCGTCCTGGGTGCCGCTGACGGTGATCGCGGTGACCGGACTGGACCTGTTCCGGTTCTCCGACGCGCCGATCCTCGAACGCCTGCACCTCGACCGGGTCCAGCTCGGCAACCCCTGAAAACCCACCAGAGAAGGAAGAGGAACATTCCATGCGACTGACCACCCTGCGGACCGCCGCCGGAACCCGGGCGGCCCGGATCGACGGCGACACCGCCGTCGAGATCGGCGCCCCCGACCTCGGTGCGCTGCTCGCCGACCCGATGTGGGAGGCGCGCGCCGCCTCGGCCGACGGCCCGCGGCACGACCTGGCCGGCGCCGACCTGGCCCCGGCCGTCCCGCACCCGGGCAAGATCTTCTGCGTCGGGCTGAACTACCGCTCGCACATCCTGGAGATGGGCCGGGAGCTGCCCGAGTACCCGACGCTGTTCGCGAAGTTCCCGGAGGCGCTGATCGGCCCGGACGACGTGATCGAGCTGGATGCCGCCTCGTCGGCCGTCGACTGGGAGGCCGAGCTGGCCGTCGTCGTCGGCCGCCGGGTGCGCCGGGCGTCGGAGGCCGAGGCGGCCTCGGCCGTCGCCGGGTTCGCCGTGCTCAACGACGTGACCATGCGGGACTGGCAGTACCGCTCGGTGCAGTGGCTGCAGGGCAAGACGTTCGAGGCGACCACCCCGCTCGGCCCGCAGCTGGTCACCCCGGACGAGCTGCCCGGCGGCGTCCGCCCGGCGCTCGACCTGAGCTGCACCGTGGACGGCGAGACCATGCAGCGGGCCGACACCTCGGACCTGGTGTTCGACCCGGTCGCGCTGGTCTCCTACATCTCCTCGATCGTCACCCTGAACCCGGGCGACGTGATCGCGACCGGCACCCCGGGCGGCGTCGGGCACGCCCGTGAGCCGCGCCGCTACCTGACCGACGGCGCCGTCCTGGGCACCGCGATCCGCGGGCTCGGCGCGCAGCGCAACGCGGTCGCCGCGGCCGCACCGGTGCCGGCGTGACGGCGGCGACCGCGTCCGCCGCTCGCACCTGGGTCGACGAGGGGACCCGGCTGCTGCTCGGCGCCCTCGACACCCTCGACGACGGCGCGCTGGACCGGCCGTGCGCGCTGCCCGGCTGGAGCCGGCGGCACCTGCTGGCCCACGTCGCGTCGAACGCCGAGGCGCTCGGCCGGCTGCTGGACTGGGCGCGCACCGGGATGGAGAACCCGATGTACGCCTCCCCGGAGCATCGGGCCGCCGAGATCGAATCCGGTGCGCTGCACGCCGACCTGCCCGAACGGGTCCGGGACACCGCCGAGCGGCTGTCCGCGGCGATGGACACGATGCCGGCGGCCGCCTGGTCGGAGCCGGTGGTGACCGCCCAGGGCCGCACGGTCCGGGCGGCCGAGACGATCTGGCTGCGCGCCCGGGAGACCTGCATCCACGCTGTCGATCTCGACGCGGGGGTCCGGTTCGCCGACCTCCCCGGGGACTTCCTGGTCGCGCTGATCGAGGACGTGGTGGCCTGGCGGTCGACGCGCAGCGGGCCGCCGGCGGTGCTGCGCACCCCGCGGACGCTGCACGAGCTGCCGGGGAAGGGGGAGCGGCACAAGGTGGAGCTGCCGGTGCCGCTGGCCGCGGCCTGGCTGGTCGGCCGCGCGCCGCACTGCCCGGACCTGCCGGAGCTGCCCCGGTGGCTGTGACGGCGCCGCACCACACCGGGCCGGCGGCGCGTCACGCGGGCCGGTCCCGGGCCGGCCGGTCCGGCGAAACCGGGTCGCGGGCGCCTGCCGGGTCCGGTAGGCCGGTGTGGTGAGCAGTCTGCGGCGGGACCCGATGCCCCTGCGCGGCCGGGCCGCGCTCGTCACCGGCGCCGGCCGGCGCGGCGGGATCGGGCACGCGACCGCGTGCCGGCTCGCCGCGTACGGCGCGAGCGTCGTCGTGCACCACTTCGCGCCGCACGACGCGACCCAGGAGTGGGGCGCCGACGACGTCGGCGCCGCCGTCACCGAGGTGCGCGGCCATCGCGCGGTGGACGGCGCGGTGGTCGCCGACGTGCACGCCGACCTGGCCGATCCGGCCGGGCCGCAGCGCCTGGTGGACGCCGCCCGGGCGCTCGTCGGACCGCTGGACGTGCTGGTCGCGAACCAGGCGCTGTCCGGGTCCGACGGCCCGCTGGGCGAGCTGGGGGAGGAGCTGGACCGGCACTGGGCGGTGGACGCGCGGGCGTCGATCCTGCTGGCCCAGGCGTACGCGAACGCGCACGACGACGACCGCCCCGGCGGCGCGATCGTGCTGCTCACCTCCGGCCAGGCGGAGGGCCCGATGCCCGGCGAGGTCGCGTACGCGGCCGCGAAGGCGGCCGTCGCCGGGATCACGCCGACCCTGGCCGATCAGCTGGCGGACCGGCGGATCCGGGTGAACACGGTCAATCCGGGGCCGGTCGACACCGGTTACCTGGGGCCGGAGGCGTTCCGCGCGATGGCGGAGATGTTCCCGTTCGGCCGCTACGGGGAGCCGGACGACCCGGCCCGGCTGATCTCGTGGCTGTGCACCGACGAGGCCTACTGGATCACCGGGCAGGTGATCGCCTCGGAGGGCGGTTTCGCCCGGCACCGCAACGGATGGCGGCCCTGACCGGTCCCGGGATGTGGAGCGGACGACGGGACTCGAACCCGCGACCCTCACCTTGGCAAGGTGATGCGCTACCAGCTGCGCTACGTCCGCACGCCTCGCACCGTGCCCGGTGCGATCTGCGTGGTGGACCGTAGCGCACCCGGCAGGCGCCCGGACCCGTGGGGGCCCGGGCGCGGTGGCTCAGGGGGTGCCGCCGTGCCCCACCTCGACCCGGACCGCCACCACGGCGCCCTCCCGGGCGTTGCGGCGGGCCTCCTCGTGGAAGTCCGGCGCAACGCTGGCGAACAGGGTCCGGCCGTCGGAGCCGCCGAGCATGCAGGCGAACACCCCGGTGCCGGTCTCGATCGTGTCGACGATCTCGCCGCCCTCGCGGACCCGGATCAGCCGGGCGTTGAGCGCGTCGGCGACCCACAGGGCGCCCTCGGCGTCCAGCCCGCAGCCGTCCGGCGCGACCGCGATCTGGCCGAGCGCCTTCTCGACGTCGCGGTCCGGCAGCTCGCCGAACGAGGCCCACACCCGGCGGCCGCTCAGCGAGCCGTCCTCGGCGATGTCGAACGCGGTGATCCGGTTGCCGAAGGTCTCGTTGACCAGCAGCGTGCCGCCGTCGGTGATCACGCTGCCGTTGGGGAACCACAGGTCGTCGGCGACGACGGCGACCGAGCCGTCCGGGTCGATCCGGACCAGTGACGCGGTCTGCAGCGGCGCGCCGCCCATCAGGTCGAAGCCGAAGTTGCCCGCGTAGGCGCGCCCCCGGGCATCGACCACCATGTCATTGAGGTGCCCGCCGGTGTGCGCGGAGACGTCGGCGTGGGTGACCAGGGTGCCGTCGGGCTCGCGGCGGAGCACCCGGGCGTCGCGCATGGACACCACGAGCAGCCTGCCGTCGGGCAGCCAGCCGAGCCCGGAGGGCTGCTCCGGGACCTCGGCCTCGAGGCGCTGGTCACTGCCGTCCTCGGCGACCGAGAGCACCTGGTGGGTGTAGAAATCGACGAACCACAGGCGGCCGTCGTGCCAGCGCGGGCACTCGGTGTAGGTCAGGCCGCTGACGATGGTGCTGATCTCACGGGGCATGGGGGATTCCTCCGGCGGCGACGGCGCTGATGACTGAGCGCATAGTCAGTGGATCTGCTAGATGTGTCAAGGAACACGGTGGGTACGTGCGGTGGAGGGGACGACATGACGCGGAACGCCGCGGATCCGGCGGCCGGGCTCTGGGGTGACGATCTCGCGCCGGTCGCCCGGACGCTGCTCACCTCCGCCGTGCACTGCTTCGCCCGGCGAGGCTTCACCGGCACGACGACCCGGGACATCTCGACCGGCGCCGGGCTGAGCCCGGCCGCGCTGTACGTGCATTTCCGCTCCAAGGAGGACGTGCTGTTCGAGATCGCCCGGCGCGGCCACCTGCGGGCGCTGGAGGCGGTCTCCGCGCCCGAGGTGACGGCCGGGCTCGACGACCCGCCGGCCCGGCTGCGGGCGGTGGTGGCCCGGTTCGTGTCCTGGCACGCCCGGCACCACGTCGCGGCCCGGGTGTGCCAGTACGAGCTGGCGGCGCTGGGCCCGGAGCACCTGGACGAGATCGTCGCGATCCGCAGGCAGTTCCCGGAGCTGTTCCGGTCGGTGATCGCCGAGGGCGTCGACCGGGGCGACTTCGCCCCGGTGGACGCGGGCCGGGTGGTGCGGGCCCTGCTCTCGCTGGGGGTCGATCTCGTGCGCTGGTACCGGCCGGACGGCCCGGACTCGCCCGAGCAGCTCGGCCGGTTCTACGCCGATCTCGCCGTGAGCATGGTCTCCGCGGTCCCCGGCCCGCAGCCGGGCTGACGACCCGGCTCAGGCCGTCGCGACCGCGCGTGCGGCCTCCAGGAACCGCTCCAGCTCGGAGCGGGTGTCCGGCCCGCAGGGCTGGAAGACGATCTCGGTGACACCCTGCGCGCCGAGGTCGTCGATCTTGCGCCGGACCTCGTCGCGGGTGCCGCTGATGGTGGCGTCGCGCAGCAGCACGTGCCCGCCGGCGGCCCAGGCGGCCCGGTCGGCGTCGTTGAGTTCGACGCAGTGGCCCGCGTGCACGGTCAGGTGCCGCTCGCCGTCGGCGGTGCGCTCGACGGTGTCCATCCAGGCGTCACCGCCGGGCAGTGCGCGGACGGCGTCGGGGCCGCCGAACTCGTAGGCGCCGTGGTAGGCGAGTGCCCAGCCGGGCCCGCCCGCCGCGCGGACGCGGTCGGTGTCGACGCCCTCGTCGTCGTCCAGCACGGTGCCCCACACCAGGAACGCCGCCCACGGGTGGTCCTTCATGAACTCCGGGGCCTGCAGGGTGGCGTACAGGCCGTCGCCGAGCTCGCGGGCGACCGCGTCGCCCTTGGGGCCGAGCGCGCCGATGAGCACCGGGACGTCGACCGGGCGGGCGGGGGAGTGGCCGTCCGGGTGCAGCATCTGCATCCGGGCACCCTCCCACTCGACGACCTCGCCGCGGAGCAGGCCGCGGTAGGCGCGGATGTAGGAGTCCATGAAGGCCCAGGTGATCGCCCGGTAGCCCATCGCGCGCCGGCCGGTGAACCCGGTGCCGAACGAGACCGCGACCCGGCCGGGTGCGAGCGCGGCGAGGGTCGCGGTGCCCGCCGCGTTCACCATCGGGTGCCGCAGGCTCGGGACCAGGACGCCCGGGCCGAGCCCGATCCGCTCGGTCCGCTCGGCGGCCAGGGCCAGGGTCATCCATACGTCCGGGCTCTGCTGCGGGGTGTCGTAGACCCAGGCCCGGTCGTATCCCAGCTGCTCCGCGAGCGCGATGTCGTCCGGCGAGCCCAGGCTCGTCGGGAAGGCGCACGACACCTCCATTGGTGTCCTCCGTTCGTTCCGGGGTGGGCCATGTCACGACCGCTGACTAAGCGCATAGTCACCGCCGGAGGGGGTCGTGTCAAGCGGGCGGCGCAGCATGCCCCCGGAACGCCGAGAACCCCCTGACCGACGCCGTCGATCAGGGGGTTCTCGCTGGTGGTGCGCGATACTGGGATTGAACCAGTGACCCCTACCGTGTCAAGGTAGTGCTCTCCCGCTGAGCTAATCGCGCGAGGCGGCGGCGGGAATCGAACCCGCGTACAGGGCTTTGCAGGCCCTTGCCTAAGCCACTCGGCCACGCCGCCGGATTCCCGACTCGTTCCGAGACCGGCCGAGCGGACGACGGGACTCGAACCCGCGACCCTCACCTTGGCAAGGTGATGCGCTACCAGCTGCGCTACGTCCGCATCGCACCGTTCCCCGGTGCGTTGGGAGAACACTAGCGCACGGTCCGTGGCGGGGTGCGAGGGGGGTCGGTCGTGATCGACCGACCGCGACGGGGCCCGGGAAACGACGAGGTCCCCGGGTCGTGGCGACCCGGGGACCTCGGATGGTGCGCGATACTGGGATTGAACCAGTGACCCCTACCGTGTCAAGGTAGTGCTCTCCCGCTGAGCTAATCGCGCGAGGCGGAGGCGGGAATCGAACCCGCGTACAGGGCTTTGCAGGCCCTTGCCTAAGCCACTCGGCCACTCCGCCGGAACCGGTGTGATCCCGCTGGAAGGTCCCGGCTCAGGGGCCGATCCTCCGAGCGGACGACGGGACTCGAACCCGCGACCCTCACCTTGGCAAGGTGATGCGCTACCAGCTGCGCTACGTCCGCACGAGCACCGCATCTCCGGCTGGGAGCCGGTCCACGGTGCGGTGAGAGGACACTAGCACCCGCCCCGAGGGGGAGCAGTCACCCCCCTCTCCACCACCGGATGTCCTCTCACGTGCGGAGATCGACTCCGCCCGGTGGTGGGGTGCGTCGGCTCAGTCCCGGGCGGTCGTGTCGAGCAGGTCCGCGAGCGCGGCGTCGAAGTCGAGCCAGGAGTACTCGGCGGCGGCCGGGACGGCGTCGTAGGTCGCCTGCAGGAACTCCGAGAGGGTCTGCGCCGAGGTGGTGAACAGCGCGTGCCCGGACGGCGAGGTGAGCTCGAGCTCGATCCGGGTGGGGTCCTCGCTCATCGGCTGGACCCGGACGTCACCGGTGCCAGCCGAGTCGACCAGGCCGTCGGCGAGCAGGTCGCGGGCGAAGACCCAGTCGACCGTGGTGTCGTGTCCGGTCCGGAACGAGGCCTGGACGGCGTAGGGGTCGCGGCTCGTGTAGGACAGTTCGACCTTCACGGGCACGACCGGCGCGTCCGGAGCGATGAGCTCGAACATGGCCGTCGCCCGGATCGTCTTGGACTCGTCGCGCATCGGTCATCCTCTTTCGTGGGGCGTTGCGTGGGGCGTCAGTCGGGAGAACGAGCAAGCGGCCCCTGGGGTGACGGGTCCGGTACGCATCAACGTGGATCACCACGGGATGACGCCCGATCGAGTCACAACGGTGTAACTCCCCGCTGCGGACACGCGGCTGAACGGGCACTCTGCCGTCCTGGCGTGTGAGGCGGACGGCCGCCGGCGACTACTCTTGCCGGAGTCCGAACCGTTCGGACACAGATCCCGAAGACTGCAATGTGAGGACAACGCTGGTGGCAGGCATCGCCGACCCGCCGGAGCGTCCGGAACGCGGGCGGCCCGGTGACGGTGCCGCGCGCCGCGAGCCACCGCGTCGTGACGACGCCGGCGACGCCCGGCTCGTGGAACGGATCCTGGCCGGGGACTCGACCGCACTGGGTGAGCTCTACGACCGGTTCGGGCGGCAGGCGTACTCGTTGGCGCGACGGATCTGCGCGGACGAGGGAATCGCCGAGGACGTCGTGCAGGAGGTGTTCCTGGCCTTCTGGCGGGACCCGTCCCGGTTCGACCCGAACCGCGGACGGTTCGGCACCTGGCTGCTCACCCTCGTGCACCACAAGTCGGTGGACGCGGTCCGCCGGGAGAGTGTGATCCGGCGACGGAGCGTGCCCGCCACCGAGGACGGCGCCGAGTGGAACGCCCCGCCCGGCCCGGGCGCCGACGAGGATGCGATCGGCTCGGTGGTCGCCGGCCAGGTGCGGGACGCGCTCGGCAGGCTGCCCGCCGAGCAGCGGCAGGTGCTCGCGCTGGCGTACTACGGCGGCTACACCCAACGCGAGGTGGCCGCGATGACCGGGGTGCCGCTGGGCACCGTCAAGTCCCGGATGTTCACCGGGGTGGCGCGGCTGCGGAACCTGCTGGGACCTGCGGTCGCGGACGCCGGTGGCGATCTCTCCGGAGGAATGTCGTGAACGGGAACGAGAGGAGGCACTGTCCGATGGTCGAGCAGACGGTCGGATGGGCCCTGCACGCTCTCGAGCCCGACGAGGAGTTCGAGGTCGTCGAGCACCTGCCCGGCTGCGCGGAGTGCCGCCGGACGGCCGCCGAGGTCGCCGACGTGACGACCGGGCTGGCCACGGCGCTCCCGCAGTACGAGCCGCCGCCCCGGCTGCGCGAGTCGATCGTCGAGCAGGCCCGGCGGACGCCGCAGGTCGGCCGGGGCGCCGGTGAGCGTCCGGTGCCGGGGGACCGGCTCGGCCCGCCGCCGCAGGCCCCGCGGCACGCGCGCAGGCAGCCCGGCCCGCCCGCCGACCCGGCGTCCGGCCGGTTCCCGCCGCCCGCGGCCGTGCCGCCGCCGGTGCCGGCCGGGCCGCCGCGCCCGGAGCCGGTCGCCGGGCCGCGCCAGGGTCCGGCGCCGGGGCCGGGGCCGTCGCGGCCCGGGCGGCCGGACGGCGGTGCCGGGAGCGGTCCCGGACGGGCCGGCCGGAAGCCGCGCCGCGCCGGACGGGTGCTGGTCGCGGCCCTGGCCGCGCTCGCCGTCGTCGTCGGCGGAGGTGTGGTGCTCACCGAGTTCCAGAGCATGCGCGCCGAGCGGGACGCGAGCATCGCGCAGGCCCGGCAGATGGAGGGCGTGCTCACCGCGCTCGCCCAGCCCGGCACGTCGCACGCGTTCCTGGCCCCGGAGGCGGGCGAGCCCGCCGTCGCGGCGGTGCTGGTGCACGACGGCGGCCGCGAGATCGTGCCGATGGGACTCGAGCCCAACCAGGTCGACGCACAGACCTATGTGCTGTGGGGGCTCGAGGCAGACGGGACCCCGCGGGCACTCGGGACGTTCGACGTCCGGTCGGGGACCGTCGGACCGTTGTCAGTAGCATCGGTTGACCGAGAGGCGTTCGGTGCGTACGCCGTCTCGCTGGAGCACGGAAGGGAGGCCCCTTCCGAGCCCACGGCAGTAGTCGCGGCTGGGCAGGTGGGGACCTGAGTACGACGGAGCAGAACGACGCCGGTGCACCGGCGGCGGGGCAGCAGAGCCGCCGCCGGTACACCGGGATCCGCAAGTGGTTCCGGCGGACCAAGGTCCGCTACCGGGCCTTCCGGGCCGAGGTCGCCTGCCGGCCCGTGCTCGATCTGAGCTACCGGATCACCGCGGGCGTGCTCGGCACCGCCATCGTGATCCTCGGGATCATCGCGCTCCCCGCGCCCGGCCCCGGCTGGGCCATCATCTTCCTCGGTCTCGGCGTGCTCGCCGCCGAGTTCCGCTGGGCCAAGCGGCTGCTGCACTGGGTGCGGGTGCGCTACGACGCCTGGGTGGCCTGGATGCACCGGCAGACCCGGCCGGTCCAGCTGCTGGTGATGACGCTGATCCTGGGTGTGGTCGCGGTCTGCGCGTGGCTGTTCGGGGTGTTCGACACCGTCGGCGGATGGCTCGGGATCGAGTGGGCCTGGCTGGAGTCGCCGCTCAAGCCGATGATGGGGCCGTCGCCGGTCGGGCCGGCGCCGGGCGGGATGCCTGCACCGGGGGTCGTGCCGGAGGTGCGGTGATCGGGACCGACCCCCCGCGGTGGGTGGGGGAGCGGGCTGTGTAAAGTACGGGACACCGCTGAGGGCGATTAGCTCAGGGGGAGAGCGCTTCGTTCACACCGAAGAGGTCACTGGTTCGATCCCAGTATCGCCCACGCAGGTCAGAGGCCCAATCCGAGCAATTCGGGTTGGGCCTCAGTCGTTCCCGGGGAACATTCAGGGAACATTCCCGGATCACCGCGGCACCGCCATTCCCGCGGTCGGGCCGTCGTCCGGGTCCTCGTCGTCGGGGCCGTCGGCGCCGAGCATCGAGCCGCCCAGGGCGTCGAGGATGCGGTCGTGGTTCTCGGTCCGCCGCGTGTAGAGCTGCAGCGTCGTGGTGACGCTCTCGTGGCCCATCACCCGCTGCACCATGTTCGGCGGCACGCCGTCGTCGACGAGCCAGGTGGCGTACGAGTGGCGCAGGTCGTGGAACCGCAGTCCGGTGCCCGCCGCGCTCGCCACCGCCTTGACGGCCGCCGCGTGGGTCTCGCGGACGAGCGTGTTCGCGCGTCCCTCGTCGTCGATCCAGCGGCCGGTGAACTCATGGGAGCCGGTGTGTTCGACCGAGCCGAGCAGCCCGGCCCGGACCAGCGACGGCCGCCAGATCCGCGAGCGGAACAGTGTGCGCCGCAGCGGCTTGCCGACGGCGTTGGGGAACACCAGGCCCCGCTCACCGAGCCCGTAGCGGGCGACGTGGTCACGCAGCTGCGGCACGAGCCAGCGGGGGAGCGGCACCGTCCTGCGGCCGGCCCCGGTCTTCGGGTACGGCTTGTAGTCGGTGTTCCCGCTGACCTCGACGACGGTGCGGATGACCCGCAGCGTCCCTCCGGCCAGGTCCAAGGCGTCGCTCTGCAACCCGACGGCCTCGCCCCAGCGCAGCCCCGTCCACGCCGTGGTGGCGACCAGCATGCGGTACCGGGCCGGGACGGCCGGGAGCAGATCGCCCGAGAGCTGGTCACGGGTGATCACCCGGTCGTCGTGGTCGTGCTTGCGGCGGCGGGGGAGGGTCACGTCCTCGCACGGGTTGTACGGGATCAGCCGGTTCCGCACCGCCGAGCGCAGGACACCGGAGGTCAGCCGCAGTGCCTCGGCGACCGTCGCGGGGGAGCGGCGGCGGCCGAGCTCGCTCACCCAGCTCTGCACGGACAGGTGATCGATCTTGCCGAGCTGCCAGTCGCCCCACTGCGGAAGAACGTGGGTGCGCATGACGGAGGCGTCCCGGGCCCGGGTGGTGGATTCCCCGGTCCTGCTCGCCAGCCATGCTTCGGCGTGCTCGGCGAAGCGCTGACGACCGGCCTGCGGGTCGACGTAGGTGCCGTTCGACGCCGAGGTCCGCACCGTCGCGAGGAAGTCCCGCGCCTCGCGCTTGGTCGCGAAGTTCTTCGAGCGCTGCCGCCCGGACGGGTCGCGCCACTTGGCCCGGTACTGCCCGTTCGGTGTGACGTGGATGCTCACGACGCCGACGCCATGTCGAGCAGCCAGGCGTGGAACGACTCACGCGGGACGAGCCACCGTCGGCCGAGCCGCTTGGCCGGGATCTCGCCCTTTCGGATCAGGTCGTAGGTCATGCCCAAGTTGAGCCCGAGCAGGCCGGCCACCTGGCGCACGGTGTAGACCTGCGGCGCCGGGATGTCACGCAGCGAGACCGCGTCATCGCTCCGGTCCGGTAGCCGCAGGACCGAGTGGTTGTCTGTCATCTCCGTTCCTTCCTCATCCGGCCGTGCTGGTCAGTTCCTCGCGGGCGGCACGCCTCCTGGCCCGTGCCTGGGCGGCCGCGGTGTTGGCCAGCAGCGCGTCAGCGGTGGTGTGCCAGCCGATCCCGGCGAAGTGCAGCGCGGAGATGACCACCTCGGTCGTGTCTTCGCCGTCCAGGCGCTCGACCTCATCCGCAGCGGGGCGGGGGTTGGCGTGGTCGCGCTGCCAGTCCCGCCGTGCCTGCCGCAACGCGGTGAGGGTGGTGGAGTAGCGCCGGGAGCGGGTGGAGAAGTGGCCGGCGAATCCGAGCATGTGCGCCCATCGCCACAGCCGTCCCCAGGACGTGGACCAGTCGTCGGGGTCCCAGCCGACGGGGCGTTGTCCGAGGCGCCAGCAGGCGTCGATCTGACGGCCGGTGTGGGTGGTGTGGTCGGTGTAGGAGCGCACCGTGTCCGGACGCAGCCGGGTCGAGAGGTGCCCGGCGGTCTCGGTCGCCTTCGTGGCGTACTTGGCGAGGTAGGCGGCGACGGCGGTCGTGGTGATCTCCGCAGCGTCGTCGAGGTCGCGAGCGGCGAGCCGGACCGGGCGTGGGTCGACCTGCTCACCCCACGCGATCGGCCACCCGTGGGGCCGGTAGGGGTGCGAGGCGGTGGTGAACGAGGTCTCGGTGACCGCTCCACGGAGCAGTAGCGCGACCTGGGCGTCGGAGATCCCGGGCGGGGGCGACAGGGTCAGGTGCGACAGCGCCGGGTCGGGGTCGCGGCCGTCGAGCCGAACCAGGGCGTGCAGGTGGACCGCGCCGCGGGCCTGGAACTCGGCGACCTTGGTGTAGCTCAGACGGAGCTTGGCGCCGGTGAGTTTCTCGAGCTGCCGCAGGTTGCGGGTGGCGGCGATCATCGTGCGGCGCCACAGCTCTCCGACGTGCAAGTTCCACACCGCCTGGTGCGGGTGGTCGTAGCAGTCCAAGCACAGCGGCTGCCCGACGCGCGGGTCGTCGGCGGCGTGGCGCTCCCAGCAGGCGTACCCGGTCCCGTGCTCGCAGCTCGTGTCGTCGCGGCGGGGGCGGCACGGAAGAGGCCGGCC
The DNA here is from genome assembly GCF_040645415.1 of Pseudonocardia sp. NPDC046786. Taxonomy (NCBI): domain Bacteria; kingdom Bacillati; phylum Actinomycetota; class Actinomycetes; order Pseudonocardiales; family Pseudonocardiaceae; genus Pseudonocardia; species Pseudonocardia sp. NPDC046786. The sequence goes on along the minus strand of NZ_JBEYYF010000033.1, from coordinate 10,351 downwards.
TTTCCGATCGGTGCGGTGGGCGTGGACCGGACCGAACGACGGGGCGGTGACGGTCAAGAACACGCACGGGTGCCCGGCCACGCTCGCGGGGGTGCCCTTACCGCCGACCAGCCCGGCGGTGACGAGCTGGAAGGTGTCGGCCCGGTAGGTCTCGGCACACGAGGGACAGACAGAGGCGCGGCGGTTGCCGCAGGCGGTGTAAATCAGGCCGTCGGGCATCTCCGCGGTGTGGCGCTCGGAGGTGATGCGGCCGGTGGCTTCCTTGACCCGGAACACCGTCCCGGACAGGCGGATCGGGTGGGCGCACCCGGCGGCAGGGGTGACGTGGCGCAGCCACCCAGCGAAGTCCTCCCGGCGACCTGCGGCAGCGACCAGGTCGGCGGCGGGGGTGGCTCCGGCCAGGCGGGACAGGCGTCGGGCCGCGAGGCTGTCGACGGTCGCCGAGCCGTGGCCGGTGCTCATCACGCCACCCGAGCCACAGCGGTGCCGGTGTACTCGCGGGCGGTCCGGGCCCAGTCGGCGGCGGAGCGCAGGGCGCCGGCCTCGGCGTCGGACACAGCCGCGACGTAGACGAGTGGGATCGTGTGGTCGGCGACGGCGCTGCGGGCGAGCACAGACCACCAGCGGGCGTCGCGGGCGTGCAACGCGGCGAGAGCGTCGGCCCACTCAGCGGCGGTGACGGCTCCGCGCTCGTAGCGGGAGCTGGCCTGACGGCGAGCAGCCGCGCACCGACGCAGCCCTGCGTGGACCAGCTCGGCCGTTGTCGGGCGGGCGGTCATGCGGCACCACCGGTGGTGTCGTCGAGGTCCTGGCCGTGGGCGATCCCGGCGGCGAGCCGTCGCATGGCGGCACGGTCGGCCAGGGCGTAGACCTGCTCGTCGGACAGGTGCGCGGCCTTGATCCGCCGCGGGACACCGCCTTCGGCGAGGAGGAACCCGATGCCCTTGGTCTCCGGAGCCACGCTCGCCGCGGAGTGACCGCGGGAAGCCCAGCCGTGGCCGAGCACGATGTCCGAGCTGGCGTCGGTAGTGCAGCGGAAGGCCCACCGGTAGCCGAACAGGTCCCGCAGGCTCGTGGGGATGATGTCCGAGCTGGGCCGCTGCGTCGCCGCGACGACGATGATCCCGGCTGCACGGCCCCGGGCCACCAGGTCACGCACGAGCACGGAGAAGGCTTCCTGCTCGCGCTTGGTCCCGACGGTGGCGGAGAAGTAGGCCAGCTCGTCGAGGACGACCACGATCGGCGCGACGCCGTCGGCGGGGGCGATCTTGCGGCGCCGCTCGTCGTCGAGGACGGCGTAGCGCTGATCCATCTCCGACTGCAGGTCCAGCAGAGCGGCGATGGCGTCGTCGAGGCTGTTGGCGACGAACCGGTCCGCGCACGACCGCCAGAGGCCGAGTTCGACGATCTTGCCGTCGAACAGCCACAGTCGGCAGTCCGTGGCGAGCGCGGCGTGGGCGACGATGTTGTTCAAACCCACCGACTTCCCCGCGCCGGGCTCACCGGCCAAGAGCATGTTGCGGTAGATCAGCGGGACCCGGACAGGACACCCGTCCTCGCCGGTACCGAGGTGGATCGGCTCCCAAATCGACGGCCCCTCGTCGGTGCGGCGTTCGCGGCGGTGGGCGCGGTACTCATCGGCCCACCGGCGCAGGACCACCAGCGGGCGGACCAGCCGCCCCGAAGAGTCCTCGTCATCGGTGCTCAGTGGCAGGGGCTGTGTGGGCGGGTGCTCAGACATAGTCCGACCAGTCCCCACCACGACCGCTGTCGGACGGGCCGTCGAACGCAGGCTGAGGTGCCGCGGGCAGCGCCGAGCGGGACGGCTCCCGGCGCGGGGTCGGGACCGGCGAGTCGGGGCCGTCGTTGGTGGGCCAGCCCGGGGCGTGGATGTCGCCGGAGGCGTAGCGGAACAGGTCCGAGCGGATCAGGTTCGGCGCCAGCGGGTCGCGGCGGATGATCTCGACTCGGACCACGGTGGTGAACCGCGGCCACGGGACGACGCGGGCCTCGCGGGCGAAGCACGCCGATGCCAGCTCCTCGGTTTGCTCGGCGATCGCGGTCGGGGAGATCCCGGCGCGCAGGACTACCCACACCGCTTCCCCGACCCGAGTCGGGCGGGCCCACACGGTGAGCGGGCAGGCCCGGGAGCGGGAGTTCAGGACCCGGCATTCCAGGAGCGTCTGCCGGACCCGGTGACGGGTCAGCACGGCCTGAGCGCGGTGGAACAGGAACCGCCGCGTCCACGGGAGCCCCGCGAGCACCAGCCCGATCGCGACGAACAGCGCGACCCGCGTCGTGGTGTCGAAGCCGGTGCCCGGGACGGCGACGAATCGGCCGGCCTCATCACGGACGTGGTCCGGGCCCACCGCCACCCACGCCCACACACCGACGACGAGGACGAACAGCTCCGCACGCAGCCGCAGCAGCAGGGCGGCGACGCGGACGGCGGGGTTGGCGGGCGGGGCGGAGATGATCTCGAAGGAGTCCACACGGGACTTCCCGGCACCGAAGGTGCGGGCAGGAGCGGCGTTGCGAGCCATGACAGGGCCTTCCGGACGCGGGGCGAGCGACGAGGCGGGGAGCGCGAACAGCGACGGAGCGTCGGGGTGCGGGGCGGGACTCCGGGGAAGACAGCCCCGACCCGCACCACCGACCAGACAGGCGGTCAGGACGCCTTGGACGTCTGCGCGTGCGCGGGCTCGATCCGGTCGGCCTTGAACGCCACACCGGCCCGCTGGCCCTGCTGCCACGGGATCGCGATCAGCCCGACCGGGCGGACCTCTGCGCCCTGCTCGACCTGCGGAGCCCCCGGTGTGGTGATGGTCAGGATCTCCGCGCCCTCGGCGTCGACCTTGACCAGCTGCGTGGTGAACAGCGGCGTCCCGGTCTGGCGGTCGGTGCGCTGACGGCCGTCCATGTCGTTCTTCGGACGCGGAGCCGCGCCCACGGTGTAGCGGGTGCCGGTGGTGTCGACCTTGATCGTTGCCATGACCGTCCTCCAGGGACTGAATCGGGATGGCCCTCGTAGCGGGGCAGGTCCAAGACTCCGGAAATCACCGGGACGGCCCGACCACACAGAGGGACATCTCAGGACGTCTCAGCTAGAATCAAGACGTCCCAGCTCGTGTCCACGGAGGGGTACGGCGATGGCGAACGAGCGACTGCGCGACGCGCTGATGAGCGCCGGCCTCACGCCCGCGACGGCGGCCGAGCAGATCGGCGTCGACGCCAAGACCGTCGAGCGGTGGGCTACCCAGGGCCGCACCCCGTACGCACGGCACCGGGCCGCGCTGTCCGCGCTGGTCGGGCAGAGCGAGTCCTACCTGTGGCCCGCAGCGGTACCGCCCGAGCGTCAGGCGAAGATCGCGGCCTCGGAGATCGTCGCCGCCTACCCGCACCGCGGCGCGGTCCCCGCAGAGCTGTGGGACGAGCTGCTCGCCTCGGCGACCGACCGAATCGACGTCCTGGTCCACGCCGGCCAGTTCCTCATCGAGCGTCCGGACTTCATTCGCACCGTGGCTGAGAAGGCTGGCGCCGGGGTGACCGTGCGGATCAACTTTGGCGACCCCGACAGCGACGCCGTCGAGCTGCGCAGCCAGGAAGAACGCCTCGGGACCGGGACGCTGGCCGCGCGGATCCGCTATGGGCTGGCCGCGTACCGGCCGCTACTGGACACCCCGGGCATCGAGTTCCGTTTCCACACGACCACGCTCTACAACTCGATCTTTCGGTTCGACGACCAGGCCATCATCAACACCCACGTCTACGGGGTCCCCGGCGCCCACGCCCCGGCGCTGCATCTGCGCAAGCTCGGCGCCGGGGACCTGTTCGACACCTATGCGCGTAGTTTCGTCGACGTGTGGAGCACCTCGACCCCAGCGCGTTGGTGACCGGCGCGTGGCCCGGACCGACCACTTCCATGACCCGGACGCCCCGAAGGCGACCAGCATCGTCATCGCCGTGAGCGCGTTCGTCACCGACAAGCGCGACCGGCTGCTGATGATCCGCCGCACCGACAACAACCTCTACGCGCTCCCCGGCGGACGCCACGAGCTCGGCGAAACCATGACCGAGACCGCGGTCCGCGAGACCGACGAAGAGACCGGCCTCCACATCGAGGTCACCAGCCTGGTCGGGATCTACAGCAACCCCGACCACGTCATGGCCTACAGCGACGGCGAGGTCCGACAGGAGTTCTCCATCTGCTTCCGCGCCCGGCCGGAGGGCGGGGAACCGAGGACGAGCGACGAGTCCTCGGAAGTGCTGTGGGTCGAGCGGGCCGAGCTGGACGGCATCGAGGTGCACCCGTCGATCCGGCTGCGGATCGAGCACGGGTTCAGCCGGCGGGACCCGTACTACACCTGACCAGCCAGGCCCACGGACGATAGCCACACCTCTGCGCGGTCTACGGCGCCACGGCGGTCGGCCATGCTGCCGTCGAGAGCGCGGCTCACGTAGTGGTCGGCGGGGTAGCGCTCCCGCACCTCGGCCATGCGGTCGTCGAACGAGACGCGCTCGCCGTCCGGGCTCGTAGTCATGTCCAGGTACCAGAGCAGATCGCGCACAAGTCCCTGCGGATCGTCGAAGGCGCGCAACTCGTCGAGCAGGCCCAGGACGTCAGCCTCGTGTGCGGCGGCTGAGTGGAACGCGACCAGGCCGCACATCAGGTCGTCCGCACCCCAGTCGCGAAGTGCACGGGCACCGTCGAGCGGATGGAACCGTGTCGCACCGAGGTCCGGCGCGTAGCCGACATCATGGAGCCAGCAGGCGGCGACGAGGACCGGGCCGCCATCGAGATGTGGGTCGATGATCTCAGCGCGTGTGGCGACGCCCTGGACGTGGTTCCAGCGACGCGGCAACGCCTCGGCAAGGTGGCGCTCAGCCACCGAGCGGGCTGCGTCGAGGACCATCACATCTCCGAGCCTAGGAGGCTGTCCGGGCGTCCGCCCGGACCATTGACCGTGGTCGACCGGAATCCACCCGCTCGGCCGGTGAGGACTTTCCTTACGTCTTCAAGCCGGCCCTGACGGGCCGGACGGGCGGCGTCGCTACCGTCCGCCTCCTGCCTCCGGCCCGGCGGCCGGCGCGCGCACGCCCGCCACCAGCTCAGATGGACCTGAGATCGTTCACGATGCCAAGTCGTGATAGGCGATCAGTGAGAACGCGATAATTCTCAGCCGTAAGGTAGTCGCGTAATAGTGCCCAATTCTCTATTACTTTCGCCGCTGCGTTCAGGGCGCGTTCTTGGGCTGCGCTGCCTCCAAATCCACTGCGCTCACCCAAGCGGTTGAAGCTCGCTCGCGAAGCAGCTTCAAACGAGCGCTGATCATCTAGCTTCATCCCCATTCGGTCCTCGGCAATGTATAGAACTGTCGGTAATACATCGTACAGTGGGCTAAGCTGTGCGGAACGTCCGTCTGGATAAATGAATGCCCAGTTCTTCAGGTGAGCGTCTCCATTTCCTAGCAGGATATTGAAGGTAATCCGGTCAATTATCTCGCCGACCTCCTCGAGAGTGCAAAGAGCGCCAGTGATGCGTGCAACTGTTTCGTGGTTTGCTCGCATGTACTTGGCATTCTCGATTGCGGTCGGCACTAGAAGGATCTGTGCAACCTCTTCCATGTGCACCCGCCCGCGTGGACTACGATCGAATCGATCGATGGCAAGAGCTTGTCCGTTGGTAGTGACCGCCCACTTCTCTAGGCCGGCAATCGAGTCTACGTTAACAAGCCAGTTGTCAGGAACGCGAATGCCACTTGCTCGGGCGAGCTGTAGGCTGCCGTGTTCTGCCTCGGGAACTCCACTAAATCCTGCTCGCTCGTCTGGGAGTTTGAGAATGACGGTTCCTGCTTCGCCTGAAGCAGGTATTGTCAGCCCCTTCTTGGATCCAGCGAGCGAGTACTTCAGTTGTGCTCCAGCAAGACTAAACTTGAGCAGCGGATTCTGCTCGTCGGGACTTGATGTATCGCTGTCTTCGTCGAAATCGCCCACGCCCGTTGTGTCGCGGTCAGTTGCAGGAACCGCACGCAACGCGCCAGGCAGGTCATTTCGACCGAGGCGCATGAGCAGCTCGAACTCTCGCTTCTTATTTGTCCCGCTTGCGTCGGCAACTGCTGCGCGTAAGCGGCCCTCCGGCAATAGATGTGAGAACCAGGTCGGTAGGGCCGTATGTGAGCTTGGCTTCCAAGACGCTCCACGCTCTTCGAATCGCTGCCCAAGGATTGGCCGGTGTGGCAACTTCCAGTACGAGTCCAGAAACTCAAACGAGTTGCGCTCATATCGGGAATCGAGGTGTCCGACGTCAACCCAAACGCCAGACGGGTCCTGTAGCTGAATAAGCAGTGACGAATCACGGGCCATCGGCGGAATCTTCCATATCTAGAACCAGTAGATCTGCGATCGGTGGTCGATTCGATGCTCCTACCTCAAGCTTAGAGTTCAGAAACTCCTGAAGTAGGATAGTTAGATCGCGCTCGCGGACCTCGATGAATTCAGCTCGATCGCCGATTTTCAGGGCATTAGCTGCGGATTCGCTGATGGCGTGACTGTCGAGTATGTCTTGCAACTCATTTCCTGTCGGACGGACAGAGTTCGCCGGCCAGAAAGCACGAGAAGCGGCCCGAGACCGGTGGTTAGGTACGATTTCACGGATCGCACCTGCACCGAACTGGTTGAGCTCTGCGGCAACGTTCATTTCTGTGCCATTCAAGTTCTTCGGGCGAAGGTCAACTAGAGAAAGTAGTAGGAGTCGACTCCACGATTTGTCAGTGCGAAGGGGGGAGATTGGCAATTCGGGAGGTGCGACGTCGGGTACGTAGTCGAGTAGCCGCTTTACTGCCAAGTATTCATCAGGAGCTTCATTCGGGGCCAGTTTTCGCGGGTTCACACTCGTAATTGCCCGGCGCATCGTTGGAGTCTGGCCGCCCTCTCGGCCGAATTCTCGTACCCATCCACGCCAGAGCCAGCGACTAAGTAGTCGCTCAATCCAAGGCGAAGGCTCTGGATGTAGATGAAAGAATGCTGCAAGAACCGGAAGGGGAAGCGTGTTAGGCATAAGTAGTAGATGCGGAATACCTTGCTTCTGGAGGAACTCTATCGCTCTACCAAGGGCGGCTTCGACCTTGTCGTACCATTCGGCGGGATCGTCGCCAGAAACAAACTCGTCATGAATGTCGCGCTGGACGTTCCCTCCTCGAATTGCGAGGAGGCTCTGCACAATCCGCCCATCATCGATCTCGCCAAATCCTGTCGAGCTAAGTGCCCTCGAAACGCTTGCTGGGCTACCCGGTTGAGTGTCGTTAGCAAAGAGCGCATGGAAAGTCTGTGCTCGCGTAATTGGTCGCCCGGCTGAATTGACTCGGTCGAAGACCTCCCTGAGGAGAGCTTGATTGTCGCCAGAGACAACGTAGGCTGGAATTCTATAATCGCGGATGACTCCAACTAGAGCGTCAGCGGCATCGAAATCGTCAGGTTCGAGGTCGTCGGCGCTCTTGCGGGTCCAAGCTGCAGCGCTCCTGGATGATTGCGCTTCTCGAAGTGGAATCGCACGAGGGCTTATGACTCCATTCTTCGCGTTGACGAACCGCTTTGTCTCTAAATCGAAGTAGACTTCGAATCGCTCATCAACTCCGGCCGCGAGCAAACTCAAGCAGGCAAAAAGTGAAGTAACGCGCTGCTGGCCGTCTACAACCCATAGAGCGTGTGTAGTTTGGGGTGCATTGACCCTGATGGGGCCGAAGAAGATTGTCTCCTGTTCTGCGGGTTGTTGCCAGAGAAGTAGTGTGCCGACTGGAAATCCACGATACAAGCTATCGAATAGCTTTCGAACGTCTGAACCGTCCCAGACAAATGATCGTTGAAAAGTTGGGATCCGGATAGTGCCAGATTCTGCGTACTTAACTAACTCAGGGATCGAGAAATCTGTCGCACCGGTACTGTCGAGAGGTGAGGCGAGAGTCACGGAATTCTCCGATTCTGTTTGTTGTGGTGACTGTACCGAACTGAGCCTCATCGAGGCGTTGAACCTTGAGGAGTAGCTACCTTCGGCTGAGAAGCGCTGGCCGCTCGGAAGCTCAGACCTGCCCCGAGCCGGCCGACGGTCGTACATGGTTCGCGCGCCATCCAGGGCGAACCTGTGCGGGGACCCCTAGCCCCACACAGAACCGTCGCTCCGCGACCGCCTGCCGGCGGCCCTGGACACCACACGAACCATGCTCGTGCGGCCTCGTATCGGGGCAGGGAGGGGAGTGGGCAGGGGAGACGCCGTGCCGTCCGGCCCGATGATCACGAGGAACATCGAGGGAACATCCCTGCCAGGTGCCGCGGGTACGGGCCGCACCGAGCCGGTAGAAGCTCGGCAGGTCAGCGCGTTGTACAAGCCTCGCCAGCAGCAGGAACGTAAGCCGGGCCGCATTCACACCGAAGAGGTCACTGGTTCGATCCCAGTATCGCCCACAGTCAAAACCCCTGGTCACAGCCTCGCAAGAGGTTCGGGACCGGGGGTTTTCTCGTTCCCCGGGTCGAGCAGGCAGCGTGGAGGCAGCAGCGGTCATCAGGCACGCTGCCCGATGCCTGCGGCTCCGATGCCGTCGTCCGGGTCCTCGTCGTCGAGTGCCTGGAGGATGCGCGCCGAGTTGTCGGTCCGCCGGGTGTAGAGGTCCAGCGTCGTGGACGAGCGCTCGTGCCCCAGGACCCGCTGGACCATGTTCGGCGGAACGCCGTCGTCGACGAGCCAGGTGGCGTACGAGTGGCGCAGGTCGTGGAAGCGGAGACCATCGGCGCTGCTGCGGGCGACCTCCATCACGGCCTGGGCGTACGTCGGGGCAGTCTCCGTGTGCTGGTTGCCCTCCCGGTCGAGCCAGCGGGCCCGGAACAGCTTCGGACCGACCTGGACCACCGAGCCCAGGAGACCGGCCCGGACGAGCGACGGCCGCCAAACCCGCGAGCGGAAGATCGTCCGGCCCAGCGGTCCGCCGAACTCGTTCGCGAAGATCGGCGATGTCGACTCTTGCGGCCAGCGGCGCAGGTGCTCCCGGATTGCAGTCACGACCCACTGGGGGAGCGGGACGACGCGACGGCCCGCCGTCGACTTCGGGAACGGCTTGAAGCTCCGCTTGCCCGCGACCTCGATCACCGTGCGCACGATGGACACCGTCCCGGCATCGAGGTCCACGACGTCCTCCCGCAGCCCGGCGACCTCACCCCAGCGGAGGCCGGCTCCGGCCGCTGTGGCGATGAGCGCCCGATGACGCTCCGGAACGGCGGGCAGGAGCACTTCGCGAAGATCCTCCCGGCTGATCACCCGCTCGTCGGTGTCCTGTCGGCGCCGCTTCGGGATCCGGACGTCCGTGGCCGGGTTGAACGCGATCAGTCGATTCCGTACCGCCGAGCGCAGGACCGCCGCGGTGAGCCGGTATGCCTCGGCGACAGTGGCCCGAGACCGGGTGTGGCCCAACTCCGTCACCCACTGCTGCACGGACAGGTGGTCGATCTTCGCGAGCTGCCAGTCCGCCCACTGGGGCAGGACGTGGGTACGCATCACCGAGCGGTCCCGGGCCGCGGTGGTCTGCTCGGTGTTCCACGAGGCGGACCATGCCTCGGCGTGGTCACCGAACGTCGTCCGACCCGCGTGCGGGGACACGTAGGTCCCGTGGCTCTTGGAGGTCTCGGTCTCCGCGAGGAACGCGCCGGCCTCCTTCTTGGTCCGGAACGTCTTGGAGCGCTGCTGCCCGGTCGGGTCGCGCCAGAACGCCTTGTAGCGCCCACCGTCGGTCTTACGCACGAACCCCATCAGGCCACGCCCCGCACGGACTCCCGGACCTCGCCGTCGAGCCAGGCGTGGAAGCGGTTCCGCGGGATCAGCCATCGGCGGCCGACCCGGATGGCCGGGATCTCCCCGGACCGGACCTGCTCGTAGGCGACTCCTCGGGCCACGCCCAGCATCTCGGCGACCTGCTCCACGCTGTACGTCAACTGCTCCACCGGTCTCTCCTTCCTCGGCGTCATGCGGTGGGACTGTCAACTTTCCGGTGTAACTGAGGTTGGTCGGGTTACTTGCGTCCGGCGGACAGGCGTCCGTCGAAGGCGATGTCGAAGGCGTTCAGGGCGGGCTTCCAGCGGATCGACCACCGGCGCTGCCCGGTGCCGGTGGGGTCGAGACTCATGATCGCCATGTAGACGCACTTGAGCGCGGCGGCCTCGTTCGGGAAGTGACCGCGGGCCTTGACCGCCCGCCGGATCCGGGCGTTCACGCTCTCGAAGCTCTCTTGTCAAGCAGCAGTCGCCAAGTTGGTCGGTGTGGTTGTCGTGGAGCGTCTCGCGTCGGTCCACATGTGTCTGATGATGATGT